>JAKPQQ010000123.1 GCA_029557215.1 Fibrobacterota bacterium | reverse complement strand
ACAGGTTGTTGCGGACCACCGAAGACAGGTCCCAATCGCGTTGGAACAGCATGCCGAACACGTTGTCGTGGATACGGCAGCGTTCGATCAGGTGGTTCCCGTACAAGCCCGCTCGGCTGGTGGGCAAGGTGGCCACGAGCTCGGCCACCGGATCGTTGGGATCGGGAAACGCGAACGCGCCGCCCAAGTTGGGGGAAATGACGGAAATCCCGTTCCAGGTGTTGGTGACCGACAGGTAGCGAAGCTTGACGTTGCGCGAAAGCAGGATGTTCACCCCGACATTGCCACGGATTTCCACCGGGGCGCTCTTGCCCAAGGTGGCGGCGTAGGCGAAGATGCGGCCGGCGGTGTTGGTGCGGGACACCAGGCTGCTGTTGCCGTCGATCAAGAGACCCATGAGGGTGATGTTGTCGGATTCGTGGATCCAGACCGTGCCGTTGTTCTGGCCGTAGGTGCCCGCGGCCGATGTGTCGGCGCGCAGCGAGGCGAGGGTATCGGTGTTCACCCGCTGGCGGTCCTGGAAGATGATCTGGGGCTGGGTGGCTTCCGTGGCGGTGGTGTCGCCTTCGATCACGAGGTTCTTGCGACGGTTGATCCGGATCTGGCTTCCCGCGTATTGCCCGGGCGCGACCTTGACCCAGACGGTGTCGGTGTCGTTGCTGGAACCGACAGCCTGGGCCGTGTGGATGCACGCCTGCAGGGTGGCCGTGGTGGTCGCCTGGCAGACGATGCGTCGGGAATGCCCGGGCGAAGCCAGAAGCAACAGGCCAAAAACGGCGGATCCGAAGATCGCCCAGCGATGCCGCTTGACATTTCCTGGTTGAGAACTCATTGCAATCTCCTCGGCGAGATCCACCCCGACATTGACAAAATTATGGGAGGGACTCCTGGTCCGCTGCGCGATTATGGATTGGTAGCAACTCGTTCATGCCTTACCAAGTTCCTTCGACCGCATTGTCGCTGATAAAACAGCATCCATCACGCTGGCGGAAAACCCGCCCTTTTCCATCGCGTTCAGGCCGTAGATCGTTGTCCCCCCGGGAGATGTCACCTGCCCGCGAAGAACGTCCGGCTCGATTCCCGATTCCAGCACCATGCGAAGCGTGCCTGCGACGGTGGCGTTTGCCAATTTCCGTGCGACACCTCGGGGCAACCCCGCCAGCACGCCGCCGTCTTCCAGGGACATCAGGAACTTGAGCACGTAGGCCGGCCCCGAACCCGACAACCCCGTGACGGCGTCCAGCTGCGATTCCAGGACTTCCACGACTTCCCCGGTAGGGGCCAGGATCTGCCGCGCCTGCCCCACGACCTCGGGTTCGCACCCGTCGATCGCCATGGCGGTGGCGCCGGCACCGACCGTCAAAGGGAGATTGGGCATGGTCCGGACCACGCGGTCGGAAGCCATGGCGGATCTCAATCGGGACAACGGAACCCCCGCCAGGATGGAAACCACCACGGCGCCTTTGCCCAGCCGCGGTCGCAGATCCGTCGCGGCCGATTCCAGGATCTGGGGCTTGACCGCCAACACCAACGTACCGGACTCCAGTTTCCAGTCGGCGGGCGCCGGCTCCAGGATGCCTTCGGATCGGAGCATTTCCAATCGAGCCGAATCCGGGTCGACGCCCAGGATCTTGCCTTCGGGATGGGCGCGGCGAAGACTCCGAGCCAAAGCGGCCCCCATGTTGCCCAATCCCACGACGACGACCGGAAACGAACCCGACATTTCTCCAACCTCCCCAAAACATGAACGGATCAACGCTGACGCTCATAGAAGAAAGAAACTGCTTAGCCAGGAATCGAGGCTTCCATTTTCGCGCAAGCAACGGAAAGGATCCGCTTTCAGGCAGGAAGCGACCCCCATGTTTCAAAGCTGCATTCACGTGGCGGCCATCTGCCACACGATCCTGAGATTCCGATGAAATGCCGTACACCATCGGAGTCCAACCGCGCGGTTTCCATCCGTTCCATCTCGCCCCCAAAAATCACATCCGCGATGGCGACTTGGATCCCTCTTGGGTGCATCGTTCCCCGACCGAGTACGGGAATCGCCGAATCGACTCCGGGCCTGGTGCATTCTCCGGCCGCGCCGCGCTACCTTGGAAGCAGGATGAGCAAGGAACACACATCGGATGCCGCCTTGGCCAAACCGGCAAGCTTGCCGGAGGTCTTCGCCTACCTGGACCACCGGGACTACCTGAGGGAATGGTTCGAGGCAAAACGCGTCCTTTCCAAGGCGTTTTCCTACCGGACCTTCGCCAAAAAGGCGGGATTCGCCTCGCACGCGTTCCTCTCCGAAGTGATCCAAGGCCGCCGGAACCTTTCGGAAGATTCGGCGGAAAAGTGCCTGCCCGCCCTGGGTCTCGCGGGCGAGGCCGCCACCTACTTCCAGATCCTGGTCCGCTACAGCCAGGAAACCCATGTCGACAAGCGTCGGGATCTGTTGACGGAACTGTTGCGTCTGCAGGCCTCGCGCGCCATCGAGCGGGTGTCGGGCACGCAGTCGGAATACTTCTCGAACTGGTTGAACGTCGCGCTGCGGGAAATCGCGGTGTTTTCCGGCCTGGAATCCCCGGAAGCCATGGCGCGGTTCCTGGACCCGCCCGCCCGACCGGAAGAAGTCAAGCAATCGCTTGCGCTGCTGGAACGGCTCGAACTGGTCAAGAAGCGTCCCGACGGTCGGTTCGACTATTCGTTCCCCCGTCTCACGCCGGGCGACATCGCCCCGGAGACCATCCGTTCGCTCAAGCGCCAGATGATCCTGTTGGCGCAGGATCGTCTGTCCCGGCCCGAAGGCCCCGAGACCCACATCTCATCCGTGACGGTTTCCGTCAGCCGCCGCCGACTGTCCCGGGTCCGCGAAATCCTGGATCGCACCCGACGGGAAATCCTCGCCGAAACGGCCACCGACGAGGATCCCGCCGACCAGGTCGTCCAGGTCAACCTGCAGATGTTTCCCCTGAGCTCGAGCCTGGAAAGGTATCGTTCCCGCAATGGCTGAACGAATCGGTTCGCTCCTTGTCGCCGCGGCGATGCTCGCCGGCTGCGGAATGGATCCCAACGTGGGCGGCGGAACCGAACTGCCGTCCCCGATCCAGATCTACGTGGTGAAATCCACCGATTCCAGGACCGATACGAGCCAACCCGGCGGAATGTCGGCGCGCATCTTCGCAAGGCAATGGCGGCTGTGGGACATCGTGTCGCACGAGCCGGATTCCACCACCCTGGAATCCCGGGGTCTGCTCGTGGATTCGTCGGGCATCGTCACGCTTCCGCCGGATTCCGGCACCTATCTGGTGGAGGCCTGGACCGTCACGTCGCCTCCGGACTCGCTGGACGTGCGTCTGCGCGTCGCCACCGCGAGCCTGCCGCTGGCCGATTCCTGTCTGAACCGCGTGTCCGACCGCGACACCCCCAACAGGCTGGTTTCGTGCCCGAGCCCGACGACCGCGGCCTCCAGGGTCGGCGCCGCGACGCCCCGCTCGCCCGACGTCTACGCCATGGTCCGGATCGCGGGCACGCCGCGACACCGGTTCCGGCTGCTGGGAATCCAGAACGACACCCTGCCCTTGGGCGAGGCCAGGCTCTGGTGGGACGCAGACACCGCGATCTTCAAGGGGATCCTGAAGCCCGGAAGCCCCCTGGTGCAGGAGCTTCCGAGCCTTCCGGAGCGGGAACGGTTCGTGATCGAAGGCTGGAACCATTCGGGATCGGCCCCCAACCGGATCGCCAGCCACGTGGCCCAGACGATCCCGGATTCCGTCTACGACCGATGCGTGGTGCGGCCCGCCGCGCCGCTGCCCTCCGTGCTCACGTTGTATTCGTGCGGCTTCGCGCCGCTCAACCTGAGCGGCGGACCCGTTCCGCCCGACCACTGGGCGATCGTCGAATACTGGGAGTAGCCCCCGGGATCCTTGTGTGACGGATTCCGTCAACCCGGTCCGGTTCGCTCCGCCAGCCCCCTTCCGACCAGGAATTGGACGAGCTCGTCGGCGTTCAGCCGATGCTGGGCCAGGTTCGGGTGCCAATCGGCGCCGTAGCCGCGGTCGGGATGCGCCGGAGTCAAGGAGAGCCGGAACACCGCGGCGGGATCGAAGGAATCCGCCACCGCGTCAAGATGCCCGCGGACCAAGGACAGCGAAGGCTGGCCGCGCCCGGATTCGTCGAGCGGAACCCCGTCCTTCAGGAGCGGACCGTCGACGAGCACGACCTTGGTCCCGGCATCGCCCTGCAGGCGATCGGACACGAACCGCGCCAGGGTGGACCTGAACCGTTCGGCGTCTGGCGGTGGATACCGGAAGAAGTCGTTGGAACCCAGATTGACCACCACCACCTGGGGGAGCCAACGGCCGAACTCCCAATCGACCCTGGAAACAGGATTGGCGTAGCGGTAGCGCTCGATCAGGGTCGGTGCGGGCTCGAGATCGAAATTGCGGACCAGCCCCAGGCCCGACCAGGCGACGCAATGGACATCGGCACCCAGCCGCCGCCCCGTCAGTCCGGCCCAGGAGCGGGAAAAGTCCTCGGTGGCAGGATCGAAGGAGTGGGATTCGTCCGGAGCGAGGTTGCCGTAGCCGCAGGTGATGGAATCGCCCACGAATTCGATCCGGAGTCCGCGGCGCGGCGGCGGTGCCAGGATCCGTCCGTCGGTTTCCAGACCCGAAAGCACCAGCTCCCCCACCAGCGGTTCGGTCCGCAGTTCCACGCGGATTTCGTGTTCGCCACGGGGAAGCCCCGAGGCCAGATCCACCCACTCGCGATCGGGCGCCAGCTCCAGCACCCGGGCGTCGCCCGTGCCGACGCGCACGTTCAGCCAGGACCGCGAACCGGCGACCCGGGCCCGCAACGAGGTTCCGGACACGACCACGGCGAACCCCGAACCCGACCAGGCCCAGCGCACCGCGGTGGGTTCGGTGTCGTCGAACCGTCCAAGGGGAAGGAGGGAATCGAGGAGCTTCATTCGTACCGGAAGCCGACCATCCCCAGGAGGAATTCCTGTCCGGGTCGCAGCACGGCGAAGGGCACGCGCTCGTCGCCGCAGAAGATCCCGTTCACCGACTGGTTGTCGGCCACGTACAAGGCCCCGTCGGGCAGGACGCGCAGGATGGCGTGGAACCGCGAGATGTGCGGATCGGAAACGGCGATGTCGTTGGTACGGTCGCGCCCCAGGCGGAGGGTCTTCCCGGGTTCCAACGAAACGCGCGTGGCTAGGAAAGCGAGATTGTGCACCTTGGTGCAAAAGATACGTCGCGATCAGGTTTGGCACCGGGGACACCACACCGTGGTGCGCTGGGCCACCGTCGCGACGCGAAGTCGCGTGCGGCAGACACGGCAGGGAAGACCGGCCCGACCGTACACGAACAGGTCTTCCTGGTTGGAGCCTTCTTCGCCGTCGGACCCGACGAAATCCCGGAAGCTGGTGCCCGCGTTGCGCACCCCCTTGTCCAGGACGCGGTCGATCGAGCGGGCCAGGACGGCCAGCCTGGCGCGGGAAACCCCCGACAGGATCCGGTCGGGACGGATCTTGGCCGCGAAGCAGGATTCGTCGGCGTAGATGTTCCCGATTCCCGCCAGCACGGTCTGGTCCAGCAGCACGGCCTTGACCGACCTCCGGCCGCAACGCGCGAGAAGGATGGACGCCATCGCCGCCGGATCGGCCCTCCAGGCGTCGGGACCCAGCCGCGAAAGTCGCGGACAGGATTCGTCGGCGACCGCCCCGAGCAGCAGCACGCGCCCGAACCGCCGCGGATCGCGGAACAGGAGCGATCCCCCCGACTCGGATTTCGCCACGAGATGGGTGTGCGAATCGACTCCGTGGGCTCCCACCGACTTGCGGTATCCCGAGACCAGGCGCTTGAAGACGTCGGTGGTGGGCTCGTCGGCGGCCTTCCAGGTGAGCTGGCCGGTCATTCCCAGGTGCACCACCAGCGTGGAACGCCGATCGCCGTCGCCCAGCCGGATCAGGAGGTACTTGGCGCGACGCTCCACCGCCGCCACGCGGGACCCGGCCAAGCCCGCCAAGTCCCGGGCCGTGCAGCCTTCGAGCACGCCGGGATGGCGGACTTCCACGGACTCCAGGACCTCGCCCACCATGCGCTCGGCCAATCCCGAGCGGACCGTTTCGACTTCTGGCAATTCCGGCATCGTGCAAGCACGATACGCATCCGCTACCTTTCCGACCAATGGCGCTTGGACGGAAGATCGCGGTTTGGACCACCCGGGCATGGCTTTCCAGCCTGCGCTGGGAAAACCGTCTCCGGCTCCCGCAGGGGCCGTCCATTTATTGCGTGTGGCATCGCGACGTCCCGGCGGCCGGTGCGTTCCTGGGCAGCATGGAAGTCACGAGCCTGGTGTCCCGCAGCAAGGATGGACATTTTCTGGTCGAGGTCCTGTCCGGACGGAAGATGCGGTTCGCCCGGGGCTCCGACTCCGCCGGGGCCGTGGGTGGCGCCAAGGCCCTGGTCGACGTCCTTCGGTCGGGTGGTTCGGTGGCCACCACCTGGGACGGTCCGCGCGGCCCCGAAGGCGTGGCCAAGCCCGGTCCCGCATGGCTGGCCCGTCGCTGCGGAGCCAAGCTGGTGAGACTCGAATTCCGGTACGGTCGCCACCTGCGGCTGGGCGATTGGTCGAGGATGCGCATCCCGCTGCCGTTTTCGCGGATCTCGGTGGTCGCGTCGTGAAGCCCAGGATCCATCCGCTGGCGGCCGGAGCCATGGTCCTGGCGGCCGGCTGGAGCATCGCCGCCACCTTCGTGTTCCTCGGGTGGCACGACAATCTGGTCGATCGCGCTGCGGCGACCCTGGACCTGGAAACCACGATCGCCGCGAGGTCGCTGGAACTGCGCGAACTTCGCCTGGGCCGCCCTTGCGGCCTCGAATCGCCCGAGATCGCGTCGCTGGCCTCCCGCCCCGGGCACGCGCTGGAGATCGTCCCCGACAGCCTCCGTCTGCTGCCCGAAGGCGACGCGCCGTCGTCGTTCCATCTGGCGCCCGACGGCGACGAGCACATCGTTTCGGAAAAGACGATTTCCGGTTCGCGCGTCCTGCGGATGCGGCGATCGCTCTCGAGCATCTCGTTCCCTCGCTCGGCCTGGGCCCTGGGACTGGGCGCCGCGGTGGCCGGCACCCTGCTCCCGCTGGCGCTGCTGGCCGGATTCCTGCGCCGCGAAAAGCGCCGCGCGACCTACCTCGTGGAGGTGGCCAGGGCCGCCGACCTGGGACGCACCCTGCCCCCGCCTCCACCGGGGACTTCCGGCGAGGAGGCCAGCCTGGTGGCCTCGCTGGGGTCCGACCTGCGCAGAAGACGGATCCTGTCGAGATGGGAGGAACGCCGGCTCGCGCGGCTTCTGGATTCGCTTTCCGAAGGCGTGCTGCTGCTGGACGGACGCCTGCGGGTGCTGGTGTGCAACGCCCCGGCCGCGCGCGCGCTGGGGTTGCGCCAGGCCAAGGCGACCGTGCGCGGACGTCCGCTGGTCTCGCTGGTGCGCGACCTCGTGTTCCTGGACGACCTCCGCAAGGCCGTGGCGCGTTCCGACGCGTCGAGCTTCGACGTCCAGCGCGACGACGCGGTCTTCACGACCCGCGTGTGGCCGGTGCCCGCCGACGCCGACGGAGCCGGATGGCTGGTCTCGCTGCGCGACGTGACCGCCCAGCGCCGGGCGGAGCGCCTGCAGAACCGGCTGGTGTCGGACGCGTCCCACGAATTCAAGACCCCGCTGACGTCGATCCGGGGATGGACCGAGACCCTCCTGGACGACGAGGAGGACGAATTCCGTCGCAAAGCCCTGGATCGCGTGATCCAGGGGACCCGGCACCTGGAGGAGGTCGTGCGGGACCTCCTGGATCTGGGCCGGATCGCGGAAACGAACACCCGCGACCGCCCCTCGGTGCGGCTCGACGACGTCTGCTCCGAAGCCATCTCGGCCTTGGAGGCCGAAGCCTCGAAGAAGCGGCTGGAAATCGAGTTCCAGGGCGCTCCGGAGGCGACGGTCCCTGGATTCAGGGGGCAGCTGGTCCGGGCCGTGATCAACCTTCTGGCCAACGCCGTGCGCTATTCCCCCGACGCGGGCAAGGTGCGCGTCGCCGTGGAAGCCGTGGACGGATCCAACTGGGCGATTTCCGTCGCCGATCGCGGCCTCGGCATCCCGCTGGAGGCCCAGCAGCACCTCTTCGAACGGTTCTACCGCGTGGACCACGGCCGCTCCAGGGACCTTGGAGGCACCGGCCTGGGGCTTGCGATCGTCCAGGAGACGGCGCGCTCGCACGGCGGCCATGCCGAGGTCCGAAGCGCCCCGGGCCAGGGATCCCGGTTCCGGATCGTGCTTTCCAGGTCGAGTCCGCTCTGACCGGTCGGGCCGTCCCGAGGCGAACCCACCGATCCCCGGCTTCTGGCGGGAAGTGGTAGAATGTTCCCGTGTTCTGGACTTTCGGAGGCATCTATCTGCTCGGGTTGCAAGCTCTCGCCTGCGGGACGTTCGCGTGGGCGCGCTGGCAGGACCCCGGATTCGCGCAGGGATCGGGATTCTGGATCGCCGGCGGCCTGACCGTGGTCCTGGGGCTGTGCGGCCTGGCCTTCGAGACCGTGTGCCTGTTCTGGGACCAGGGCTCGGGCCGGAAATGGTGGGGACCCGTCCTGCGCGCCGTGCTGTTCGCGGGAATCGCCTCCATCGCGATCTGGGGCCTGGGACCCTTCGGGCAGGCCGCCGTCATGCGCCTGACCATGCAAGGGCGGCTTTAGGTCAGATTCCGTCATCCGCCTGCGCGGAACGCGCTTCGGGGAGCAGGAAGTCGTGGGGGTCGATCGCCTTTCCGTCCAGGAACACCGCGTAGAACACCGCCGGCGCGATCACCTTTCCGCTCTGGCCGGAAAGCCCGATCACCTGCCCGCGCCCCACCGATTCGCCTTCCTTGGCATCCACCCGCGAAAGGTGGGCGTAGAAGGTGATGACCCGCTCGTCGTGGCGGATCTTGACATGCTTTCCCCAGCGGGGAAGATCGCCCGTCGCGACCACGGTTCCGGCGCCGGTGGCCCAGACGGGAGTCCCCGCCGGCACCGCCCAGGTGGCGCCGGGGTAATCCATGGACTGCCCCGTGAACGGATCGGTCTGCGCCCCGAAATCCCCCACCAGCGCGCGGTCGGCGTGCACCGGACGGATGGTCGGAATCCGTCCGACTTCCGCGGGGTGGCGCTGGAACCAGTCGATCATCTGGTCGTAGCCCTGCCTGATCGAACGCGCCTGCGACAGGAGGCGCCCCACGTCGGGCACCGAATCGCGCACGAAGATCCCCGACGTCCTGCCGGCGGAATCGCGCGACGACGCGCGCTGCCCCGCCAATCCGCGCAACCTCTCCAGCTCCGCGCGTTCCAGCCGAATCGCCTTGCGGGCCTCGGACAACCCCGCTTCGCCGCGCTCGAGCTCGGCCTGGACCCGTTCGTTGCGCGACTGGGAAAGCTCCATCCGTTCCCGAAGCGTGCGCGGCGACCACGGACTGTCCCAGACGACCCGCAACGCCATGGCCAACGCCACCACCACCAGGGGCGGCGCCGCCACGATCCACAAGGGGATGCGCAGCACCCGTGGACGCTCGCTTCCGTCCTGCCAAGTGATGAAGATGGGTTTCATCGCCATCGACAAACAGTAACTTTCCGCGGGACATGCCAATGCCCATCGCCTCCGTCGCCATCGCCGGGCTGTTCGCAGCCTTCTCCCCCACCCAGGTCAAGGAGGATCTGGACGCCCATCCGTGGCGGCCTGCGCCGTCGAGCCCCGTGGTGGCCGCGCCGGCCGCGCCGGAATCGACAAGATCCGTCCCGGCGCCGGAACCGGCCGCGGTGCCCGCCGCCGCGGGAACGTGGCAGATCCAGCTCGCGGCGCTGTCTTCGTTCGAAGCCGCGAAGTCCGAACAGAAGCGCCTGGAGAAGGTGCTCGGCGCCGGAAAGCTGGAAATCTCGAGCGAAGGCCCGGTGAACCGCCTGCGCTACGGTTCCTACCCCACCAAGGAAGCCGCCGAAGACGCGCTGGAAGCCCTGCGCGCCAAGGGCGTCGACGGGTTTCCCGTCCGCAAGCCCTGAGGCGCTCCCCGGGCTCCCGCGACGGTCAGCGGATCGGGTACGGCCGCCGCGATGTCGCGGGCCAAAGGGGCGGGGCACCGCTCTTGCGAAGTTCCGTCCGGTTCCACGCCATGGCGTCGAACCCGGGACGCTCCGCGGCCATGGAGGCCATTTTCCGGCCCGCCCCGGCCAAGGAGATCTCCCAGGCCTTGGCGATCGTCGAATCCCCGTAGGGAAGGATGTCGTCGGGCCGGATTCCCACCAGGTGGTACGCCGGTTCGCGCAACGGATCGATGTGCATGCAGGTGATGGCCATGAATCCGTTCAACGGGGTCGACACGTAGATCTGCCCGATCCCCTTCCCGTAGGACGTGTCGCCCAGCGCGCGGACCGAAGCGCCGAGATTCTCGCGAAGCGCGGAGATGACGATTTCCGACGCGCTGGCGGTGTTGCTGTCCTGCAGCACGACGATGCTTCGTCCGGTCAGACGCCGGTCCACGCTGTCGGAGGCGCGCGCGGTGTCCATGGATTCGTAGCCGGCGAGCGTGGCGGGATCCAGGAACCGCTCGCGGTAGCGCACCAGATCGGCGCCCGAGGGGACCAGCATGCTGGCGATCCGCTCGGCGGCCGCGATCGCTCCGCCACCGTTGGCCCTCAGGTCCAGGATCCAGGGGCCCCTGGAGTTGGCTTCCAGCCAGATCGCGGCGCTCCGGAACAGATCGTCGGTGGCGATCCCGTCGGTCGACACGAATTGACTGATGGACACGTACCCGACCGCTCCCGGGAGGGTGTCGGAATAGAGCGTCGGCATGACGTGGGCCGAACGCCGGATGGCGTAGTTGGAAACCAGGCCGCTCGACGGCCGTCTGACCTCGAATGCGACGGACTTCCCGCGGGTGGAATCCCTCAGATACCCCAGGGAGGTCGCGGCCCAGCGTCCGTCGAACCGAAGCAGGCGATCGCCGTCGCGCACCCCGGCGTGCCAGGCGGCCGAACCGGGATCGACGCGCGAAGCCACGAGGGTGTCGCGGGGCCAAGGCCGGAAAAAGAGTCCGAACACGGAATCCGACGCGGTGCCCTGCAGGAAATCCTGGAGTTGATCGAAGTATTCCGGCGGGTAGTAGGCCGTGAAATGGTCGGAGGCGAAGGACTCGAACAGGCCACCGGTTCCGCTGGCCTGGGTGGACAGCGGCGACACATGGCGCGAACGGTCGACCGAGTAGATGTCCAGGAGCATCCAACCGAACCAATATTCCTCGAAGGCTCCCCACGACTGCGGATAGTACCAGGTGTTCCTGCGCACCCAACGTCCTTTTCCAGATTCGCCTTCAGGAGGTTGGGGCAGCGCGTATTCCGTTCCGGAATGGCTGTACAATCCGATGCCCAGGGAACCGGGCGTGACGGGAAGTTCGGTCTTCAATCGCCAACCCGAGGTGGATTGTTCGATCACGTAGGGCTCGGCGCGAGCCTCCAGGCCCGAACTGACCGGACGAAACTCGCACCCCGCGAATGCCAACAGCCAAACGCCCATGAACAGCTGCCGGAGCGGATTTTTGGGAATGAGCATAAGCATCCAGATTGTAGCAATCCAACGGAGCCTTGGTCGCCCAAAGGCTGATTGGAAGGATCACCACCCCCGGAACGCATGCGAAATGAACACGCACCCGATTCGCCGAATTCCTCCGCGAAGCCATTTCCCTTGCTTCACCTGGGAGGGAATGCAACAATTCAGTTTCCACAACGACACGGGAGGAAGAGAAACTGGCTTGGTGAGTTTTGGTGTTTCGCGCCGGAAGCGAAAAAAAAAGCTGGCTGACCCCTTTTTACGGAGGCCAGCCAGCCCGCTCGCTGGGAACTGGCGGTGGTAACTTGTGTTTATAAGTTACGGCGCCAACAACTTAAGACAAACTTAAGATTCACTTAAGTTATGAAGTCATTGCTCGGAAAACTCGACCATAAGTTGAGTCTCCAGTTCGAATCGCCCCCGCCCGCTCTTGACGATGCGGATCCCCTCGAGTCGTTCTTCCAGTCGATCCGACAAGATGCGGATGCGGCTTTCCAGATTTGGATTGACCGGATCCAGGTGAAGATCCGGGTCCCGGCGAAATTCCCGGTGCTCGAAGCACGTGCGCCCCGTCACGGTGTGGGACATGAGAACCTTCTGCAGGATCTTGGCGGGAACGCCGCGCAGCAGATGCTCGCCGTTGCAGGAAATCGTTTCGTCCTGGCGATGGAACACGAACTGCAGGCGCTGCTTGTACTGCAGCAGAAGCTGTTCGTGCAGGGCCGACGCGCGATCCAGCTCCGAAGGGCCCTCTTCGCCCATGACATCGCGGATCAGACGCGAGAGCCCCGACTCCACGACGCCTTCGGAAAAGGGTTTCTGGACCCACCTGGCGCGCAACAGGTAGCACTTGGCGCCGAGGATGGAACCCGATCGCACGACCAATCGACGCCGCACGGGACAATGGATGTCCTTGATCGCGAGTTCCACCGGATGGTCGGGCACCTCGGGAAGCGAATCGGGCCGGATGCCGTGTTCGGCGAGCCATGCGAAGAAGGTGGTGGGCCGGGCGACGACCTCGCCGTTGAGCATCCATTCGCCGCCGATGCGCAAAGGATGCAAGCCGCGCGGCACCGCCTCGAGCACCTCGCCCAGATCGCGCACTTCGCAAAGGCAGTCGACCTCGTCCATGGAGGGGGCGTCGATGCGGCTGGGAGAGTGCCGCAATTGCATCCCGAGCCAGCTCTGGGCGTCGTAGCCCGGAATCCGTCCGCGCCGCGAGGGGTCGTGGATGTGCAGCACCCAGGCGGTCTTGGTACCGCCATCTTCCGACACCGACACCAATCGCTCCACGGTCATGGGCGAGATCAGATTCCCCACGGGCTCGACCAGCTCCAGGACGGTCTGCCGGACATCGCGGCTGCGCGTGAGCTGGACAAGGAACCGTCCGATCAGGAACAGCGCTCCCTTTGGGGAAAGGAACGTGCCCGAGTGGATGCCGAACACCTTCTGTTCCAGAAACGGCAGGAAATCGATCTCGTGGTACAGGCAGAACGCCTCGACCGAATCGATCACGCGAACCAGGTATTCCAAGGGGCAGACGGCCTGTTCGTTCCAGATGTGCTGGTGCAGCTCCACACCGGTCAGGACGCGGTCGTGGAGTTCCAGCGGATGGCCTCCCCAGAACTCGCGCGCCATGTCGGTGCCCCCCACCAGGAGCAGAGCGCTGTGCAAAGCCCGCAGCGGCGCGTTCCAGACAGTGGAAGCCCCCTCGTTCGTTGTGCCGATGGAATTGGACAAGGCACGTAAAGAGTAAATCGCGATTGGCGTTGCGGCGAGTCACCCTATGCAGGTTCGACTCCTCCGGAGCCCGGAATCGCCTTTACCGGCGAGGAGGTCGGGTGTGCTTGGAAGGGCCTGGAGCCGCGCTCCAGCCCAGCTTTTGGCGCAGCGCGTCGGAAAACGACACGTCGACGGGGCGCAGAAGAAGCACGGGATGGGCCGACTTGGAGACCAGGACCTGGTCGCCCGGCTTGAGATGGAACTCGTTGCGCCCGTCGGACAGCAACAGCGCCTGCTCCTTCACGTGGGGCTTGAGCACGAACGCGCTCTGGTCGGAAAGCACCAGCGGGCGCACGTTCAGGCTGTGCGGAGCGACCGGGGTCAGCACCACGCAAGGCACGGAATGCTCCACGATGGGGCCTCCCAAAGCCAGGGAATAGGCGGTCGATCCGGTGGGTGTGGCCACCAGGAGCCCATCGGCCCAGTAGTCGCAGATGGTGCCGTTCTCGTTGGCGACCTCGATCTCGATCATGGACAGTTCCCGCTTGCCGCGCAGGAAGAATTCGTTCAGGCACCGGTCGCGGTGGACCACCTTGCGGCCGCGGCGCACCGATGCCTCGAGCACGGTGCGTTCCTCCACCAGGTGTTCGCCCCGCACGACGCGCGTGAGCGACTCCAGCCCGTCGTGGCCCGAAAGATCGGCCAGAAATCCCAGCCGGCCGAAATTGAGTCCCACCAAGGGAATAGGGCGACCGTCCACCAGACGCGCCGCGGAAAGCAACGTGCCGTCGCCCCCGATCGAAAGGATGGCTTCGGCCTTGCGCAACAAGACGGAATCTGTCGCGGCCTTGCAGCCGTCGGGCGATCCCTTCCCGATGCTGGAATGCCACAGGAGTTCGATGTCCAAGGCACGCGCCCAGTCGCGCAGCTCGCAGGCGATGTCGGCGACGCGTTCGTCCTTCTTGAAGGCCACCACCCCCAGGCGACGGATGGGTTCACCCATGGCGCACCTCCTCAGGCCTCGTCGCCGGCGAGCACTCGCAGAAGGTGCGGCCAGGCCACCGGGAGCGCTCCGGCGTCGGAAAGCTCCGTCCTGCCGGGGGTGCACGAGGCCAGGGCGTGCAGGGCGAGGGCCACTTCCGCCGATCCCCTGGCGTCGACCGCTTCGGTGCCGGGTTGTTCTTCTCCGCGCAGGACCACGCCGTCGGGAAACAACCCCACCGCCACCCCGAAGGCGCGAAGTCCTTCGGCGAGCGGCTCCAGCTGGTCGTGGCCTTCGCGGCGAAGCTCGCCCAGTCCCGACAGCACCGTTTCCGCCTCGGCGGCCACCGACGCCACCGCCAAGAGCGGCGCGAAGGAAGCCAACCCGGGAACGTCCTGGGCGTCGAACTTGCGCCCCACCATGCGGCCGTGGCGGATGCGGATGTCGCCGGAAGGCACGCCCCGGGCCTCGCTCTTGCGCACGATCTCGATGTCGGCGCCCATGCGGCGAAGGCAGGTGAACAACCCCGACCGCGAAGCCGGCAGCGTGACGTCGCAGAGCACCGCGTCGGTCCCGCGCCGCAGGCAGGCCGTGGCCGCGCACCAGCCGGCGAGGTCCAGATCGCCGCGCAAGCGCACGTCGGCGGGAGAAAGCCCCTGCACGGCGGGCACCTTGCGGTCTTCCAGCTTGCGCTGCGGGGTGGCGCGCATGCGCTGCATGCGACGGCGCATTTCCTCTTCTTCCAGCGACAATTCCTGTTTTGGGGATTCCACCGCCAATCCGAACAGAGGCAGCGAATCTTCCAGCGGATCGGGGCATCCGGGCGGCTCCTGGAAATCCAGGCCCGCTCCCGACGCCAGGGCGGCGATGGTCCAGGCGAAGCGCGTGCGGCCGTCGCGGCAGACCATGGCGCGCAGCGGCGGCGTGCGCCCCTTGAAGCTCCACCGGACCGTTCCTCCGGCTTCGGAGGGGGTGGATGCCCATCCGGCTTCGCGCAAGGCCTCGCGCCAAGGCGAAATCTCTTCCGAAAGCTCCTGCGGACAGGAAACGACCACATTCCTGTCGGGTCCCGAAAGCCCCGCCGCCAGCGCGACGAACCCGGCGGCGAACAGCGGAGGCAGGAACGGATCGAGTTCGATCGACGAACGCTCGCGAAGATCGGTCGGCGGTCCCACCACGAGCCCTTCGGCGTCGAGGGCCACCACCGCGCCGATTCCCGACAGCCATTGCCGGACATGTTCCCATTCCGGGGTCGACTGCCAATCGCGCAGCAGCGTGCGCCCCGGCGCGAGCATGGCGAGCACGGCCGCGCTCTGCGCCTGGACGCGGTCCGGCGGCAGGCGGATCTCGCCCTTGAGGGGTTTGCCCCGGCGGACTTCCAGCTTCATCGGTCCATCACCAGGAACTTGTCGTCCCCCAGGAGCTTGCGCGCACGGGCGGCTTCGTCGGGGGTGGCGAAGCCCAGGAGCACCGTGCCGCTTTCGCCTTCGCGCACCTTGAGGATCTCCAGGTCCTGCACGTTGATCTTCGCCTTGGAAAGCGGTTCCAGCAGCGCCAGGAGCTGCCCCGGGCTGTCTTCCAGCCGCACGACGAATTCCGTCAGATCGTGGACGATCCCCTTGCGCGGCATCTTGAACTTCTCGCGGAACCGGCGTCCGGAAGCGAACGCTTCGCGGAAGGCCTTTTCCGAATCCAGCAGGCGGCGCCCCAGGTCGGGATCCCCCGGCACGATCTGGCTGGCCCGGGCCGATTCGCCCGCCGACAGCACCTCGAAGTAGCGACGCATGGCTTCCGGACCGCCCAGACGCGAAACCTCGGCCTGGTCGGTGGCCCAGTTGGACGCCTTCACGGCCAGCACCGCGAGGGCTTCCGACAGATCCTGGAGTCCTTCGGCGATGGGCGACGGGTTGGTGGCCACGATGTCGCGCCACACGTCCCACGACGACATCGCCAGGCGCGTCATGTCGCGGAACCCTCCGGCGGCCAGGGCCAGCGCGGCTTCGGAATGGCGTTCGGTGGAGCCGGCCCAACCCGCGAGCACCGACGCCAGCACCTGCGGGACGTGGCTCACGCGCGCGACCGCCGCGTCGTGGAGGTCGGGGTAAAGGATGGCCACCCGCGCTCCCACGGCGTGCACCAGCGCCTTCACCGGGTCCAGACGGGTCTTGTCGAAGTCCTGCGGAGGGCAGAGCACCCACAGCGCCGACTGGTACAGCAGAGGATCGGCCGCGGCCAGTCCCGATTTCTCGGACCCCGCCATGGGGTGTCCGCCCACGAACCGGGGGCTCTGGGGGCTTTCGTCGGGGAACAACTCGAACCCGTGGCGACAGATTTCGGCCTTCGTCGACCCGACGTCCATCACGATCGCGCCCGGGGCCAGGTGGTCGCGGAACGACGCGATCGAATCGAGCTGCTCGTGGATGGCCGAAAGCGGCGCGCACAGGAGCACCAGATCGGCCTCGTCGCAGGCTTCCGACAACCTGGAATAGTCGTGCAGCGAATCGCACCAGTCCCGGTCCTTGAGGCCTTCGAGCGTCCTGCTCGAAGACACCGCCGCCAGATGCACGCCCTTGCCCTTGGGGCCGCGCCTGGCCTGGAGAGCGGCCAGGAGGGAGCCTCCCAGAAGCCCCACCCCGACGACGACGACGCGATGCGGAAGCTTCACGCCTGTCCCTGCCCCGGATCGGCGGAAAGCGCCTGGTAGATGCGGCTCTCGCCCATGATCGCAAGCCAGATCCGACGGATTCCTTCTTCGGAAAGCGGCCCCGTGTTGGATTCCACGAGCTTGCGCAGCAACTGCTCTTCGCGGCCCGAATCCAGGACCGGCAACCCCTGCTCGCGCTTGGCGCGGACCACGTCCAACGTGATCTTCTGGCGTTCGTTCATGAGCGCCAGGAGCTGGCGGTCGATCGCGTCGATCTTGACGCGGCACGCGGCGAGGTCAGCGCTCAACGGGTCGCCTCCACGAGGGGAACCACGAGTTCGCGGATGTCCTGGAGCATGGCGCTCAACGGTTTGTCCTGGAGGGTGCGTCGCACGATCGCAGATCCTACCACGGCGCCGTCGGCGATGCCACAGACCTCGCGCACCTGCTGGGGGGTGCTCAGGCCGAACCCGACAACCACCGGGGGCTTCACGGCGGCCTTCACGAGCTGGACCTCGGCGCCCAGAGTGCCCGACAGCTCCGACTGCTCGCCTGTCACGCCGGTGCGGCTCACATGGTACACGAACCCGCGGGCGCGCCTGGCGATGGCCGCCAACCGCTTGGCGGGCGTGGTGGGAGCGGTCAGGAAGGTGGTGGCCAGCCCGTGCTTGGCGCAGGCGGCGTCAAGGTCTTCGGCTTCCTCCGCGGGGATGTCCACCAGAAGCACCGCGTCGATGCCGGCGGCGGCGG
>JAKPQQ010000075.1 GCA_029557215.1 Fibrobacterota bacterium | reverse complement strand
AGAATCTCCTCATCTGGTGGTGGTCAAGGAAAGACGGCGTCACCCCTCCCTGGGCGAGAACGAGTTCCCGGTCCGGGTCGTGGTGGAGTCGCTTGGTCATGCATTGTCCTGGATCGGCAGGTCCAGGGAAGCCGAGCGTTTCCTGACGATGTTGGAAGCGGTGCGCAAGCGCTGCCCCGAGATCGAGCCTTGGGTGGCCCGACATCCGTTGAAGATGCTGGAGAGCGATGCGACCTGGGCGCGCCTTCTGGATGTCGTGGAATGGTTCCGGAAGCACCCGCGTTCGGGAATCTATCTGCGCGAGCTCGATCTTCCCGGGATCGACACGAAGTTTGTCGAACGGCATCGAGGAATCCTCTCGGCATGGTTCGACCTGGTCCTCCAGGCGGCAGGCGATGGCGAGGGGTCCGGGAGCTTCGAATCCCGATACGGATTCCGTGAAAAACCGCAGCGTGTACGTTTCCGGATTCTCGATCCAGCCTGTGTTTCCGATGCGTTCGGTGGTGCCACCGACCTGGAGCTGGACGCCGATGCGTTTGCACGTTGGGATCCGGAGTGGGTTCACAGAGTATTCGTCCTGGAAAACGAGATCACCTTCCTGGCCTTCCCGTCTCACCAGCGATCCATCGCGATCTTCGGGTCGGGATACGGATTCGAGGGCTTGGGAAAGGCTTGCTGGCTTGGAAAGCGAGAGCTGTACTATTGGGGCGATCTGGACACCCACGGCTTTGCCATCCTGGACCAGTTCCGGGCGCAATTTCCGCGTGCTCGATCCCTGCTCATGGATCGCTCCACCCTGCTATCCCATCGAGAGCGATGGTCCGTGGAACCGTCGCCATCCAAGCATGAACTTGCGCGGTTGACCGCCGAGGAACGAGAGCTGTTTCGTGACCTTGCCGAGGGCGTGTACGGAAACGCCGTGCGGCTCGAGCAGGAACGCATCGAATTCGGGAGGCTCCTCCGTATCCTCGACCTGAATCGCGCTGTTCCACGTGGAGAGGAAGATCCTCTCGTTGTCTGGAGTCGTGGCCAGAGCGGTTCGTTCGAAATGAGCGAGCCACCACCCGATGTTCTCGATGCGCATCATGCATGGGTGATGGCCCAGTTCGATTCTGCCAGAAGGGATGCATAGGTTCTGCTCCCTCCCGGAATCAGCCTTCAAGGCGCCGGAACGCGGATGGTGCGGTTCCCTGCGGTCACGACAAGGATGCCGCGTTGGCCTCGCGGCAGCGCGATGCGCGATGCTCCCGTTGGCGCTTCGACGACGGACAGGATCCGTCCATCGGGTGTGGACACGCGCACCTGCGATTGCTCCTCGAGCGTGATGCGCAGGGCGCCGTCGGCGAATCGCGCCGAGAAGCGGCGCTCCTCGGGGCGGGGGAGGGTGGACACGAACGCGGCCAGGCGCGCCACCGGGACCTTCTGGCCGCCGACGAGCACCGAATCGCTGACGATGGGCCAGGAATACTGC
>JAKPQQ010000066.1 GCA_029557215.1 Fibrobacterota bacterium | reverse complement strand
CAGGCGCCGTCCCCGGCGTTGACCACCACGGCCTTGGTGTGCTCGGCCAAAAATTGAGGCACGCCGGCGCTGGAATGGCGGACCACGAACACGTCGGCCCCCAGCGACTCGATGTTGCGGGCCGTGTCGCGCAGGGTTTCCCCTTTGGACGTGCTCGAACCCGACGCGGTGAAGTTCATGGGACTGGCGCCCAGCTTCTTCTGGGCGGTTTCGAACGAAAGCCGGGTGCGGGTGCTGTTCTCGAAGAACAGGTTCACCACCGACACGCCGGAAAGGCTTTTGGGAAAGGCTTCGCGGCGGTCCAGACCTTCGCGGAAGGCCTGGGCTGTGTCCAGTATGGCGAGGATGTCCTCCCGGGGGACGTTGCGCAGACCCGGGAGGTGCCTGATGGAAAGAGATCCCGGTGTTCCGGGTACGGCATTTGTCATGGCAGCAGGGTATAATAGGAAACGTGCGGACACCACTTGTCCGCCGACGGGGAGGATAGGTTGGAGGTCCAGTACCGGAAATCGGCGAGAAGGTCGCTCGACCTGGAGCAGTTGCAGGACATCCGGGTGCCCGTCCATCTGCATCTGGGCGGCACCAAGATGCCTCTGGAAGAGCTTTTGAAGCTGGAGCCCGACCAGGTGATCCAGCTCGACCGCCTGGCCGGCGAGGCGGTGGACATCGTGGTCAACCGACGCCACATGGCCAAGGGCGAAGTCGTGGTCGTGAACAACCATCTGGCCGTGCGCCTGATCTCGCTCTTGTCGCCCGAGGAGCGCCTGAAGCTGATCTAGCCTTCGATCGGGAAACATCTTCTACTATTTGACGAGGAACATGAATTCTTCCACACCGGACATCGACATCGATCTCAAGACCCGCAAGGCGGTCGTGGCGGCCTGGCTGGAACAGAACATCCGCTACGCGCGCTCCCACGTGCGCAAGGCGGTGGCGGCCAAGGACGGCGACAAGGTGCGCGACTGGGAGACCTGGCGCTCGTTCAGCGAGCACGCCCTGGGCGAGCTCGAGGGCGGGGCGCTGGACATGTGGATGCTCCAGCTGGGCAATCCCGATTTCGATCCCACCTCGGTCGACGAGGTCGCAAGCAGCTTCGGAGACGCGTAGACCATGGATTGGATCCATTCCCTCCAGATCGACCGGCTGGGGGCGTTCGCCCAGGGACACGTGCGCGAGATCTCCTACGCCATGGCCACCAGCTTCGTGGTGGTGGTGTCGGGACCCGTCAACGGGTTCTTCGCCCGGTTGGCCGGCAAGTGGCATTTCCTGTTGCGCACCCTGTTCTACGTGGTGGTGTTCACCGTGGGGTACGCGTCGCTGGCCTACTGGTCGGAACGCATCCTCAGGCAATTTCTGGCGGACCAGAAGCCCGTCCCGCTGATCGTGCTGACGGCGGGAGCGTTCCTGGGGTTCGGGATCTGGACCGGCCAGCGGAAGAACATGAAGTGAGGATCGCGGTCCTGGGAGCCGGGGCCGTGGGCGGATACTACGGCGGACGCCTCGCCGCCGCCGGCGAGGATGTCCATTTCCTGTACCGCAGCGAATACGACGCGGTGCGCGAGCGTGGACTGCGCATCGAGAGCGTGGACGGAAACTGGTCGGGCCCCGTGTCCGCCCACCGTTCGGTGGACGACATGCCCGTGTGCGACGTGGCGATCCTGGGCTTCAAGTCGGCGCAGTCGCCGCTTCTGGCCGACATGCTCCCGAAGGTCCTGGGCGATCGCGGCGTGGCCGTGTGCCTCATGAACGGCCTGGGGCACGAGGAAATCTGCGCCAAGGCGGTGGGCGAGGCCCGGGTGGCCGCCGGAGCCGCGTTCATCTGCGCCGAACGCGGGGAACCGGGCGTGGTCAGGCACTTCGCGGCGGGCGGACTGGCCGTGGCCCCGTATTTCGCGGAGAACCGCGACGGGATCGCGGCGGTGTGCGCCGAGCTGTCGGAACGGTTCGCGCGCGCAGGCGTGAAGTGTCAGAATCCGTCCGACGGCGCGAAGGTGAAGTGGGGCAAGCTCGTGTGGAACGTGCCGTTTTCCGGTCTTTCGCTCTACTACGGAGGCGTGGCCACCGACGCGATCCTGGCCGATCCGGACCGCGAGGCGTTCGCCCGAGGCCTGATGCGGGAGGTCCTTTCCGCATCCGAAGCCTGCGGGGTGCGCCTGGATCCGAGGGCCCCCGAACAGAATCTGTCGCAGACCCGGGGGATGGGCGCCTACCGTCCTTCCATGCTGGTGGATTTCCTGCTGCACCGCCCCGTGGAGGTGTCGGCGATCGTGGCCGAGCCGCTGCGACGCGGCCTGGCGGCGGGGGCATCGCTGCCCCTCATGGCCGAACTGCTCGCCGGAATCCGTCGCGTCCTGGAACGCGCCGGAGCGGAGGAAGGCCCCGGGGTCTAGCGGTAGAATCCCCAGGGGTTGAACCGCAGGACGGGTTGGCGCACCACGATCCTGTTGGTGCTGGCGGCGACCGGGTACACGATCGGAGCGGGCGCCGTGGGGTTTTCCGCCGGAGCCGTCCAACCCGGGCTGGGCGCTCCCAGAAGGCCGGGAACGGCCGCCTGGAGCTGGTCCATCACGGATTGGCTTCCCACCACCCTGAGGGTGTTGCCGCCGTTGCCCGTGAGGTTGGTGGGCGAGCCCTTCAGGTGGAGCGCGCCGGTCAAGGTCACGGTGCTGGTTCCGTACCCCCACATCATCTGGCCCGTGAAGGGGTTCTCGAAGTGGATGTACCCGTTGAAGCTGCTCGGGGAGCCGAACGCGCCCAGGCTCGCCGCGCCGCGCACGTAGATCATCTGGATGTCGGAGCTGGAGGTGGTTCCGGGCCAGTTGCCGTTGACGTTGATGGATTTCTCCACGATCCAGATCGCCTTGCCCGCGAAGGTGCCTCCGGGAGCGTTCAGGTTCCCCATGTTGCAGGTGCCGGGGAACCGGGCGATCAGCCATCCGTCGGCGCGCTTGTACTTGTTGTAGATCTTGTTCCAGTCGGAAATCGTCCAGTTCGACCCGGCGGCCCCCGCCGCCGCGATCGCCGCGTCGGTGAGATCGATCCAGATCGCCTTGAGCTTGCTGGAATCGACCGTGTAGACCTGGTTCCAGGACTTGGACGGATCGAGGTCCAGATCTTCCGCGGTGAAGGGATTCGCAGCGTAGGCCGTGGCCGCGACGGGAACCGGGGCGGTGAACAGGTCGGACGGCACGGGAAGGGTGCCGGTGCTCCGGAACCCGCTGGCGTTGTTGTTGGAAGCGTTCTGGAGGCGGGGATCCTGGGCGACGGAAGAAAACGCCGAGCCGTTCTCGTACAGCCAGGTTTTGCTCGCCGCGCCCGCGGCGATCGACCAGCGCGGATTTCCGGTGGTGTTGGAAAACCCCGCGTCGAGCGTGCCGGCCGTGGTGAGCGGGCCGTTGAGCGTGACACCGCCCGAGAAGTTCCCTCGCTGGTTGGTGGCCTTCAGGTAGGTGGACGTCCCGCCGTTGAGCGCGCTGGGCGAGTTCATGCGGATGTCGGCGATTCCCGCCCACAGCTGGATCGCGCCCGAAGGCACGTTGATCTGTCCGCCGATGTCCAGCGGCTGCTTGAGCAGAAGGTTTCCGGTGATGGTGGTGGGGGCTCCGGACTGGTTCTGGAACTTGCCTCCGGTGGCCCACGAACCCAGGTCGCCCCGGATCAGGAACGTGCCTCCCTTGAGGTCGCTGGTGGAGGTTCCCCCGTTGCGGGCGATGTAGAGGTTGGAGAACGTGTCGACCACGCCCGAGGTGTTGACCATCAGGCAGTTGTCGAAGAACGCGTCGCCCAGGATCCGGACCCTGCCTCCGAACTCGTGGCACATCGCCTTTTCCCAGTACTGTCCGCCCACCAGCAGCGATGCGGTGGAGTTCCAGCTGCCCGCGACGGCCGGCGTGGATTGCACCTCCACGTTGCCGGCCACCACGAGGTTCGCGTTCATGGCCTGGAATCCGCCCTTGATCACGAGGTTCTTCTGGAAGGTCATGGGAGCCGAAGCGTTCGTGTAGAGGTCGCCGCCGATCACGGCGTTTTCGGCCGCGGTCACGGGGGCGTTGCTCGTGAAGCTTCCGTTCACGCGCAGCTTGCCGGACACCGCGATGCTGGCGGGGCCGTTGAGCAGGACGCTGCCGGCCACGTACATGTTGCCGGTCACCTGGTTGCCCACGTTGGTGTTGGGGAGGCTTCCGTTGACGTAGATCGCGTTGTCCAGGGTGGGCGCTCCGGCCGACGACGCGGGGACGTCCAGCCCGTAGATCTGGTAGCTGGAGATGCTGGATGCGACGTCTCCGTTGCGGCCGCGGCCGGTCACCAGGAGGGTCAGACGGATTCCGTCGCCGCTTCCGCTTCCCGACACGCTGGAACCGAGATCGGCGGAAAGCACCTGGACCTTCACGGCGCTCTGGTCGCCCTCGGTTCCGAGCGCGTGGAACCCGGGGTCCTCCACCTGCAGGCTGCAGGTGGGCTGCGCCAGGTTCAGGAACCGGTGCGTGTTCGCGAGCGGTTTGGACGAATCGGCGACGAACTGCTGGAGTTGCGCCGCGGTGCGGTTGGCGTCGGCGTTCAGGCGCGCCAAGCCCAGTTGCAAAGCCGATCGGTTGGCGACGTCGCGCGAGGTGATGTCCAGATAGGTCCCCGCGACCTGCGTGTCGCGTCCCGCCATCTCGATGCCCATGTACCCGAGCATGCTGAAGAAGACGATCATGGAAAGCACCACGATCATGGCCACGCCGCGGCGCGGCATCCTGGATTCCTTGGGTTCAGATTCCATTGTTCACCACCGGTACGATGCGTTGGAAGAGGACGTAGCTTCGTTTTTCGTCGGCGCCGGTCGGTGCGAAGACCAGGCCCGATTGGCCCAGGGCGGTCGCGTCGAACGGGCCGGGGCTGGCTTCTTCGGTGGTCCGGCGGGCCTTCACCAGAAGCCGGATGTCCAGCGCCTTGACCATGTTCTTCTGCGCCACGGTGGTGGATTCCACCCAGGTGTAGCGTCCGCGCGAGACGCGCTTGGCCTTGAAGTCGGAAATGGAAAGGTTCCAGCCGCCCATGGTGGTCGATTTCAGGCGGCCTTCGATCCCCAGGTACCTGCTGGAGGTCGCGGCGGTCG
>JAKPQQ010000044.1 GCA_029557215.1 Fibrobacterota bacterium | reverse complement strand
TGGAACACCAACGGTTCCCGATCCGGTCGCCAGGAGGTTGGAAGCGACAACATGCGGGCGCGAGACAAGTCAGGGAAGATCCGACGCAGATCAGGAAGTCCGTAGCCGCGGATGGAATCGCGAGTCCCACCCGATGCGGATGCCCCCAACCGGGCCGAAGCCTGGATCTGGCCTCGCAGTTGCGCCGCCGACACTCCCGGCTCCAACTGCCAGGCCAGCGCCGCAAGCCCCGCCACCAGCGGAGTGGCGAAGGATGTCCCGCTGCCGTTCAATTCGATTTCGTCGATCCCGCCCCTAGCGGCGATGGGCACATCGCAGCCGAACGCCGCGACATCGGGCTTGGGCCTGCCGTCGGCGGTGGGCCCCCAGCTTGAAAACCAGCAGGCTTCGCCGGACTCGCTGATCCCTCCCACGACCAGGACGGAATCCGCATCGGCCGGCGATCCGATCGAACGGCCACCCATTCCGCCTTCGTTGCCTGCGGCCACAAGCACCAGCACATCGCGCCTGGCCGCGGCGGTCGCCGCCCTGGTGGCCACCAGCGACTTGCCGTCGTAGTCCGTCCAAGGATGCATCGTCAGGGTGTTGTTGGCATCGAGGAACCTGTACCCAAGCGAGGTGGTGATGATGTTCGCGCCGTTGTCGACGGCGCGCACGATCGCCGCGGCCAGGTTGTCTTCTTCCACGGTCGATTCGATCTGTTCGTCTTCGGCCCGGTACAGCAGGAACCGCGCATAGGGGGCGATCCCTGGCAGGCCTTCCCAACGCGAAGCGATCACCCCCGCCACGGCCGCCCCGTGGATGTCCTGGAACCGACCGTATTTCAACGAATCCCACGGATCAGGCGAATCCCTCACGAAATCCCAACTGTCGCCGATCTGCGCATCCCGCAGGACCCTGTGCTCGCGCGCGAACGGCGCGTCGATCACGGCCACCGTCACGCCTTCGCCGGCGGGCTTGCGACGCTGCAGCAGAATCTGTCGCACGCTTTCGATCCCCATCGCGTCCCAGATCTTCTTCAGCGCCTGGGTCGCGGGATCCACCCCCGCCATGCCGCCTCTTCGCGCGGCGACGGTCCCGACAGGTTTTTTCCCTACCCCTTTGCCCACCGGCCCCGCGTCGACCACGCAGGCGGGCAGCGTGGCCCCGCGTTCGGCACCGCCGACACCAGGTTT
>JAKPQQ010000037.1 GCA_029557215.1 Fibrobacterota bacterium | reverse complement strand
CCGCCCAAACCCGGCCAGAACCCCGGTTTTAAACCGAGCGAGGCGGGATGAGACGAAGCACCCCCGATCCGAAGCCGTACGCGCCGGTACGGCGAGGTGAGGGGGCGCGAGTATCGCCCGCCGCAGCCGGTTTAGAAGGGGAGGTCGTCGTCTCCGCCGGCCGATGGGGCAGAGGGCGCGTAGTCGGGATACTCGTCGCCGCCGCCTGCCGCAGGTCGTGCGCTGCCGCCGCGCGAACCGGGGTTGGAGTACGAGCTGCCTCCGCCGTAGCTGGATCCGCCGCCTTCGTAGCCGCCTTCGCCGGCGCCGGGGCGTCCGTCGAGCATCATGAAGCGGTCGCACAACACTTCGGTGGCGTAGCGCTTGCCGCCGCCGTTCTTGTCTTCCCAGGTGCGGGTCTGGAGCTTGCCTTCCACGTACACCTTGGAGCCCTTGCGCAGGTACTTCTGGGCGATTTCCGCCTGCTGGCGCCAAGCGACGATGGTCACCCATTCGGTGCGTTCCTGGCGCTGCCCGCTCTGGTCCTTCCAGGTTTCGGTGCAGGCGACGCGGAAGTTCGCGACCTGGGCTCCGTTGGGGGTGGCTCGGACTTCGGGATCGGCGCCCAGATTTCCGATCAGCATCACCTTGTTCAACGATCCAGCCATGACTTCCTCCGCACGTATTGGGTTGAGTGGCCCTGTCGCGACAACGCGAACACTCCAGGGTTCGGGGAAAAATAGACTCCCACACCATCTTGGATGGAGGAAGTCGGATCGATCATCCTCGAAAATCGCCAGTCTACCTGGAAATATTCAAGAATGATTGCCGGGTCGAGGCCGACGTGC
This sequence comes from Fibrobacterota bacterium, assembly GCA_029557215.1. Lineage (GTDB taxonomy): Bacteria > Fibrobacterota > Fibrobacteria > UBA5070 > UBA5070 > UBA5070. Next base: position 37,530 of record JAKPQQ010000037.1, on the reverse strand, counting down.
CTCCAGAGCCGATCCACGCCTCACGGAACCTATCTTCCGGCGCATGGCCACCGTCATCCTTCCGCACAGCCACCTGTCCGACCTCTGGCCCGCCTCGCTCAAGGGCGCGCGCCTCGGAGCGGTCGTGCATCCCGCGTCCATCCTGAGCGATTTCACCCACTTGGCCGACGTGTTGCGCCGTCCCGGTTCGCCGTGGAATCTCGTGTCCTTGTTCGGGCCGCAGCACGGGATCCTGGGGCACACCCAGGACAACATGATCGAGTGGGAAGGGGCCGCCGATCCGCGTTGGGGTGTTCCGGTCCATTCGCTGTACGGCAAGGTTCGCAAGCCCACCGCCGCGATGCTGGAGGGATTGGATTGTCTGCTGATCGACCTGCAGGACGTGGGCGCCCGCTATTACACCTTCATCTGGACCATGCTGCTTTGCATGGAAGCCGCCTGGGAAAAAGGGATCGCGGTGGTGGTGCTGGACCGCCCCAATCCGCTGGGCGGCGCGTTGGTGGAAGGCCCCACGCTGGACGAGGACTACAAGTCGTTCGTGGGACTGCACACGGTGCCGGTGCGCCACGGCCTGACCATGGGCGAGATGGCGACACTTCTTGTCGCGGAGAAATACCCTGGCCTGAAGTTGCACGTGCTGCGCATGGACGGCTGGACCCGCGACATGCTCTGGGAAGACACCGACCTCCCGTGGGTGCTGCCCAGCCCCAACATGCCCACGCCCGACACCGCGCGCGTGTATCCCGGGATGTGCCTGCTGGAGGCCTGCACCGCGAGCGAAGGCCGCGGCACCACGCGTCCGTTCGAGATCTTCGGGGCGCCGTGGATCGATGCCGCCAAGCTCAAGGTGGATCTCGATTCGCTGGACCTTCCGGGCGTGGTCTTCCGGGAGCAGGGGTTCCAGCCCACCTTCCACAAGGGGGTGGGGCGGTTGTGCGGGGGCGTACAGATCCACGTCTTCGATCCCGACGCGTTTTGTCCGGTGCTGACGGGGATCGCCGCGATGTGGGCCATGCGAAAGCAGGGCGCGTTGGCCGAGCCTGTCGCGATCGATCCGCTGGATCCGCGGAACCTGCCCGATGCGTTCGGATGGAAGGCGCCGCCCTACGAATACGAAGCGATCAAGCTGCCGATCGACATCCTGGCGGGCCATTCCCGCTGGCGCGAAATGCTGGAAGCGGGCAAATCCCCGTGGCAGTTGGCCGCCGCCTGGGAGGCCGACGAAGAAGCCTGGCTGGAACGCAGGGAGCCGTTCCTGCTGTACTGACGAATCCCGTCAAAAAGGGGGGGTGCGGTTCAGCGCATGCTGGTCCGGTAGAATCCCGTCGTGTCGGGCGTCTTGTGCATCTGTTCGGTCTGGCAGGTCATGCGGGCGCGACGGACTTCCACTTGGCAGGCTTGGAAGGCTTCGCCGTTCAGGTTCTGGCAGGGAAGATCGCCTTTGGCCGCCAAGCGGCACGCCGGAGATGTCCCTGCGCAGGCCTGGAGCAGACAGAATCCGAGGATGCCGGGCAGTAGAAGCGATTTCATGGGAATTCCTTGGCGCGGATGGCATCGACGAACATCCCTGGATTGGTGGCCAGGGAACCGGAACCGGTTCACGGATTCCGGCGTCGTCGATTCCAAGGATACCGTTTTCTGGCGCGAACAGGCAAACGTACCGCGATGGACCGGATCATGCCGCTCCGATAGGGTAGATTGTAGTCATGGAGCCCATGCGCGTCATTTCGGTCGAACGACGGCGTCCCGCCGATTCGGAAACGCCTGTGCTGCAGCCCATGGAAGAAGTGAATTTCCTGATGTCCCTGTGTCTTGGATGGACTCGAAAGGATCAGCCCGATGGCTCCCGTGGATCAGGACTTCAGAGATCTGTTGTCCGAATTTCTCGCCGCTGATCGGATGTCCAACGCTCCGACCTGGACTTCCTGGAATCAGTCCTTGGCTTCGACGGCCTTCAAACGCTTCTCCAGCTCGATCGTGTGGAGGGTGAGTTCTTCCACCTTCTTGAGCAGGAGCAGGTTCATCTTGGCGAGATCCAAGCCGCTCTTCTCGATTTCGGCGGCGCTGGGGACTTCGGGCAGGTGCTTGTTGGCCTTGGTGAAGGCCTCGACCTCCGCAAGCGGCATGAGCTTGTAGTCGGGCTCAAACACGTAGTCGGGGACGTGCCAGTTTCCAGCTGTTGAGGTAATGCTGCCGGCAACTGTTGTATTGCCCATGTTGTCAACTTGGAATAATTGGGATCCTCCTTTGTAAATCGCGAAAGGCCAATGCGATGCGCTCTTTGGAAGTGCAATCGCGAGTTCATAACCCCCGGATCCTGGATTAAGGTCTTCCGTCTTCCCAATCAGTATCGTATTGCCTATGCCATCGGGACTGGCTGCATGGGGATAGTAGGGCAAGGTGAGGTCTCCTTGTACATGCAGTCCCATTGTGGCAATTCCTTTTCCTCCAAACTTGGCATCTCTGTGAACTGTCGGATCTGGATCAGTGTATTCCGAAGTGTCATTTCCGGCTGTGAAGTGGAACTCGCCAGTTCCGATTCCTTTGTTGCTGGAAAGGAAAGCTTTTGAGGCTGTCGCGAAGTCCAGCGCCCCCACGTCGCTTGCGCTTAGTGAGCTCTTGGTCGCCAGCGCTCCCAGCCCCAGATTCTCGCGCACCGTAGCAGCGCTTCCTTTCAGCTCCGACAGATTATTCTTCGTGAGCAGGGCTCCGCTTCCGGTTTGGGCGACGTTGATCCTGTCTTTCACCCAAGTGGTATCGGCGCGGCGCTTCAAAGCGGTGTCGATGTAGACCTGGTTGGCTTTGCCCGCCAAGGCATTCGACAACTCGCGCAGTTTGCCCGTGTCTGCCTTTGTCGCGACGGTCTTGGCCAGATCATCCAGTTTCGACTGGTCGGCCTTGCCGGAAAGCGCCGAGGCGTCCGCTTTGCTCTTCAGGGCTTCGGCCACCGCATCCAGCGAGGCTTGGCTCGCCTTTTTGCCAACCGCGCTGTCGAGGTAGTTGAAGTTCTTGTTGACTTCGTCGGCCTTGGCGGGTGAACCCTGGCTAAAGGTGACAGGGACTCCAGCGACGACGGCTGTCGCGGCGAAAAGGGGCAAAAGGATGGCGCGAGACATGGTGGCTCTCCCGAGGAAGGGTCTGAGGAATCCTAAGGATACCTTTTCCCAGTTACTCCTCCAGTATCTCCTGCACTTGCTCCTCAAATCAGAATATTTTACAGATTGAACATTTAATCTTCAATTTGTAAATTCGTGCTGTGATTCAACGCCAGATCCAGCCTGAATTCGAGCTGTTGCTGCGTCAGTACCCTGTGGTGACGTTGACGGGGCCAAGGCAATCGGGGAAAACGACTCTCGCGAAGGCGGTGTGTCCGGAGCACACCTATGTGAATTTGGAAGAACCCGATCTTCGCGCATTGGCGCAGGACGACCCACGGGCGTTCTTGAAGCGTTTTTCGGCGCCGGTGATCTTGGACGAGATCCAACGGGTTCCCGATTTGCTCTCGTACATCCAGGCGCTGGTGGACCAGGACCGGACACCGGGCCGTTTCGTGCTGACGGGTTCGAACCAGTTCCATCTGCGGTCGGCCATTTCGCAATCCCTGGCGGGGCGCACGGCTCTGTTGACCTTGTTGCCGTTCACCATCGCCGAGGCGTCGCGACTGACCGGTGCGCATTCCCGCGAGGAATGGTTGTTCCATGGGTTCCTTCCGGCGATCCACAGCGAGAACCAGGAACCGTCGAGAGCGCACCGCAACTACCTGCAGACCTACATCGAGCGCGATCTGCGACAGATTCTGCAAATCCGCGACTTGCGACGCTTCGAGACGTTCCTGAAATTGCTGGCCTCGCGGACGGGACAGATCGTCAACGCTTCGGCGCTCGCCAACGAAGTGGGCGTGGCGCATGTCACGGTGCAGGATTGGATCTCGGTGCTGGAATCGTCGTTCATCCTCTTTCGCTTGCAGCCGTATTTCCGGAACTTCGGGAAGCGACTGGTGAAGGCGCCAAAGCTGTACTTCACCGAACCGGGGTTGGTGGCGGCATTGTTGGGGATCGAAACGCCCGCGCAACTGCTGCGCGATCCCGTGTTCGGGGGACTGTTCGAAAACCTGGCGGTGGTGGAGGCGCTCAAGGCGCGAACCAATGCGGGCAAGGATCCATCTCTCTACTATTTCCGCGACCATGTGGGGAACGAAGTCGATCTGGTGTTGGATCGGCCCGAAGGGCCTCTGCCCATCGAGATCAAATCGTCGGAATCGTGGCACGCGGATTTCGCCAAAGGGCTCAGGTATTTCCAGAAGGTGTCGGGGGTGGCCAAAGGCCATGTGGTCTACGCGGGCGACCTGGAGTGGGAAGGCGAGACGTTTTCCGTCCACAACTTCGCTCGGATGGCCGGGTTGTTTTCCGCATCGGAAAAGGTCTGACACTGTTCCGACGGGTGGAGCGTCGAACTGCGAACTGTGGAGGGGCGCGGATGCCTTGATCACGAATTTTGCAATCAGGGAATCGGATTCCCGATCTGCAAGAGTCGCTTCATGCGGTCACCCTTCCAGCATCTCCCGCAGTTCCTCCTCGAACCCTCCCGACAGGATGGGGAACCGCGTCCCCGAGCGCGGGTCCAGGTTGTGGCGGTCCAGATGGAAGCTGGGGGCGTAACGCTCGCGCTTCCATTGGTTGCGGGTCCATAGACGGAAGAATCTCGCGATCCAGGACTTCAGCCGCGGGTCGGATGCCCACGGCTCTTCGGTTGACAATTCCCGAAGGCATTGCGATGGCGATTTGCGGTCGCGGATGCCCAGGGCTTCCAGGCGCGACAGCAACGGGTAGGGCATCAGGTCGGCTTCGTCGGTTTGTTCGGCTTCGCCGTCCGTGCGGGGCCGCAGCTCGGCGGTGGGGGCCTGGGCCGTGATGCATCGCAAGAACGGCATCGGAGGAACCTCGGCCACGCCTTGGGCTTCCAGGGTGGCCAGCCACCCCAACAGGAAATATTTGTCGATGCCCGCCAGAGGCGAGATGGAGCCCGCCGTGTCGCCGTCCATGGTGGCGTAGCCCACGGCCATTTCCGAGCGGTTGGAGGTCGTGATCAACAAGCGGTTGGTGGCGTTGGCCAGCATCCACACGCTCGGGGCGCGCACGCGCGCCTGGATGTTCTGCAGCGGGATGTCGTCCTTCTCCCAAGTCAATTTCCGTCCCAGCGCGGTCTCTGCGATGGACCGGTAGCCTTCCACCAGCGAATCCACATCCCAGGAATGGAATTCGGCGCCGGTCCCTGCGGCGACGGCACGGGCAGCTTCCAACGTCACTTCGCCGGAATTGCGGGTGGACTGGTACGCGCAGACCAGGAGCGCCTTGGCGAGCGAGGTGGCGTCGAGCGCGCCGGATGGCAGGTCGATCCACGACAGGATACGTCGCACCTCGATCTCGCCCAGTTCTTCCAGCGCCCAGCGGCAGGCCAGGTGCACCAGGACCGCGCAGGCGGCCGAATCGGCGCCGCCGGACAGCGACAGCACGAACCCCGACGAGCGCGATTTGCGCAGGTAGTCCCACAGCCCGAGCGCCGTGGCGCGGGCGAACTCGGTATTGGAATCCAGGGCCGGCAAGTTCCCTGTGCAGCGGGCGACCGCGATCGATTCGGGAGCGGGAAGGTCCAGGGTGGTGAGCGACGGCGGAACCCTGTCGATGGGGTGTCCGCTGGTCGCGCGGTGGGTGCGGATCTCCTCGATGTCCACATCGGCGGTGGCCAGGGTCACCGGAGCGAACGGGATCCGGGGGCCTTCGGACAGGATCCGTCCGCAGGATGCGATCCGGCACGATGCGTCGTAGATCACGCGGCCGGATTCGTTGCCGGACAGGTTGGCCCAAGCGAAGGCCACGCCCAGCGAACGGGAGCCGTCGGCCACAAGCCGTGCGCGCAGCTCGTCCTTGCCCAGCGCGAAGTGCGAAGCGCTGGGGGATAGAATGATGTCGCAGCTTCCGGCCGCCAGATCCAGTCCCGGCCGCCCGGCGGCCCAGGCGTCTTCGCAGATCTCGAACCCGATCCGGATTCCGGCCCACTCGAAGATCTGGTCGCCCACCGGGCAGTCCAGGTCGGGGTGGATCTCCACCGATCCCGGCTTCCACGGGGTGAACCAGCGAGGTTCGTAGTGGATGCCCTCGCGGGCCAGATGCCGTTTGCAGGCGATGCCGTGCACGGATCCGTTGCCCACCAGGGCGGCGGCGTTGTAGACGCGTCCGCGCAGACGCAAAGGAATCCCGCAGGCCACCAGGATGCCGTCGGGCACGCGCAGGGCGATTTCCGTCAACGACTTCATGGCCCGTTCGCTCACCCACGACGACAGGAACATGTCCTCGCAGCCGTAACCGGACAGGCACAGCTCGGGGAGCACCACGATCTGCGCTCCCGCCGAACGCGCCTTGAACACGGCCTCCAGGCACAGCGACAAGTTGCCGGAAAAGTCGAGCGGCGTGGTGGCGACGCTCGCGGCGGCCAGGCGCAGGATCATGGGTCGGCTCCTTCCAGAGGCTTGGCCTCGAGGATGGCGTTGAGGATGTCGGCGAGGTCGTGGTCGGACAGCTTTTCCAGCGGGGCCCGGAACACCAGGAGCGACAGGCGGGTGCGGTGCCACAGGTGCGCGACCATCAGGAATTCGTCGGAGCGGGTCTCTCCGAAACTGCGCAGGACGCAAAGTCCGTTGGGGAACTGCTCCATCCGAAGCTGCTGGGAATTCAGATGGTGGGCGTCGCACCAGGTCTCGTGGGACTCCACCGCGGTTTCGGGAGAAATCTCCTCTCGGGCGCGAAGCACGTCGGAAACCGACAAATGGCCGCCGTGGGGGGTGGTCCAGATCCCCTCGCCGACGGCATCCCACTCGGCGGGGATCGCCAAGCGGAGCCATCCGCGGGTGGAGATGGTCACGGAGCGGCCTCGCGGGGGAGCTTGTCCAGGAAGTCCTGCAGCAGCACCTTGGCGGCGGCCTTGTCGACCAACGCCTTGGAGTCCTTGCCGGGCTTCCAGCCGGCGGCCTTGAGGTCCTGCTCGGCGGCGAAGCTCGTGAAGCGTTCGTCCTCGAAGTGGATGGGAATCCTTGCCTTGGCGCCCAGGCTTTCGGCGAAGGCCCGGACGGATTTCGCCGTCTCGGACTCCTGGTCGTTGTCCGACCGCAAGGGGAGCCCCAGAACGATGTTCTTCACATCCTCGTCGTCGCAGATCCGCGCGATCTCCGTGACCGGATCCTGTTTCGCGACGTCGATCGTGCAGTAGCCGTAGGCCATGCGTCCTTCCTGGTCGGAAAGCGCCACGCCCACCCTTCGTCCACCCCAGTCAATCCCCAGCCATCTTGCCACGTTCGTCCTTTTGCCTTGCGTATTCATGCAAAAGAAACACTGTGGGCTCCTTGATGGTCGTCTTTGGCGACGGAACATCGGCCACGAACGAGAATTTCCCGCGCGGGAGATCCAGCAGCACGTGCAGGGCCTCGACCGATTCGGCCCGGCCCACGATGGCGTGGCGGACCTCGCCTTTCTGGATCCAGATCCAGCCCGAATGGTGGCCATCCGAGACTTCCACCCTTCCGGTGCGCTGGGTATTCGCCTGGAAATAAAGCAGTTCGAGCAGGGTCCCTGCGCTCAGGGGGCCTTCGACCTCGGCTTTGCGCGACAATTGCTGCAGGCCGGGGCGGGCCTTGATCAGCTTGTCGGCCTTTTCCAGGATCAGCTTGATCTTGGCGTTGCGGGGCAACCAGGCGCGCATCGGCACCACGGTACGGTCCACCTGGCGGGCGTCCAGGAACAGGATGGGGGTGGACGCGACCTTCGCCTCGGTCGATTCCAGGCGGGTCAGTTCGTTGCCGTACTTCCCTTGGTCCACCAGCAGGAGCGAGGGGTTGAACCCGGCCAGGAATTCGCCCAGCCCCGCGGATTCGGGCAGGATCTGCACGTCCCAGGACTTCTTGCGGAACGCCTCGACGATCGAATCGGTCCGGCTTCCGGGCTCCAGGGCGACCAGGATCCAGCGGGACCGCACGTCGACGGAGTCGCCTTTGCGCATGGCCAGGATGGTGACGACAACCAGGATCACGATGCCGACGCCGATGGCGATGTAGAAGTCGGAGGCCTCGGGCTGGTGGGTGCGGAAATACCGCTGGATCTCCTGCCAGATCAGGTCGAACTGCGACATTTCAGGCGAAGGTGCTGGGTTTGGCGAGCTTGAGCAGGTCGATGATGTCTTCGAACACCGCTTCGACAGGTTGTGTCGCATCGACCCGGCGCAGCATGCGCTTTTCCTCGTAGAGCTCGATCAGGGGCTTGGTCTTCTCGTGGTATTCCCTCAGGCGGACCCGCAGGACTTCGGGGGTGTCGTCCAGTCGCTTGGTGAACGAAGGTCCGGCGTCCTGCAGGGTCGCGGCCCGCTTCATGACGCGTTCCTCCACGACGTCGTCGGGCACGTCCAGGTAGATCACCGCGTCCAGGTTCCAGTTTTCGAACAGGAATTCCGCCTGCGGACGGGTACGGGGGAATCCGTCCAGCACGAAGCCCCAGTTCCAGTCGTGTTCTTCCAGGCGGGCGTGGACCACTTCTTCCACGATCTCGTCGGGAACCAGGAGCCCCTGGTTCATGATGCGCGTGATCCGCGCCGCCAGTTTGGTGTGGTTGGCCATCTGCCACCGGAAAATGTCGCCCAGGCTGATGTGGACGAACCCGTAGTTCTTGCACAGCAGTTCGCTTTGCGTGCCTTTTCCCGAACCTTGGGGCCCAAAAATGACGTACTTGTCCATGATTCCATTTTAACACGGTGGACCCTTGTTTGCCCGCATTGGATGAGGGTTGCTGAAAAAAGTGTTGGCGTGTGGTACCATCCATGCAATGCCCTTGGCACCTCCTCGATGTCCAAGCGGTGGGAAAGTGGGTCCCGGAGCGCAACCGGGCCCTTTCCTATTTTCCGTTCCATCCATATGAACACCAAGCAGACAAAAACCTTCGCCTTGCTCGCTTCCTCCCTGGTTCTGGCGTTTTGGGGGTGCAAGGACTCCGGGAAAACGGATTCCGACAACGCTTCGCCGGCCGGGAAGGCCTCCGCCCAAGCGGCGAAAACCGGTAGCGACGGCGTCCGGATCGTGGCGGCGACCTATCCGGTGGCCTGGCTGGGTTGCGAGATCGTGGGAAACCCATGCACTCCGGATGCCCTTGTTCCTCCTGGTGCGTCGGCTCATTCCTGGGAACCAAAGCCTTCCGACATGCAGCGTCTGGAAGCGGCGACCGTCTACATCCGCAGCGGACTCGCCTTCGAGGAGGCTTGGATTCCCCGATTCCGTTCGACCATCCCCGGCCTGGAGCTGGTGGACGCCCGAGGAGCCCTGGACCTGCATGCGCAAGAACATCGCCATGGTCGCGGAAAGGGCCATTCCATCGAAGAAAGCGATCCGCACGTCTGGTCGTCGCCCCGAGCGATGGATCGCATGGCCGATTTCGTGGCTGCAGGAGTGTTCCAGGCGCGGCCCGATCTGCGGGAACGCGTCGATCGCCACCTCCCCCTTGTGCATGCCAAGCTCCTGGAATTGGATACTGCGGTGCGTGGACTGTTCGCTCCGTATTCAGGAAAGACGTTCCTCGTGAACCACCCCGGACTCGGCTACCTGGCGCGCGACTACGGGCTGGTCCAGAAGGCCCTGGAATCGCATGGCCAGGAACTGACGCCGGTGGCGCTCTGGGAGGCGCGCAAGGCCGCCAAGGCCCACGGAGTCCGAGCCGTGTTCGTCCAACCGGAATATTCCCGACGCACCGCCGACCAGGTCGCCAAGGAACTGGGGGTGGGCATCGTCCAGGTGGATCTCCTGGGCGACGCGCCCTACGACTCCCTGTTCCTTTTTTGCGCCAAGGCGATGGCGGAGCGGCTTTGACGGCGGCATTCCAGTTCGAGGGCGTGAGCGCGGGGTATCGCGGACGCGTCGTGCTGCGCGATGTCGATCTGGTGCTGCCGCGGGGCGGCATCCTGGGATTGATCGGTCCCAACGGGGCGGGCAAAAGCACCGTGCTGAGGCTTCTTCTGGGCTTGATCCCGCCTCTCCAGGGGAGGGTGAGCGTTCTGGGAACTTCGCCGCGATTGGCGCGCCCCCGCATCGGATACGTTCCGCAGACCCTTTCGCTGGACCGCGATCTTCCGGGAACCTTGCTGGACCTCGTCCTGTCGGGGTTCCTGGGGCTGCAGCCACCCGGAGGATCGCCCACGCCCGAGGAGCTCGAACGCTCCCGCAGCTGGATGTCCACCCTGGGGGTCGGGGACCTGGAATCCCGGAAATTGTCCGAGCTTTCGGGAGGACAGCTCCAGTTGGGGCTGGTGGCCCGGGCTCTGGTGCGCGAACCCGACCTGCTTCTCTTGGACGAGCCCACCGCCAACGCGGATGCCCGCGCCCAGGGCGTGGTGTTCGGGGTGCTGGAAAAATGCTGCCAGGACCGCACCGCGGTGGTGGTGAGCCACGACATCGGGGTGCTTTCGCGCAGCGTCGGGTCGATCGCCTGCGTCGGGGCGGGCAAGATCGTGTACCACGGATCGGGCGAATTGCCGATCGGGGCGCTGGAAGAAGCCTACGGCTGCCCCGTGGAGCTGATCGCCCACGGGCATCCGCACCGGGTGCTGCCGGTGCATGACGGAAATTGTTGCGACCACGACCATGGAGCCAAGCCATGAGCCTGCTGGTGTACCCTCTCCTGGCCATCCTGCTGGCCTCGATCACCGCGGGGATCGTGGGTGTGTTGGCGGTGTCGCACCGCATGGTCTCCCTGGGCGGAGGCCTCGCCCATTCGGCCTACGGCGGGATCGGGCTGGCGTTCCTGCTGGGGTGGGCTCCGCTTCCGGTGGCGGTGGTGTTCACGCTCCTGGTCGCGCTTTTGATGGTGTTCCTGGTGGAGCGAAGCCCCGAGCGGGCCGACACGCTGATCGGGGTGGTCTGGGCGATGGGCATGGCCTTCGGCGTCCTTTGCATCGACCTCTCGCGCAACTACGCGGGCGACCTGATGTCGGTGCTGTTCGGGAGCCTGCTGGCCATTTCCAGACAGGATCTGGTCGCGTTGGCGGTGCTGGACGCGTTCCTGGCGCTGGGGGTCTGGAGGTTCCGAAGGGAGCTTCTTGCCATGGCGGTGGATCCCGAATTCGCCGAAGTCGCGGGATTCCCGGTGCGCGCCTTCCGGATCGGGTTGCTTTCCGCTCTTTCGCTTTCCGTGGTGCTGTTGATGCGTGTGACGGGCCTGGTGCTCCTGGTGGCGTTCCTTTCGATTCCGGGAGCCTTGGCCGTACGGTGGTCCCGATCCATGGGGCGGGCGGTCCTGGTCGCGATCGCGCTTTCCCTGGTCTTCGGCATGGCCGGGCTCGCGTTGTCGTGGGTGTTCGACCTGTCCACCGGCGCCAGCATCATCGCGGTCGCGGGAACCGTCTACCTCGCGGCCACGCTCAAGGGGGCCAAGTGATCCCCTTCTTCGACCTTTCGCGCCAGCACGCGGCCATGGGAAAGGCTCTGACGGATCCTGTCGGGAAGGTCCTGGTCTCGGGTTGCTGCGTCCTGGGGCCCGAAGTCCAGTCGCTGGAGGCCGACATCGCGAAGGTCTGCGGAGCTTCCTACGCCTTCGGCGTGTCCAACGGCACCGACGCGCTGGCGGTGGCGCTCACCGCCTGCGGAATCGGCCGACACGACGAGGTGGTGACCACGCCGTTCACGTTCCTGGCCACGGCCTCGGCGATCGCGCGGATCGGGGCGAAGCCGGTGTTCGCCGATGTCGACCCGATCACGCTGAACATCGATCCCGCGGCGGCCGAATCCGTCTGCACCCGCCGCACCCGCGCCTTGCTTCCGGTGCACCTGTTCGGTCTGCCGTGCGATCTCGAATCGTTCGTGGGGATCGCGCGCTCCAGGGGGATCCGTCTCCTGGAAGACACGGCCCAGGCGTTCGGAGCGGTCCATTCGGGAAAACCGCTCGGGTCCTGGGGCGACGCAGGATGCTTTTCGTTCTATCCCACCAAGGTGCTCGGAGCCGCCGGCGATGCCGGCGCGATCGCGACAAGCGACCTGGAGATCGCCTCGCACGTGCAGAGGTTGAGGGTCCACGGGACCGGCGCCGACGGGTTGCATTGCGACCTGGGCGGCAATTTCCGGATCGACGCGATCCAGGCGGCGGTCTTGCGCGCGAAGATGCCCTTGTTCCAAGGATGGCTCCAGGCCCGGGAACGCCACGCGAGGGCCTACCAGGAAGCCTTGGCCGGAACCGATTTCGCGCTTCCCGCCGATTCGCCGGGCCGGGTGTGGAGCCAGTTCTGCATCCGGCATCCGCGTCGCGACGATGTGCGACAATTCCTGTTGGCAAAGGGGATCGCCACCGCGGTCTACTACCCGGTGTCGTTGCATCTGCAACCTTGCTTTTCCGGTCTGGGGTACCGGTCCGGCGATTTCCCCAACGCCGAACTGGCCAGTCGCGAGATCCTGGCCTTGCCGCTGTTTCCGGAACTGCATGACGACGAACGCGACGCGACGATCCAGGCCTTGCGGGAGTTCGACCGAGGCTCGCGGTGATCGTCGCGTTCCCCGAATCGTGCCGGGCGGCCGAGCGCCATTCCATGGACGAGCTGGGGCTGCGCGAAGACCTCCTGATGGAGCGCGCTTCGCTGGGGGCGTGGCAAGTGTTCCGATCGGCTTTTCTCGGCGCACGGGATTTCGCGGTGCTTTGCGGTCCCGGATCCAACGGAGGCGACGGACTGGCCTTGGCGCGCCACGCCTGGTGTGACGGATTCCGTCCTGCCGTGGTCATGGTGGGGGCGCCGCCCAAGGTGGATTCCGCCGCGGATCGGCAGCTTCGGCTCTTGAGGAACTTCGGAATTCCGGTGGAAGGCTGGAGCGCGTTCAGGGGATCCCGCGCCTTCCAGTTTGGACAGGAATTGGCGGGTGTCGACGCGTTGTTCGGGACCGGGCTCAAGCGTCCATTGGACGGAGTCGCCCTGGATGCCGCGCGTTGGCTTTCCGGCAGGCCTTCGCTCGCGTTGGATCTGCCATCGGGGCTGGACGGCGCGACGGGGCAACCCTTGGGCGGATGCGTGAAAGCGGTGGCCACCGCGACCTTTGGTCGTTCCAAACCGGGTCTGCACCTGCACCCGGGGCGCGAGTACGCGGGAACGGTGCATGTGGTGGGAATCGGACTGCCGCAGGCGTCGTGGGACGTCGCGGGAGCGATGGCAGAACTGCTGGACGATTCGTGGGCGGCCCATCGTCTGGCGCCGCGCGCCAGGGGCGCGCACAAGGGGGATGCCGGGCGGGTCTTCCTGCTGTGCGGGAGCGACGCCTACCTGGGGGCCGCCATCCTGTCGGCGTCGGCGGCGCTGCGCTCCGGAGCGGGGCTTGTGCAGGTGGGATCCGTCGAATCGGTCGCATCGCGCATCGCGATGTCGGTGCCCGAAGCGATGGGAACCGTGGCCGTGGGGGATTCCACCGATCTCCAGGAATTGTCGAAGCGGATCGAATCTTCCCGCGCCCTGCTCGCCGGACCCGGGCTCGGAAAATCAGCGCAATCGAAGGTCGCCTTGAAGCGATTTTTGGAACGGACCATGGCACCCACGGTTCTTGATGCCGATGCCCTGAACCTTTGCGCCGAACACGACGATCTGCGACAGGAATTGCTGCGCATCGCCCAAGGTCCGGGTGCCGTGCTGACCCCGCATCCGGCCGAGGCCTCGCGACTTCTGGGCGAAGGCGTCGATTCCCTGCTGGCCGACCCGATCCGCGCGGTTCGGGAATTGTCGAGCCGGTTCCAGGCGGTGGCGGTGTTCAAGACGGCCACGCCGGTGGTGGCCTCGCCCGACGGTCGAGTCGCGATCGGGACCGCGGGGCATTCCGGCATGGCCGTGGGAGGATCGGGCGATGCGTTGGCCGGAGCGGTCGTTGCCCGGCTGGCCGAAGGAGTGGCGCCGTTCGAGGCGACATGCCAAGCGGTACGCGCCCATGCGCGAGCGGGCGACATCGCCGGCGAACGCGGGCACCGGGGAATGTCGGTCACGGATCTGGTGGCGGCGCTTCCGCAGGCTTGGGAAGAGATGGAGGGGTAGGCGCGAATCGGGTCTTTGGGGCGTAAAAAGGCCGGAGAGACGGATTCACCCAGAAATGCCGGTATTTTTGGGATAAATTCGCCTAAAAATGCTGGCATTTTTGGGTGAATTGATTGATATTCTAGCCATGAGGCGTTTGGCAGAAACCGATTTGAAGGCTTGGCTCGGCTCGGACCACCGAAAGCCCATGGTGCTGCGCGGTGCTCGCCAGGTGGGGAAATCGACCTTGGTGCGTCGGGTCGCGGCGGATATCGGGCTTCCTCTTTGGGAAGTGAATCTGGAGCGATTTCCTGTTTTGGAAGGTGCCTTTGACAGCAAGGACACCTCCAGGATCCTTCTGGAAATCGGTCTGGTGTTGCGCAAGACCGTGGGACAGGAGGCGGGGATTCTTTTCCTGGATGAAATCCAGGCGCTTCCCAGCGCGCTGGCTGCGTTGCGATACTTGCACGAAGACCGCCCGGATCTGCCCGTGGTGGCGGCAGGTTCGCTCCTTGAATTCGCCTTGGCCGAATTCGAAGGTTCGATGCCGGTGGGGCGGATCGATTTTTACCACCTCGGTCCTGTTTCGTTCCTGGAGTTCGTCGAAGAGCTCGAAGGATCGTCGATCACGGAATTCGTCTCCAATTGGAGAGTCGGCCAAGCGTGGCCGGAAAGTGTCCATCAGATCCTTTCCGGGCGCTTGCGGGATTTCTTCGCCGTCGGCGCCATGCCGGAGGCGGCGGCGCTCTTCTCGAAGACCAGGGATCTGCTCCAGGCGCAGTCGGTGCATCGTTCCATCCTGGAAACCTACCGGGAGGATTTCGGCAAGTACTCCAAAGGGGCGGAAATCGAGAAGATCCGCCGGTTGTTCGATGCGGCCCCCCAGAACATCGGCCAGAAGATGCGGTGGAGCAGGATCAATCCTTCCTGGAAGTCGGTGGATCTGCG
This sequence comes from Fibrobacterota bacterium, assembly GCA_029557215.1. GTDB lineage: Bacteria > Fibrobacterota > Fibrobacteria > UBA5070 > UBA5070 > UBA5070. The sequence goes on along the minus strand of JAKPQQ010000037.1, from coordinate 22,521 downwards.
GCGTGCCTTCGATCAGCTGGAGCGCGCCGGGGTGGTCGCGGGGGTGAGGCATTCCGATGGCGCGGGCGTTCCGCTCGGGGCCACGGTCGACGACGACGTGTTCAAGGTGCTGTTCCTGGACGCGGGCTTGGCGCAGACCGCGATGGGGTTGCCACCGATGCTCATGGACGAATTCCGGCAAGGTCGATTCGTGAACGAAGGTTCGATCGCCGAACAGTTCGTGGGCCAGCACCTGCGCTATCGGAACCCGGGCCGGAAGCCGGAATTGCACTACTGGCTCAGGGAAGGGAAGTCGGGAAACGCCGAGGTCGATTTCCTGGTCCAGGTGGAAGGCAAGGTCGTGCCGATCGAGGTGAAATCGGGGGCGGCGGGAAGCATGAGGTCGCTGCACCAGTTCATGGCGCTGCGTGGATCGAACCTCGCGGTGAGGTTCGATCTGAATCCCCCTGCGCTGCAAGACGTGTCGACGATCGTCGAAACGCCACAAGGACGCAAGCAGGTCGATTACCGTCTGCTTTCGCTGCCTTTGTACCTCGCCCAATGGCTGGAACCCATCCTTGCGGGTTTGGACATCGAGACACGGTAGGCACGAGGGGCTTGGGAGAATTGGGTTCGATCCGGACCGCAAGGACCGTTGGACAGCTCGGATGGATTTCCGGGATGATTCGGGGCGAGATCCGCTGGTTTCGATTCGACGCCCCTGACAAGCGCCGACCAGTTCTCCTCTTCGGTCCGTCTGAGATTCTCGATGGCTTGTCCCAAATCCCCGTCACTTCAACCGCAGATTCGCCTTCAGGAACTTCTGGAGGTCGGTGGAGATCGCCGAGCTCTGGGAGAAGGACGCCGGCGACAGGAACGACGAGTGCGTCATGCCCTGGATCTTCAGGTAGGCGACGCGTCGATCGGCGGCGACCAGCGCCTGGGCCTGGTCGGGATTCACGGTGGAATCGGCGGTGCCGTGGACCGTTTGGGTGGCGGGGAGCTGTCCGGAAAGCGCCCAGCGCGCGGCCGATCGGCGCAACAGGACGCGGCGCAGGGAATCGGCCGAGATCGCGCCGCTCTTGAAGGGCTGCAGGTATTTGGCGTTCAAGTAGTCCAGACCGGGAAGGTCGTAGGTCTTGTCGCCAAGCAGACCCAGGGCGATGTTCTGGAGGGACGGCGCGAGGAAATCGGTGGGACCCGCGATCTGGAACACCGATCCGATGGAAGGGTCGCGCAAGGCGGAAAGCAGCGAGACTCCGGCGCCTCGCGAATAGCCCACCGCCGCGATCCGCGCGGGGTCGCACGACGGAAATTGTTCCAGGGAGGCTTCCAGGAAAGCGAGCCCGTCGTCGACATCGCGATCCCACGGGCTTTGCTTGGACGTGTCGCTTTCGACGCTGTTGCCGCCCAGGCTGGCGGGTTCGCCGCGGTAGGCCGGTGCCACGACCACCACCTGGGTATCGAGGCTGCCCAGAAGACCGCGAAGGAGCGTGAAGAAGAGGCTGTTGATGCCGTTGTCGCTGGGGTGCCCGAACAGGACCACGGGGAGCGGTTTGTCGGACTTCGGAATCCAGACCAGTCCACCTTGGACGATGCCATCCACCGAAAAGCGCACGAGGTGGGTCTTGCCGCGCCTGTCGGAACTGTCGGTGGCGACGATTTCCCATTGGCTGGCCACGGGGCGACGCGCGTTCCAGTCGGCCAGGATGCTCTGCAGATCCTGTCGGACCAGCGTCGCGTGGGTGGACAGGTCCACCACGCTGTCCCATCGCGGTTTGATCGCTCCGGTGGCGAGGCTCGCGTCGCCGGGCAGGGTCGCGTTCCCGGTTTGGGTCCATTCCGCGACGGTCGCGTAGCTGGGGGCTGGATTGGATGTCCCGGAATCCTCGAAGCATCCGGCCAAGACCAACAGGAGCGGAAGGACGACAAGGGATTTGTTCGGACGCAAGGTTGGTCTCCTGGTAAAGGATGCGATCCAAAGGTACAAGCGGTTTTCAGCGACGTCGCGGGAGGAGGGTCAGGCCACCATGTCCCGGTTTGACAGAATCCGCACCCCGCTCCAGTTCTTGTCGAAGGCGGTGGTTGCCAGGGCGTGGGCGACTTCGATGTCGCGCACCGGACGGATCGGTTTCGGGAAGGCCCATCGGATCGGTCGGGCCGCATGCCTGGCGATCCATTCGCCCAGCCGGAACTCCTTGCGGTCGCCCAGGAGCAACGATGGCCGCGCGATCGCCACGCGGGGGAATCCGAGTTCCAGGACGGCCTGTTCCGCCCGACCCTTCACGCGGTTGTAGAAGATCCTGGAATCCGGATCGGCACCCATCGCCGAAACCAGGGCGAGGGTGGAACACCCCGCTTCGCGGGCGCGGCGAGCGCATTCCAGCACCAGATGCAGATCCACGGCTTCGAAGGCCTCCTGGCTGCCGGCTTTCGCGATGGTGGTCCCCAGCGCCACGAAGAGCACATCCGATTTCCAGAAAGTGTCATCCACTGCCGGGATCGATTCCGAGACCACGGGTTGGATCCCGTCTGGAAGCGGCGTGGGCCGACGCACCCAGGCGAGCGCGGGCCTTGGAATGGATTGTTCGAACAGGAGCTTGGCGCCGACCAGCCCCGTGGCGCCGGCGATGGATGCGGAGTTCATGGTTCCAACAATCTCCGCATTCCAATGCCCGAACGCAAGCGGATCGCCGCTGGGGTTTCCGGTCGTGTGCCGGTTCCAGGCAGGACGGGATTTCGTGTTGGGAATAATCGTACAATCCGACTCCCATGACAGGATTGACGCTCAGGGCCAAGCTTTCCTCGCTTGCCGGATTCGCCACGGCCGTGCTGGCTTTGGGCTTGGGGTATGCCTTGAGCCAGAACGCTTCGCGCGCGAACCGGGAAACCGCGTCGAAGGGGCTGGAAGAACTCGCGCGCATGACCGCCACGGCATTGTCGCCGGATGCCTTGGATTCCGTGTTGGCGGGGCATCCGGAAGAGAGCGATGCGTACCTTCGCTCGCTCGCTCCGCTGCTCCACGGAGGATCGTCGTCGATGCAAGGGGCGGTCTTGTACACGATGGCCAAAACCGACACGGGTTGGATCTTCCTGGCGGATGCCTACCCGGGAGACAAGCACTCCCCGGCGCTGTCGCTCTACGAGATCTCCGATCCGGAAACGGATTCGTTGCTGGAATCTTGCCTGCGCAGCGGGTCGTCCAGCAGCACGACTTTGGCCGCCGACGAATTCGGTGTCTGGATGAGCGCGTTCGCCTCGGTTCGCGGAGGAAGCCTCCCCATGGTGGTGGGAGCCGACGTCTCGGCGGCGACGATCGTGAGCAGGGAAAGGGAAGTGCTCTGGCAGGCCCTGGGGACGTCGCTCCTGGGTGCGCTCCTGGTGGGGCTTTGCGTGAACTTCTTCATGGGGCTCGCGCTCCGCAAATCGCTGGGGCGCCTCATGGAAAACGTGGCTGCCCTGGAGCATGGCCAGTTCCGCGTGCAACAAGGCGCGGAATCCAAGGACGAGCTGGGAGCCATGGGCCAGGCGTTGCGGAATCTGGCGGGACATCTGTCCGGAATCATGGAAGCGGAATCGGTCGATTGGTCCCAGGTGCAGACCCGTTTGCGCAAAGCCACCCGTCTGGCCAGCATGATCGAAAACATGGATCTCAAGGTGATCGAGCTCGATCCCGAGGGTGTGTTCCGCGATTGCAACCGGGCCGCGTCGGCGTTCCTGGAGGAGTTGGGGATCGACCCGAAGAGCATGGACGGAAAACGTCTCGATGCGATCCATCCCGGGTTTTTGGACATGACGCCCGATTCGCCCGCCACCACCGCGCTGCTCGCCGACCGTCATTGGAGGCTTGGGATCCAGAGCGTCCGCTCAGACGAGGACCTCGAGCTGGGATGGCTCGCGACGTTGGAGGACGTCACCGACACCCGCGCGCTGGAGGCCACGAGACAGCAATTGCAGGACGCGGTGGCGGCGATCCTCGCGGCGGTGGATCGGGTCGTGGAAGGGGATCTGCGGGTGCGGGTCGCCATCGCCGGCGATTCCGACACTTCCAGGCTTGCGAACGGAGTGGATCGGTTGGTCCGCGGGTTCGAGAAGGACATCGCCGACCTGGCGCGGCAGTCGGTCCGGCTTTCGGAACGATCGGAATCCATCGCCGGGCTGGCTGAGGGCCTCCAGGACGCTTCGAGGACCACTCTGGGAGCGGTCGGATCCTGCGTGCAAGCGTCCGGGCTGGTTCGCGATGGCGCGGCCGAAACACGCCGTCTCGCCGACGGGCTGCAGGGCGAGATTGCCAAGGTGGCCCAGTCGTCCCAGGCGGTGGAAAAGGAATCGGCGCACGCCGTATCCTTGGCCGATTCGGCGGTGCGCAACGTGGTGGACCTGGAGGATTCGTCGCGGGCGGTTTCGGAAGTGACGCTTCTTGTCGCCGACATCGCGCGCCAGACCAATCTCCTGGCGTTGAACGCGGCGGTGGAGGCCGCGCGCGTCGGGGAGGCGGGGGCGGGGTTCGCCGTGGTCGCGGGCGAAGTCCGGAATCTGGCCGAGCGCACGCGGCAGGCCACGGAAGACATCGGGGAACGCATGAAATCGATGGGGGTCGCGTCCCAAGGCGTCTCGGGCATCATCGGGAGCATCCGGAAGGCCATCGGGTCGATCTCGCAGCAGCAGACCCAGGTGGCCCAGGCGATCGAGAACCAGTCGGCGGCCACCAGGCAGATCGTGGAGAACGTCCACCGCTCCTACGACGGCATCGTGGAGATCGGCGACCATCTGGGAAGGGTGGAACGGGCCGCGGCCCAATCGGACGGGTTCGCGACGCAGGTCTGCGCCGAGACCGGGGATCTGCGGGAGATGGCGGGGTTCCAAGGCGGGCTTGTGGACAAGTTCCGGGTGGGATGAGGGTTCCGCGAAACGCGGAGGATGTCAGTTCCTGTCGCTTTTCCCGCGCACCCAGTCGCGAAGCACGAATTCGCCCAGCCTGTCGGTTCCCGTGAAGAACGCCTTCCCTTGCACTGCGCGGGTGAAGCGCTCCACGAATTCCACCAGCAATGGGTCGTCGGCCATCATGAAGGTGCTGATCCTGCAGCCTTCGCGCTGGCAAAGGACGCCCTCGTCCAGCGTCCGCTCCACGATGCGCTTGTCCAGCCCCTTGGTGTTGCGGTAGAGCCGTCCGTTCTCCGAGATGCACGAGGGTTTGCCGTCTGTCACCAACAGGATGCGCTTTTCCGTCGCGCGGCGCTCGTGCAGGATCTGTCGCGCCAGCCGCAGGCCTTCGGCGGTGTTGGTCTGGAACGGGCCCGCCTGCAGCTCGTCGATCGATTCCACCGGGATCCGCCAGGCGTCGTTGCCGAAGGCGATCACGTCCAGGGTGTCGCGGGGGCGGTGCCGGCGCAGGAATTCGGCCAGGCCGATCGCCACCATCTTGGCCGGGGTGATGCGGTCGGTCCCGTAGAGGACCATGGAATGGCTGATGTCGATCATCAGCACGGTGGCGGTGCTTTGGACGGTTTCCGTCTCCCAGGTGTCGATGTCCGATTCCACCAGGTCCCGCGCGACCGGCTCGCGCCGAACGCGGTTGCGCAGGGTGGAGTTCCAGTCGATGTCGCGAGGGTCGTCGCCGGGTTGCCATTTCCGGGTGGAGGGCAGGCGTTCGCGGAACGCTTCCGCGAGGAGGTGATCCCTGGCGGCGGGACGTTCGCGCTCCAGGCTGGCGAAGAGCTTCTCGAAGACGGCGTCCCGCACCGATTGCCGCCCGCGCGCCGTCGACTGGAACCGTCCGTCTTCCTTCCGGATCAGGCCCAGCCGCTCGAGTTCCTCCAGGATGTCTTCGAAGCTCCGCCCGTCGGCGGTTTCGCCCGGATTCCCGGCCGCTTCCTCGATCGCGACCAGCGCCTTCTCGATGTCGGCGTTGGCCCGGATCCAGTTCTGCGCGAACAGGTCGCGCAGGTCGCGGCTCGCGTCGCGGGCGTCCGGGCCGTTGGGGCCGTAGGAGAGGATCACGTCCCGATCCTCGCGTTCAGTCGAGGTCCCGCGAGAGCGCGTCGCCGAACTCCACGCGTCCTTCCCGCAGGGAGCGCTTGATCCTTCCGTGCTGGTGGAGGCCTTCCAGGAAGATCTCCTTCCAGGCGGTCAGATCCTGTCCTGGGTTCCATGCGGGGTCGCGGGCCAGGGAGCGCATGGTGGGTTCCAGGAGCTCGATCGACCCGATCGATTCGCGGTGCGCCTCGTCGGGGAGGTCGCCGGAGATGTCCAGGGTGTTCCCGCCTTCGAACCATCCCACCACCGGCTGGTCCAGGCTTTCCATCTGCGCGTTGCGACGTCGATCGACGGGCGGCTTGAACGTCGCGTCGAAGACGGCCTTGCAGGCCTTGGCGACCAGGAGCCTGGCCACTTCCAGCGAGCCTTCGCGTTCGCCTTCCATGGCCAGTTCCAGTTTGCCGGTGATCGCCGGGATCGTCGCGAAGAGGTCGGCCAGTCGCGCCTCGCCGGAATCGGTCCCGAGCAGGGCGCATCGGGCCTCGACGGCGCTGTGGAGGGTTTCCAGCGCCGCGATGGAAAGCCGCTGCGAAACACCCGAGCGCGGATCCACCAAGTCGGTCGATTTCCGTCCTTCGAACGCGATGCGCTCCACCGCGTCGCGAAGCGGAGCGGGGATGCGCACCGTCGGGCCGCCGCGACCGGTCCAGGCCTCCTGGTCGGTGATCGCGCGCGCCACCGATTCGTGCTTTGGGTAGTGCGTCAGGATCTGGCTGCCGATGCGGTCCTTGAGCGGGGTGATCAGGTTGCCTCGGCGTGTGTAATCTTCCGGATTGGCGCTGAAGGCGAACATCACGTCCAGATCCAGACGCAGAGGGATGCCGCGGATCTGGATGTCGCGTTCTTCCAGAAGGTTCAAAAGCCCCACCTGGATGCGCGGCTGGAGGTCGGGCAGCTCGTTGATCGCGAAGATGCCGCGGTTGGAGCGCGGCACGATGCCCCATTGGACGGCATCCTCGTGCCCGAACCCGATACCCTGGGAAACGGCTTTCACGGGATCGATGTCGCCGATCAGGTCGGCCATGGAGGTATCGGGCGTGGCGAGCTTTTCGCGGTAGCGCTCCTCGCGATGGATCCATTCCAACGGGGCGTCTTCGCCGAGTTCCGAGACCAACCTGCGGGCGGCGGTCGTGACCGGCGAGAAGGGATCTTCGCGCAGATCGGTGCCGGCCAGAGCGGGCATCCATTCGTCCAGCAGCGTGGGCAGTTGGCGCAGCAACCGGGTCTTCCCCTGTCCGCGCAAGCCCAGGAGCAGGATGTCGTGGCGCGCAAGGAGAGCGTTCACGAGCGAGCGGACCACCGTGTCGTCGTAGCCGTGCAGACCCGGGAACAGTTTTTGTCCCGAACGCAGGCGTTCCAGCAGGTTTTCGCGCAGCTCGTCGCGGACCGACCGGCTGCGCCACCCGGACTGCTTCAGCTCGCCGAGCGTGTGGATCTTTGGCTTGTGAGACATGTTCTCAAAGTACGGAATTCATCGAATCGGATCCAGTGTTCCGGGAATCCGTCCTCCAGTCCTGGCTTGCGCGTCGACCGGACCCGCCAGCCGACCCGGAATGCGTTTGCACTTTTGCCGTGCATGACAGGTGCGATCTTCCTTGCCGTCGGGTTCGCCGCCGGCATTCTCTCGGGACTCTTCGGGATCGGTGGCGGTAGTCTCATCGTCCCTTGCCTGATCGCGTTGGCCGGCATGGATGTCCTGCACGCCAGCGCGACTTCGCTCGCGGCGCTGCTGTTGCCCGTGGGAATCCTGGGCGTGTGGGAATACCACAAGTCGGGGCTGGTGCAATGGAAGGTCGCGGGGATGCTCGCGGTCGGGCTCCTGGCGGGGTCGGCCATCGGTGCGGAATTCGCGCTCTCCTTGCCCATCTCGTGGCTCACCCGCGCGTACGGTTGCTTCCTGCTCTACATCGCCTGGAACAACCTGGAACTCGGAAAGTTTCTGCGCGGCGTGGCGACCGATCCCGATCCGGGGCCGCGCAAGGAAGGTCGGATGGCGACGTGGCTATTGGTGGGGGTCGCGGCAGGAATTGTCGCGGGCTTGTTCGGCAAAGGCGGCGGGGTGGTGATCGTGCCCGTGCTCATGGGGCTGTTCGCCTTCCGCGCCAAGGAAGCGACCGGAACGTCGCTGGCGGCGCTCCAGCTGCCGGTGGGCCTTCCCGGAGTGCTGCTCTACGCCAAGAACGGCGTCCTGGATCTCGGGTTGGCGGGATGGGTGGCCGGCGGACTGCTCGCGGGAACGTTCTTCGGCACTCGCATCGCGATCGGGCTCAAACCATCGCTGTTCAAACGGTTGTTCGGGGTGTTCCTCCTGAGCATGGCCATCTTCCTGTTCGCGCGGGGATAGACCGCTCGCCGCATCCCCGGAACGCCGCTGCGGCCGGGGAAAGCGCAAGGGTGGCGCATAAGCATCGTTTGTACCATGCGCCCAAGTTCGCACGAGACCTAATTTGGCCACCAGATGGCCAAGCATCCACGAATCGGCGAAGAAACCCTGCAGTCGTTGTGGGGAGGCTATGGTCGCTTGGTGCGCGTTCGCGACGAACAGGGGACGCGGATCGTCAAGGACATCCGCTGGCCTTCGGGTCGTGGCGACGATTCGCATCGCCGCAAGCTCCGATCCTACCAGATCGAGGCCCAATGGTATGCGCGATGGGCCTCCAAGGTTCCCGCGTCGTGCCGGATTCCGTCATGTCTGCGGATCGAATCCCGCGTCGACGGGATGCTCCTGGAATTGGAGGATCTCGATGCCGCCGGGTATTCCCGTCGCGCGTCCCGCCTGGGGGATCCGGATCTGCGCGCCGCGATCGGCTGGCTGGCACGCTTCCATGCGCGCTTTTTGGGAGTCTCCCCGGAGGGTCTTTGGAAAGAAGGATCCTACTGGCACCTAGCCACCCGCGCCAGCGAGCTGGACGCGATGCCGTGCGGATCCCTGCGCGATGCGGCAAAGGATCTCGACCGTCGTCTTGCGAAGGCGCGATTCAGGACGATCGTGCACGGCGACGCCAAGCCAGACAATTTTTGCCTTGGCATCCCCGGCGAGATCGCGATGGTGGATTTCCAGTACGCGGGCGGAGGGTGCGGCATGCGCGATCTGGCCTACCTGGTGGACTGCGTGTTCGACGCGGCCATCACCGATGCCGCGATCGGTTCCGTGTTGGACAGATACTTCGAGGTGTTCCGCGCCGCGTTGGCTCCCGACCGCGCGTCGCAAGCGGACGAAATCGAAGCGGAGTGGCGTGGGCTGTTTCCCGTGGCATGGCTTGACTTCCAGCGCTTCCTGCAAGGCTGGAGCCCGGCCTACGCGCGTCCGTCGGCGGCGCTGGGAAAACGCATCCGGTTGGAATTGGAGCGCATGCGGGATTGAATCTCCGGCTCGGGGGGGCAGTGGCGCTCCTTGCGATTCCCGGCGGTGCGATCGAGTGCATAGCTTTGGTTGACGGAACCGTTCCGTGTCCGTTTCACCGCATCAGAGAAAAGAGTCGTCACCCATGAAGTCTTCGAATTCCTCGAGGAAAGTCCTTGTCGCGTTGGCCCTGGCGGCTTGCGCGACGTTCGCCCAGGCACCCGTCGCCGATTCGACAAAGTCCGTCGATACCGCTCGCGCGGCGGTCGCCAAGCAGATCAAGAAGATCGCCAAAACCAAGGCCGCGGAACCCGCCGCGGAGCAGGCGAATGCCGTGGATGGCGCGAAGGCCTCCGAACCTGCCAATACGGGCATGATCCGTGGCGCCAAGAGCTGCGACGATCTCAAGGAAAAGATCGCGGCGAAAATGGAATCCAAGGGAGTCAAGGGCGCGGTTCTGACCGTGACGCCCAAGGACGAAGCCGGAAAGTCCGGCAAGATCGTGGGCAGCTGCGAAGGTGGATCCAAGAAGATCGTCTACACCAGGGGCTGATTTCGAAGCACTTTGCTTTTCCTGGCTTGCAGGGTATGTTATCCCTATGGTCAACCTTTCGATCCTTCTGCAACCGGTCCTTGAGCGGACCTTCGCCGTGCCGGCCTCTTCGGGTCGGGGCGCGGCGTTCCGCCACGGAGGATTCCGGTAGGATCGATTCGAATCGACCTTCCCGAAGCCCTCCCACCCCGGGAGGGCTTTTTCGTTCCACCCAAGGAAGCACCAGGAGTCATCATGCCTTCGACCGACAACTACACCGAACCCATCCGGCTCGGATCCATCGTGGACGTGTTGTACATGGACAAGGGGTTCCGCCGCGAACTGGCCGTGGTCGCGCCGCAGGAAGCCAACCCGTTCCAGGGGAAGATGAACGTGCGCTCCCCGTTGTGCCGGGCCATCCTCGGTCAAAAGCAGGGCGACATCGTGGATCTGTCGGCACCGGGCGGACGGTTCAGGATCCAGATCATGGGCGTCGACAATTCGAGGATTCCCGCCGAAGCCGAACTGGTCGAAGACTCGTGAAGAAGTCGACAAGAAACGACTGATCGTTTCCTGTACGCACCCTCCTTTGCCGCGGCCACCGTCGCGGAGCGGATGATCGCGCCCAGGACGGTCCCGGAACAGTCCTATCGACCTGGAACGACGATCCGCATCGTCGCGTCGTCGTCCGCGCCGGGAGTCGCCACGTACACTCCCGGGCGGATCGACGCGCGGTCGATCGCCGATTCCAGTGTCCGTCCCGCGGGCACGGACACGACCAAGGAGCTCCGACCTTGGAGGTCCGCGATCCGGTAGGTTCGCGCGTGGTCGGCGAACCCGCCGATCCCGCGTTCCAGGCGCGAGCTCGTGGCCGGCGCGAGGGACATGCGGTAACCGTAGAACTGGCTGGTCACGTTCACTGGCACGGTGAACGATCCGTTGGCCACGGTGTGGCGGTTCGTCGACAACGTCGTGGGGCCGCCCACCGGGGTGTCCTTGTTGGCCCAGGTCACCTGTTCGATCTTGACGTCCACGCTCGAACCCATCCACGAGGGAACGCCATCCACCTTCACGTTCACCGTCCCGACGCTGCTGCCTCCCAGCACGATGCTCGCGGATTGACGGGATTTGTCGACATTGGCGAAGGCGTCCACGCCGTCGCTCTTGTCGTTGGGAGGCACGGTGCGCGCCATGTAGCCCGACATGTCGCCGTACCACTTGTACAGGTGCCAGCCGCCGCCCTTCTGGTTGCCGGCGGTCAACAGGCTCCCCATCCGCCCGGGAAGCGCGACCCACCACCACGAGATCATGGCGCTTTCCACTCCGTGGCGTTCGAACTTGGAGATGAACGGGACCGAGTAGCCCGGCGAGCCTTCGTAGGGATCGCTGATCTTGGAGGAGTACTCGTTGATGCTGATCGCGCGCGGAGCGATGCCCAGGGTCTTCTCCAGGGCGCGGTAGTTCTCCAGCGCGCCGACGAACCCGCCGGATCCCCACTGGTGCCAGCTGATCACGTCGGGCAGGCAGTTGTTGGCCTTGGCGAACTTGAGGAAATCCGACATGCGGGAACTGCTGTAGAACGAGAACGAGGGGCCGATGATCCGCATCCCGGGATCCTGGGATTTGATCAGATCGTAGGTGGGCTTCCAGCAGATGGTGTTGAAATCGCCGTTGGACGACGGCCAGGTGTCGGGCGGTTCGTTCCAGATTTCGTAGCCGTCCCAGTTGGTCAGTCCGGATGCCTTCCTGGCCGCGATGACGTTCTTCACCTCGTTGAGCCAGGCCGCTTGGCCGGGCCATTTGTACGGCCAGCCCGGCAGCACGTCGGGCAGCCGGATCTGGACCCGGGTTCCCACCGAGGCGACGCGTCGGGCTACCGGGATCGCCGCCCCGATGGGCTGTTGGCGACCGGTGCCCGACAAGGCCGGATTGGTGAGCGCGCGGGGTTTGAGCGGTGCGACCATCGCGTTGATGTCGGCGGGGAGGGTTTCGGTGATGCCGTAGAGCGAGCCCGAAGCCGCATGGGTCACCGGGCGGATGCTGTCCGACAGGTTCACGCCAAGCTGGAAGGTCGCGCTTGTCGCGGGCGCCGCGGCCAGGCCGCAAAGGCCCGCAAGTCCAAGGATTCGCCGATTCGCAGCCATGATCCACCTCGTCGACCCGGGCGCATCGGCCCGGCATGTTCGATCCATGATCCCAGCTCCAGACAAGAAATGTCTGGAGCGATCCGGGGCGCCGGTCCCGCCACCGTGGTCGGCGCGGTCGCATCCGAACCCCGCCGATCTCCGTATCCAGGATAGGGTCGTGCGCGGCCGTCGCGTGGTTGTTTTGGAAGCTCGGTTGTTCCAAAACCGCAAAACCCGGAAAGGGCTGGACTTCGCGGTCAGCGCAGGTCGTCGCGGTCGATCCCGTGCAGACGGATGTCGTCGATCCAGATCTCGCGCCCTTGGGCGAAGAAGAACGAGAGATGGGTGACCGAATCGCGCACACCCAACCAGCCCACGTTCCCGCCGTTGGGCGAAGCGGAATCGAGGTCGGACGGGCGGATGGAAAAACGCTTCCAGGTGGAATCGGGGTGGACCGGGGTCCAGGCCTTGCGATTGACCGCTCCTTGATGATCGAAGGACACCGTCAGGATCGTGTTGGGGCCGCGCGCCAAGACCTCGATGGAATCGAGGCTGCGCAGATTGTACGCCCGTTGCCCAAGCGGCACTCCCGCGAGGGCGAACCCTTTGCGGATCGGGGCCGTGAACGTGGCGTGCAGGGCATGTCCCGCGCGAGAAGCGCCGGCTTCCACAAGCGCGGGTTCCGAGATGCTGGCCGAGTCTCCCGAGTTGGTGTACCAGCTCCCGGGTACCGGCAAAAGCGACAGCAGCGAATTCTGCTCGAAATCGCTGACCAGGACGGAATTGAGATCCAGTCGCCGCTGTTGGTCGAGCCCTGTCCAGACGGCATGGGAGTCGCTTCGGGCCGAGTCGGGCAAGCCCCACCGCAGACGGATCCGGGTGCCTGGTCGCTGCAGCGGAGGTTCCAGTCGGACCTGGATGCGCCCCAGCGAGGCTTGGCGGTCCCAGTAGACGATGCGAAACGGGATCGGAAGGCTGTCGATCGTTTCCAGACGAAGGTCGGTACCCTCGAGCGAGGTCTTGCCGAAATCCAGGTGCGACGCGCCCAGGCGCAGGACGGCGATCGTGGGTGTGGTCACCGGGCGGTTCCAATCCGCGAGCAGGGAATCGACCGCGTACAACCGCGCCGAGACCATGTTGTCGGTCTCGGTGGTGCCACCTGCGACCCTGTCGGCGCATCCGGGCACAAGCCCCACGGCCGCCAGGATGCATCCTGCGGAAAGAATCGCGCGCGTCATGTCCGTGGCTCGATATGGGTCAGAGGGAAGTAGGCCATCACCAGTTGCATCACCCTGTCGGGTTTCTTGGCCGCGTCGGTGTGTTTCTGGATCTGGTGGCGGCAGTCGCGCAACAGTTCTCGCACCTGGTCGAACACGATCTGGTCCACCGCCATGGTGAGGGTGGTGACGTCGCGGATCTCGGCGGGGAACCGCTCCAACGCATCGGCGGCCAGACCCAAGGTCTGGCGCTGGTATTGGCGCACTGCCTGCACCTTTTCCGGTCCGCGCGAAACCCCCAGATGCGGGTCTCCCACCAGCAAGGTTCCCGACACTCCTTTCTTCACCAGGCCAAGGTCCAGGAGCAGCTCGAGCGCCGCGGCCACCTGGGTCTCGGTCACTCCGGGGCGCAGCTTGCGCGCGATGTCGGCGGGGTTGGCCTTGCCGTCGACGGTCTCGAGCACGCCTCGGACCGCGGCCACCCACCAGTCCCGGAAATAGGCGAGTTCCTTTTCTCCCAGATCCACGCGGTTCACGTCGCGCAGGGCCATGGCCTTCTCGAGCAATTTCTGTCGCGCCTTCCCGCTGCGTTCCCGCGCGTAGCCCACCAGGAGCAGGAAGTAGCTCGCGCTCCGTTCGGTCAATCCCAGGTAATCCACCGCACGGGACTGGCACCGCGCCGGCAGGTGCGACTCCTTGGACAGGATCCGGAACACGTTGCTGGTGTGGAGCCCCAGAGCCTCGCCCATCATGCGGAAGCTGTAGGCCGGGTTGGCCGCCTTCCGGTCATCCAGCGCATCCTTCAGCAGATCGCGGTAATCCAGGTATTCGAAGATCGGCCGCATGTTCTCGATTCTACCACCGGTGGTGCCTCGGCGGCTTTTCGCCAAGGATTCCCCGGTGGACCCGGGGTGCTCCATCACTCCTCAAAATGGGCATTCGCGCGCGTTCGCAGGACCGGAATCCTCGCCGCAGCTTTGCTGTTTTGGAACAACGCCGCCGCGTCCCGTCGCTCGTGGGCGTTCAGCCTTGCGGCACGGCATCGAGTCGGGCGATGCGCTTGCGCTCGTAGCGCAGGACGAACCACGCCAGCAGGGTCGACGCCGCGTCGGAAATCGGCAAGGCCGCCCAGACGCCCGCGAGCCCGAAGAAGCGGGGCAGGATGACCAGCCCCGGCACCAGGAATCCGATCTGGCGCGACAAGGTGAGGATGATCGAAAGCTTGGCTCGCCCGATGGACTGGAAAAGGTTCGCCGTGGCGATCTGGAATCCGGCCAGAGGCATGCACAGGAAGGCCCAGCGCAAGCCCTGCACGGCCATCTCGTGCAGGCTCGGGTCGTTGGTGAAGGCGCTCGCGATGGGTCCGGGAAGCAGTTGGGCCGCCGCGAAGCCCGTGCAGGCCACCAAGGTCGAAGCGACGATCGCGTGGCGCAGGACGCGCATCACCCGGCCGTAGAGCCGCGCTCCGTAGTTGAACCCGGCGATCGGCTGCATCCCTTGGGCGATTCCGAGGATCACCATCACCATGAGCATCAGGACGCTGTTGACGATCCCGAAGGCGCCCACCGCGAAGTCGCCTCCGTGCTTGGCCAGTTCGCGGTTCATGACCACCGCGACCAGGCTGGCTCCGGCCTGCACGAAGAACGACGACATGCCGATGGCCAGGATGTCGCGGACGATGCCCGGATGTGGGGAAAAGATCCCGTGCCGGAACCGCAGTTTCCGGTTCTTGTCGGCGAAGTGCGAGACCACGACGACCAATCCCACGAGCTGGCCGGCGACCGTGGCCAGGGCCGCGCCCCGGATGCCCCAGTCGAACACGAAGATGAACAGCGGTGCCAGGACCAGGTTCACGCCCACGGTGGCGAGCGTGGTCGCCATCGCCTTGGTGGGGTGGCCCGATGCGCGCATGATGCCGTTGAGTCCCATGTAGGTGTGGAGGAACGGATTGCCCACGAGGATGATCTGGAGGAAATCGCGGGCGTAGGGGATCGTCTCGTCGCTGGCCCCGAACAGCCGCAGGATGGGATCGAGGAACAGGTACATGGACACGGAATAGACCACGCCGAGGACCACGTTGAGCGCCACCGTGTTCCCCAGGATGCGGCCCGCTTCGTCGCCGCGTCCTTGGCCAAGGCGGATCGACACCAGGGCCGCCGCCCCCACGCCCACCATCGCTCCCAGCGCGATCGCGAGGTTCATGACCGGAAGCGTGATGGCCAGGCCCGAAATGGCGTAGGGACCCACCCCCTGTCCGATGAAGATCCGGTCCACGAGGTTGTACAGCGAGGATGCCGCCATCGCCACGATCGCAGGCAAGGAATAGCGCACCAGAAGCTTCCCGACCTTTTCCGTGGAGAGCTCCGACTCGACCTTGTCCCGACCGTGCAATTTGGACTTCCTTCCCGGCCGCGAAGCCGGACAAAGGCTCAAATCAAGAATTTATCGGTCCCGGTGGCTGCGATGGACCTTCGATGGGCATCGGCGAACGGTGTGTGTTCCGTTATAGGGAAAGTCCGCCCGACCATGGACAAAACACCCTGCAAGCACACCGCTCCTTGCCCTAGATTCTGGAAGGACCGGTAACCCGCAGTGGTGTGAATGAGTTCCTTCGGGACATCCCACCTGCGCCCGCCGGATCCGTCCTGTCCGCAAAGGAGTCCCGGTGCACAATCGTCTCATGGCCTCTGCCCTGGAATCCGGTTCGTTCGCCGTGTCGGCAAAATCCGACGTGAGCGTCAAGATTCGCCGGTTGTTGTTCTTGCTGTTGGGTGTCGCGATGACCGCTTCTTGGGCCGATCCCATCCAGGAATTGCAGACCTATCTGGCCACCAAACGGGAATCCCGCGCGGCCATCGCCACCATGCCCTTCTACCGAACGCCCCTCACAAAAGCCCAGGCGCTCGAGGCCCGCGAACTGCTCTGGAAGGACCAGGTCGAGGTCGTGACTCGCACCCAGAAGGCAGCTTGGGACGCGGGCGAATTTTCGCACAACGGCTTCAAGATGCCGTTCAAGTACAAGGTCTTCGGGACCCAGCCGGCGCGAGGTCGGGCGCTGTTCATTTCCATGCATGGAGGCGGATCCACCACCGCCGATGTCAACGACCAGCAGTGGAGCAACCAGCAGCTTCTCTACAGGCCTTCCGAAGGCGTGTACCTGTGTCCGCGCGCACCCACCGACACCTGGAACATGTGGCACCAATCCCACATCGATACCCTCTTCGAGCGCCTGATCCAGGCGGCCGTGATGTTCCGGGCGGTCGATCCCGATCGCGTGTACGTGATGGGCTATTCGGCTGGCGGCGATGGTGCCTACCAGCTTGCGCCTCGCATGGCCGATCGCTGGGCCGCCGCCGCGATGATGGCGGGGCACCCCAACGACGCTTCGCCCCTCTCGCTGCGCAATATTGGAATGACCCTCCACGTGGGCGCTTTGGATGCGGCCTACGATCGCAACATCTTGGTTCCGCAGTGGGGAAAAACCCTCGACAGTCTCCGTCGTCTGGATCCGGGCGGTTACCAGAACTTCGCCCAGGTCCACGCGGGCAAACCCCACTGGATGGACCAGCAAGACACCGTCGCGGTGCCGTGGATGATGAAGTTCACGCGCGAGCCCAGGCCCCGGCGCGTGGTCTGGAAACAAGACGACGTCATGCACCAACGCTTCTACTGGCTCGGGGCGCCCCCTTCGCAGGTGCGCAAAGGATCCCTTGTGGTGGGCTCCCGCGAAGGGCAGTCGTTTCGCATCGAACAATCGGATCTCGATACCGTCACGCTTTTCCTCGACGATTCCCTGGCCGACCTCGATCGACCCATCGAAGTCCAATGGGCCTCCGGACCCAAGATCGCCGTCCAGCCAGTGCGGACCATCCAGGACCTGTGGGAATCCCTCTTGTCAAAAACCGACAAGAACTACATGTTCAGCGCCTCCATCAAGACGCATCCCGGAATGGTCGCCTCCAACGCGGTCCGGTCCCCAACGGGCTTCCACAGCGACTTTCGGGTGCGGCGCTTGGACGCATCGGGCGCTCTTCATTTCGAGCTTCCGACCAACGTTCCCTTCGCCCGCATCTCGGTTTTGGATGCACAAGGGCGTCTTGTCGGATCGGCGCATACGCATTCAACCAGCGGTTCGATCGATCTGGCGCCGACAAAATCCGGAATCCACTTCGTCCAAGTTCAATCCGGCTCCATGCGTTTCGCGGTGCCTTTGGTGATCCGATAGAGGGTTCCGCAGCGGTGATGGAACGGGTCGCGGACTTCGAGAACAATGTGCTCGAAAAGCGCGGGACGCAGCCTCATCGAAGCTCCAACGCCTCGGCCAGGTAGGCGCGGATCCTGGCCTTGACCTCCGGAGGCAGGGTGTAGATCGATTCGGGTCGGCTGCGCGCCAGGCGTTCCCAGACCACCATGGTTCCGATCAGGTTCCCGTCGGCGATGCGCGCGAGCTTTTCGCTGATCCTGTCGACGGGTCGGCCATTGCTCTTGGACGTGACGGCGTGCAGGAACTGGTTTGCCAGGCAATTCCTGAACCGAGTCTGCTGGATCGGGTCGTCCTCCTTGCGTTGGCTCTTCAGCTCTGGATCGATCGTCCAGGCGGCGATGCAGGTGGCCATCGGAAGATGGGCCATGTTCGACATGCGGATCCGCGCGCCCTTGGGCAGCGAATCGACGGCGAATCCGAAGACTGGCCAGGATTTGTCCAACTGCTTGCCGTTCATGTCCAGGACGACGGATCCGAATCGCCGCAGGTTTTCGCTGTTGGGATTGCGAAGGTACGCTTCGAGGAATTCCGCATAGGCCGAATCGGCCTTCCCGCGACCCAGATAGGCGTCGGACAGGAAGAAATGCGCCTGGTAGTCGTCCGGGTTGGCCTCGATCGCCTTGCGCAGCCAGAAAACGGCCGAATCCACCTTCCCCATCCCGAAATAGCTGTTGCCCAGGTAGGTGAGCGCCTTCACGAACGACTTGTCGCATTCGTAGGCTCGACGGTAACCGTCCGCGGCGGCTTCGTAGTCCTTTGCGGAATAGGCCGTCAGCGCCGCCGAATCCTCCTTGGCCGCGCAACCCGTCGGGATCTGCTGTTTCAGGGACCTGGCTCCTTTGGAGTCGACGACCACGATCCAATCGGGATGGGCGTGGGCGACCGGCGAGGCGTCCAGATTCCTCAAGTCGAAGAACGCGCTCGAGTCCTGGGAAATCTGGTACTTGAACTTGCTCTTTTCGAGAATTTCAAGGATTTCCTTGGGATCGCGGAACGACTCGGCGCTCGCCGTGGCGATGGCGAGCCCGGCGAAGAGGAAGCAGTGGGCGGATCGGATTGCAGGGAACATCGGGATTCCTCTGGGAGGATTCTGTCGTTCGAGGGAGGAGGTGGTACCGGGAAAAGGTAGATGCGCGTCGGATCGGTCGCCGGCCATCCCGGGGGGCTGCGCCCCGAAGATTATTTTGCGGGTTCGTCGTCCGACCAGGTGTGGTCGTGGTCGGTCGTCGCATCCAACCCCAAATCCGATAAGGCCCCCCGATGTCGATCGCATCCCTGTTCGCACCCGTGCTCGCGCTGTTCGCGGCGCAGAATCCGGATCCTTCCTTCGCGATCACGGCGCATCCGGTCGCCCTTCTCGGCCTGCCCGCCATCGCGGAGGACGGGGGAGTCTGGTCGCACTTCCAGCTCGATGCGGTCCACAAGCCGGCGCAGCGCTGGAGCCCCGTCGTCCATCTGGCCTGGACTCGATTGGCCGTGGACAATTCCGATTCCACCGACGAGGAGCGCACCGACATACACCGGTTCACCGCCGAAGTGGGCGGGCGCTATCGGATTTCTCCCGAACGGGGTTGGTATGTCGAGGGCGCCCTGGGGGCCTTGTACGAATCGTACAAGAGCCGATGGATCGCGGGGATCGAGACGGGTGGAATTCCCTGGCGCATCCTGCGCAAGCTCGAAGGCGATGTCCAGAACTCCTTCTTCGAGCCCTACGCGATGGTCTACGCGGGCTGGGCGAGCGATCCGTCCCGGCGCGTTCGATGGGACATCGGTTTCGGGATCGGGTACGCCTTGCTTGGGGGGACGCGCGACCTGGCAGACATTTCCTGGAGGGGCGACATGTCCTTGATGGGGTCGGACCAATCGGTCGACCTCTTCGTCGCGGCTCCACTGGTGTTCGATCTCAATGTGGGCGTCGGGGTGAATTTCTAGAGACGGATTCTGCTGAATGGATCGACGACTGTCCTTGTCTTCGCAAGCGATCCTGTCCTCCCCGAGGGTCACTTCAACGCCCAAAACGCCATCTTGAGGCCGTGTCGAGCGCGTAGTTCGGCCAGATACGTCTCGCGGGAGGGGTGCCCGCGCCGATCGGGGATCGATCTTCGAACTCCACTGTCGGCTCGTACCGAGGCGCACGGCGGACGCGAATGGCGGCAGGCCGGCCGACGCAGGGAATGGCCTGCAGGCTCCGGTGTCTGGATTGGAGCGATCCTTCCTCGCACGGCACGGCACACCGATTGCTTTCTGTGATACCCGGAGGAGGTCCGAATGTCGACCGTTCGTTGCAGCATTGGAGTTTGGTGGATTGGTCTCGTGTCCATCGGTCTTGCCGGGTGCGCTGGGCAGATGCCGAGCATGGCGCCGTTTCTTGATACGCAAAGCGCGAGTAGTTCGGGAATTTCGATCACTGCCCAAAACCCGAAAACCAAGGATGTCGAAGAGGCCAGATCCGGTTACCCTCGAGATTTGGAAGACATGCGATTCAACCTGGCGGGAGGAGTCCTTGCAGGGAAACACTGGAAGATTGGAGGTCAAGTTGCGTTCCCGATCGCATTTACCGCTTTTGGCGGGTATCTCAGAGACCCGATTGGCGTCGTTGGATGGGTGGGAACGGGCTTTACCGGAGTTAGCGGAGGGTCGGCACTGATTCAAAAGTTGGATCTTGGTTCGAAGCTCACCATCGGGGTATACGAGTACGTTGCTCGAAACGAAATGGTGTTGTGGGAGTATTCAGGACCAAGCCCGCTTGGAGGCTCAGGATGGGAGTGGCCGGTCGGCTCTCGAGGATACCTGGAATCCGGTCTGGGATCGGCCGTCACCCTGCGATTCCCGCAATCATCGAACGCCGTCTCGTTGGAGGGACGTTATGGATGGGATTGCACGAACAAATTCCGTCGACTCCGGATCACAGCTTCGCTTCAGAACCTGATCTGATCTCGTCGCAGCGACGCACGGCACGCGCATCGCATCAAGAGCAGCGAAGATTCCCCAAAACAAAAAGCCCCGCCTCCATTCCTGGAGACGGGGCCCATTTCCTGTCGCTCTGTCCTGTCGCTCTCGCTTGCGCTCGAGCGACCCAGGCGAACCAGCAGGCCAAAGGCCTGCGAAGTTCGCACCGGAAAGAACCAGACTAAGATCGAGCGAGGCGGGATGAGACGAAGCGACCCCGACCTGAAGGCGTACGCGTCGGTACGTCGAAGGTCGAGGGAGAGAGTATCGCCCGCCGCAGCCGATCTTAGTAGTCCATGCCGCCCATTCCGCCGCCCATTCCACCCATGCCGCCGACCGGAGCCGACTTGGCTTCCTTCTTCTCGGCGATCAGGCATTCGGTGGTCAGCAGCAGTCCGGCGATCGAAGACGCGTTCTTCAGGGCGGTCTTGGTCACCTTGGCGGGGTCGATCACGCCGGCCTTGATCAGGTCTTCGTATTCGCCGGAGCGGGCGTTGAAGCCGAACGCGCCGGTGCCTTCCTTGACCTTGTTCACGACCACGGAACCTTCCCAGCCGCCGTTGCCGGCGATGATGCGAAGGGGTTCTTCCAGCGCGCGACGCACGATCTGGATGCCGATGTTCTGGTCGGCGTTCTCGCCCTTGAGCGATTCCAGCACGGGGATCGTGCGGATCAGCGTCACGCCGCCGCCAGGAACCACGCCTTCTTCCACGGCAGCGCGGGTGGCGTGCAGGGAGTCTTCGACGCGGGCCTTCTTTTCCTTCATCTCGGTCTCGGTGGCGGCGCCCACATTGATGACGGCCACGCCGCCGGCCAGCTTGGCGAGGCGCTCCTGGAGCTTCTCGCGGTCGTAGTCGGAGGTGGTCTCTTCGATCTGCTTGCGGATCTGGCCGATGCGGCCCTGGATCGCCTTGGAGTCGCCCGCGCCTTCGACGATCGTGGTGTTGTCCTTGTCGACGGTGACGCGCTTGGCGCGGCCCAGGTCGTCCATGACGGTGTTCTCGAGCTTGAAGCCGGTCTCTTCCGAGATCACGCGGCCGCCGGTGAGGGTGGCGATGTCTTCGAGCATGGCCTTGCGGCGGTCGCCGAAACCGGGGGCTTTAACCGC
Source organism: Fibrobacterota bacterium (assembly GCA_029557215.1). Classification (GTDB taxonomy): domain Bacteria; phylum Fibrobacterota; class Fibrobacteria; order UBA5070; family UBA5070; genus UBA5070. The sequence continues at coordinate 967 of JAKPQQ010000037.1, read as the reverse complement.
GGCCACATGCAGCGTGCCGCGAATCTTATTGACTACTAAAGTAGCCAGCGCTTCGCCTTCCACGTCTTCCGAGATAATTAAGAGCGGCTTGCCCATTTTGGCGATCTGTTCCAAAATCGGAAGCAGGTCTTTCATGCCGCTGATTTTCTTTTCATAGATCAATATCAACGCTTCTTCGAGGTTGACCAGCATTTTGTCCGCGTTGGTAACAAAGTAAGGGGAGAGATAACCGCGGTCAAACTGCATACCTTCGACGATTTCCAGTTCCGTTTCGAGGCCTTTGGCTTCTTCCACAGTGATGACGCCTTCTTTGCCGACTTTACCCATCGCTTCGGCAATGATGTTTCCGATTGTTTCATCGTTATTGGCGGAAATTGTTCCGACCTGGGCGATTTCTTTTTGATCTTTGGTGGGCTTGCTCATTTTGCTCAGCTCTTTGACTACCGTTTCCACGGCTTTGTCGATGCCGCGTTTGACGTCCATCGGGTTGGAACCGGCCGCGACGGCTTTCACGCCTTCGCGATAAATGGCCTGCGCGAGCAAAGTGGCGGTGGTGGTGCCGTCGCCGGCGACATCGCTGGTTTTGCTGGCGACTTCCTTCACCATCTGCGCGCCCATATTTTCAAATTTGTCTTCTAGTTCAATTTCTTTGGCAACGGTGACACCGTCTTTGGTGACGGTGGGCGAACCGAAGCTTTTATCTATAATAACATTGCGTCCTTTAGGCCCCAGAGTTACTTTTACAGCGTCGGCCAGGGTATTTACCCCCTTGAGGATCGATTTCCTCGCTTCTTCATCGTAAAGAAGTATTTTTGCTCCCATCTTATATATTCCTCCTTAAAATTATTCTTATTTTTCAATGATGCCTAAAATGTCGTCTTCTCTCATGATCAAATACTCTTCGCCGTCTATTTTGACCTCGGTGCCGCCGTATTTGCTGAAAAGAACTTTGTCGCCTACTTTTACT
>JAKPQQ010000029.1 GCA_029557215.1 Fibrobacterota bacterium | reverse complement strand
CCAGTCGTGGCGCAGGTTCCCCGAGGCGCTCAGGTCCAGGTATCCCAGCTTGCGCGAAGCGGTCAGCGCCAGGGTCTGTCCGGCGCCCAGGTACGGAAGCTCGAGCGGACGCGGTTCGGGGATGGCGGAATCCGTCCCGAGCTTGGCCAGGTAGCGCGCCTGGTCGGCCTCGAAGATGGAATCGGCCATGCGGTCGGCGTAGTGGCTGAACCGCGAGGTGTAGGAATAGCGCAGGGAGCGGTACCAGGCGGTGTCGTCGGGGTCGTCGCCCGGGAACAACTGTCCGCTGGAAAGGAACGTCATGCTCGGGTATTCGCGGGTGCGCACGCCCGTGTTCAGGTTCTGCTGCTGGCTGGCGCTGAGGTTCATGCTGGAACCTCCGTCCCAGCGGTAGCTGGCGGCAAGCGATGCGTTGGCGGTCTGGTTCAGGATCTCTTCGCCGGTGAGCGCGTTCTGGTTGCGCACCGTCTGGCTGGACACGAACGAACCTTGGCCCTTGAGCGTGAACTTTTCGGGTTGGGGCAGAAGCTGCTGGTCGTGGGTGTATCCAACTTCCCATCCCGATCCCGCGCCGCCCAGCTGTTGCAGGTACCGCTTGCCTTGCAGGTTGCCGCGCAGCCAGTAGCGCTTTTCGTACCGGAAATTGGCATCGCCGTTGAGGTGGTCGAACTTGCCCGCGCTGCCTTCCACGACGTCGCCCACCGTGGTCAGGTCCATGTAGTCGGAAATGCCCCAGTACAGGCCCAGGTTCTTCACGAAGAACCCCTGTTTCTGGTCGCCGCCCAGCTTGGGGGTCAGAAGGCCGCTGCGCCGGCCTTTGCCGAGCGGGAACAGCACGAACGGGGCGATCAACACCGGGACTTCTTCGATGTTCAGGACCAGCGGGGCGGCGGTGGCCACGACATCGGGCTCGATCTCCATCTTTTCGGTGGAGAAGTAGTAGTCGGGGGTTCCGGTGCTGTTGCACTTGCAGTAGTCGCCGTCCACGATCTGCAGCGTCTTGTCGGGGAACCGACGGATTTCCGCGCCGCGGTAGTATTCGCCGGCCTTGTAGCTGTAGGCCTGGACCACGGCCGCGTGGCGGGTCTTCATGTTGTACTTGAGTCCGGTGCCGCGAAACGCCTGGAACGCCGGATCGGTGACGTCGGGACGGCCCCTGGCCTCCAGCAGCTGCGTTTCCTGGTCGTAGTAGATCGAGTCGGCCTTCAACACGGTGGTGCGGTACTTGAGGAGGGCGCGTCCCATCAGGAGCATGCGTCGGGAATCGGTGGAATAATCCAGCGAATCGGATTCGTAGTGCACGGTGTCGGCGCGCGCGACGGTGTCCCGCGCGGACGCCGTGTCGGACGACGACGCGGCGATTCCGGGCACGGTGCCCATCAGGCCATCGGGCACGAGCGCGATGGCGCTTGTGGCCAAGGCGAAAAGAAGAGCCGACGCGGCGTTCAGGATTCCAGGCTTCAAGGAATGGAAACCTAGCTCCGGGAAGGGATCTGACAAGATCCGCAGGCGATTGCGGCTGGCAATGGGTGGGATTGCCGTCGGTCAGGAATCGGGCGCGGACGAATTGCGCCAGGAACCGTCGCGGGCCCAGCGCTGCTGGATGTCGACCGCCTCGGCGATGGCGGCCATGTGGAGCTTGAAGGCCGATCTTGGATCGGGATGCGAGCGGAGGGCGTCCAGGATGCGTCCGCCGTGCCACAGCCCCAGGGTCATGCAGCCCGTGCGGATCGCATCCAGGCGGGTGACCAGCCCGTTTTCCAGCGAGGTTCCGGCGTGGCGGGTGGTCAAAAGGCCGGATGTTTCGTCGATCTGGCGGCGGAAGGCCGTGTAGTACAGGTCGAGCTTGGAGGTGGACAATCCCAGGCGACGCATGGTCGAGGTCGGTTCTTCGGCGATTTCGCTCCAGGCGGGCTGCAGGAATCCCTTGAGACGCGCAAAGGTTTCGGTCGGGGAGAACGGCTTCACGATGTACCCGCAGGCCCCCAGGCGGATGGCTTCCTGGACCAGGTCGCGCTCCGACGTCGAGGTGACCAGCACGAAGGGGATCCCGGCGAGCTTCCGGCTTTCCTTGAACCGGCGCAGGAATTCCATCCCGGTCATCCCGGGCATGCGGATGTCGCAGCACACGAGCATGGGCGGCGGGTTGAGCTGCAGGTACTCCCAGGCCATCGTGGCGCTTTCGAACTCGCCGGCGGTCACGAACTCGAACCTGCGGATCAGATCCACCAGGGCCAGGCGCGAGACGGGATCGTCGTCGACGACGATGGTGTTCATGGGGCGTCCTCTGGAGCGACCGGGAGCCAGGATTCCAGCGCAGACAGGAATCGCGGCATGCGCTGGCGGATCGCATCCATGTCTTCCAGGTCGGCCAGGGCTTCCAGTTCGCGTCCCATCGCGACCAGATCGTGGGCCTTCACGCAACCGGCCGACCCTCGCAAGCCGTGGAACTGGCGGGCCATCTCGGGCAGATCCCCGCGCTGGAAGGACGCCTGGAGTTCGCGAAGCCGTTCGGGCAGCGTGGACCGGAAAATGTCCTCCAACCTGCTTTCCAGGGGTTGCGGCGTTCGTCCCTGCGGCGGCGCGTTCGCCAAGCCGGGGCAGGGGAAGCTGCTGCGGGATCCGTCGCCGGTCGCGTCCACCCCGAACAGATCGTCCAGCGCCGACGGTGTCGCGTGCACCAGCGGGGGCAGGTCCTTTCCGCGTTCCAGCAGGGTCGCGATCGCGTTCTCCAGCGCGCGGTGGAATTCCGCCTCGTCGATCGGCTTTCCCAGGAAGTCGTCGGTCCCGGCTTCCAGGAAGCGCTGCTTGTCGGATTCCGACACGTTGGCCGTGAAGGCGATCGCGAACAGTCCGGGATCCCGGAAGACGAGGGTTCCCATGGATCCCGAGCGCAGATGCCGGATGGTCTCCAGGCCGTCCATCAGGGGCATGCGTCCGTCCAGGAGCGCCACGTCGTAGTCGTGGCTCGCGAGCCGTTCCAGCGCGTCCAGTCCGTTGTCCACGATGTCCACCAGGTGGCCGCGGTCCTCCAGAAGCGCTCGGACCACGATCTGGGTGGTGGGGTAGTCTTCGGCGCAGAGCACGCGCAGGCGGTGCGAATGCGGCCTCTGCTCGGGGGAAGGCGCCTGGGGGGTTTCGGAGCCGCGCTCGAAGGGGATTTCCACCACGAAGGTGGACCCCGCGCCCGGAGTGCTCGCGGCCTCGATGGTCCCGCCCATGGCGTCGACCAGCTGCCTGCAGATGGAAAGCCCAAGGCCGGTCCCGCCGAACTTGCGGGTGGTCGACATGTCGGCCTGCTCGAACTTGGCGAACAGGCGCGGCAGGATCTCCGGGTGAATCCCGATTCCCGAATCGGAGACCGAAAACCGCACGGTGCAGACGTTCCCGTTCCAGCCCCTCGGCTGGACGCGCACCTCGATGGCTCCGGATTCCGTGAACTTGAGCGCGTTGGTGGCGAGGTTCGACAGGATCTGGCGCAGCCGCGTGGGG
>JAKPQQ010000028.1 GCA_029557215.1 Fibrobacterota bacterium | reverse complement strand
GGACGGGGAACGGTTCGATCTGGTGGTCGAACACGGTGCCGATCGCGCGCGCCTGGAATCCCTGCTCGTGGAACCCGGAGCGGTCCTTGCTCCCGCACCGGAAATCGTGCTCGGGAACAAGAGCCCGGGCGGCGCGCCCCTCCCGGCAGCATCGGTGGCGGTTCCTGTCGCACCGGCGGCGCGAGCCCTGGCGGCCTCTGGACCGTTTTCCGTCTTCGCCACCCGCGAAGGACTGGTGGGCCGCACGACCGCCAACGGGCACGTCATCGTGGAAAACGACCATTTCGTGGCGATGCCCTCGCGCAGGGCGCTGAACCGGACCGACTCCCCGACCGACCTGGAATTCGAGGTGGAACTGTCCAGGAACGGAAGGATCGCGCACCTGCCCGTGTGGGACGTGGGTCCCTGGAACACCAAGGACGACTGGTGGAACGAATCCATCTTCCGGCAGACCTGGCAGGATCTGCCGCGCGGGACCCCGATGGCGCAGGCGGCCTTCCGGAACGGCTACAACGGAGGCCTGGACGAACGCGGCCGGGTCGTGAAGAACGCGGCGGGGATCGATCTGGGCGACGGCGCGTTCTGGCTGGACATGGCGATGCTCGACAACGGCACCGTTTCGGTGAAACCCTTGTGGCAGCTGGACGGCGCGATCGGCGACCGGGTGGTGTCCAAACACTGGGCCAAGGTCCGCGCTTCGCCCGGCGGGAGCCTCCTGGACACCGTCCCGTGCGGCAAGACCGGGACCCTGGCAGGAGGCCCCGATTCGGCCACGGTGTCCGGCCATTGGTACCTGTTCCACAAGGTGGAATGGGACCACGGCGCGACCGGATGGAGCGCGGAAAACTTCCTGTCCAAGGATCTCGCCGCGCCGTGCCGGGACGGCGTGTCGGTGATGCCCCCACGGCGGATGGGCGCGAGGATATCGGGCGACCGGGCCACCGCGACGGCGGATGCGACGGAAATCGTCATCTTCGACGCGTCGGGGCGGTTCGTCGCCGGGTCCGGACCGCTCCGGTCGGGACAATCCTGGACCCTTCCCGCGTCCAACGGCATCCAGTTCCTGTCGATCCGCACCGCGTCGCAGCGGACGACCATCAAGAGGATCCCATGAGCGACCTGTTCATCGCCGCCGTCTGCGCCCTGGTCCGCAAGGAAGGCAAGGTCCTTGCCATGCGCCGCTCCCTGACCAAGGACGCATCGCCCGGCATCTGGGAAGCCATGTCGGGACGCATCCAGCACGGCGAGGAGCCGTTTGATGCCGTCGCCCGCGAAATCGACGAGGAGACGGGCCTGGTCGTGCGCATCGACCCCCGCCCGCTTTCGGCCCACCACGCGCTGCGCGCCGGCATCCCCATGGTCATCGTCTACTACGTCGCCGACTGGGTCTCGGGAGAGGTCCGCATGTCGGAAGAACACGACGCCTGGGAGTGGCTGGACGCCGATTCGTTCGCCTCCCGCACCCCCATCGCCAAGCTCGCCGCGGCGGTCAGACAGGTTTTGTCGTAGGCGTCGTCACGGATCCGGCGAGACCGGGCGGAACCGGTATTCCCGGGAGCGTTCGCGGGCCAGCCGGAACGTCCAGGTGCCGCCGTACAGGAACAATAGCGCAGTCAGGTAGGCCCAGAGCATGAAGGCGATGGCGGCGGAAAGCGGTCCGTGGATCATGGTGAAGTCCTTGCGCGAGGCCAGGAAGACCAGGAACCAGCCCTTGAGCTGGTCCATGAGGATCGTGACCACCAGCGCGGGTACCAGGCAATGGCGCAGACCCGGCTTGCGCCGCGGCAGATGGTGCAGGAGCAGCACCAGTCCGATCCAGGTGATGATCCCGCCCAGGGCGATCGTGAGCGACTGGAAGACCATGCCCGCCGGACGCATCAGAAGTTCGGGGATGGTTCCGGAAAACCTCCCCAGGAACTCGGCGCCCTGCGACACGATCTGCATGGACATGCGTCCCACGAACGAAAGCAGGGTGGCCAGGGCCAGGCCCAGCAGCAACCCGAAGGAACTCGCCACCACGGCGACAAAACTCGCCCAGTGCTGCAGAAGCGACGACGGAGGCGACTTGTCCCCCGATACGTCGTCCAACCCCGTGCGCAAGGCCGCGAACAGGCCCATGGAAGACCACGCGAGACCCGCCACCGACACCAGCCCCAAGGTCCCGGAAATGCGCTGCAGCACCGGCAGCGACTCTACCAGAATCTGTCTTCCGTTGGGGATGTACGAACCCAGCAGGCGGACGGCCTGGACCGACAGGTTCTGGTCCTCCAGGAACCGGCTGGACACCACCACCAGGAGCATGAGGAACGGGAAGATGGAAAGGATGGTGTAGTAGCTGATCGCGGCGGCCTGCGAGAACGCGTTGGAATTGGACAGATCCCGAAACGCGATGCCCATGGATCGGAACAGCACGGCGAGCTCGCGGACCAGGGGGATCGCGCGGAACCCCCAGAAGCGCTTGAGGGTCAGGTCGGCTGTTCGGATCATCGGTGGGAACATCTGTGCCGGGAAGCTAGTCAATCTCGCCACCGCCACGGATGGAAGCGGGGGGGTCCGCCGGTTCAGCCCATCACCAACGGCGGCGGAGGAGGTGGAGGGATGTCGGGTTTGCCGTCCTTGTCTTCGGCGGCACCCTTGCAGCCTTCGCGGTAGCGCGAGCAACCCCAGAAGAACTTGTCGCGGTAGGCGATCCGCCTCAGGTACCCCGTCTTGCACACGGGGCACGGTACGCTGCCCTTGGGTCCCTTGAACGCGGGCTTGCCGTCGTCGTCTTCCCAGGTGGCCTTGCAGGGTTGATCGGCCCGCCAGCGCGAGCAGCTCCAGAAATGCCCGCTCTTTCCCGGAACCCGGCGCAGCTGGCCTTTCTTGCACACCGGGCATTCGGGGCCGTCGGACTTGGCTCCGGCCACCTCGGTGCAGCGCGAGGCCGCGATCCCCACCTGGGTCTGGACAAATTCCGTTTGCTTGCGCAGGAAGTCCTCGATCGTGGCGCGGCCCGCCTGGATCTCCTTGAAGTCGCGTTCGTACAACGCGGTGAGCACGGGGCTTTTCACGTCGCCCGGGAGCGCATCCACCAGGCTGCGCCCGAGCGTGGTGCTCACCAGCGCCTTTTTCTTGGATTCCAGGAAGGTGCGGCGCTTGAGTTCGGAAATGATGGTCGCGCGCGTGGCCGGAGTCCCGATGCCATCTTCTTCCTTCAAGAGCTTCTTGAGTTCGGGATCGTCGATGAACTTGTGGACGGTCTCCATGGCCTTCACCAGCGTGCCTTCGGTGAAACGCGGCGGGGCCTTGGTCTTCTTTTCCTTCTTGTCGGCCTTGGTGCAAAGGGCCGCGTCGCCTTCCTTCATGGCCGGGAGCGTCTGGGCCGCGTCGTCGTCGTCCTTGTCCTTTTCCGGCGCATCGGGCTTCAAGATCGCCTGCCAACCCGGATCCACCACCACGCGCCCATTGGCCGCGAAGGTGTGACCGCTCACCTCCACCGTCACGGCGGTGGCCAAGTACTTGTGTGCCGGGTAGAACTGCGCCAGGTAGGTGCGCGCGATCAACTGGTACAGGTTCGCTTCGATCTCGGGAAGCCGCCCCACCTCGCCGCGGTGCTGGGTGGGGATCATGCCGTGGTGGGCGGTCACCTTCTCGTCGTTCCAGGCGCGCGATTTCAACTTGGGGTCGGCTCGGTCGATGAGCTTGGACATGGCAGGGAACACCGTGCGCATGGCCGCCAAGACGGCAGGCGCGTCCTGGTGCTGGGCCTCGGGCAGGAATTCGCAGTCGGTGCGCGGGTACGAGACGAGTTTTGACTCGTACAGATTCTGTGCGGCCTTCAGGATGTCTTCGGCGCCGTAGCCCCAGCGTTTGGAGGCCGCGAAGGTGAGCGTGCCCAGCGAAAACGGACGCGGCGGAGGATCGTTCTTTTCTTCGGTCTTGCAAGTGACAACGATTCCCGTCTTGCCCTTCACTTCGGCCAGGATCTTCTTGGCCAGTTCAGGGTCGGTCAGGCGGCTCTCGACGGGCTTGGCCACCTCTTCGTCCTGCCGACCGTCCTGCGGTTCTTCGGGCGAGGGAGTGTCGGAATCCGACGCCGCGGCGGCGGGTAGCTTGTAACGCGCCTTGAATTCGCCGTTCTCGTGCTTGAACTGGGCCGAGATCGTGATGTACGACACCGGCACGAACGCCTCGATCTCGCGGTCGCGCGCCACCACCATGGCCAGCGTGGGCGTCTGCACGCGCCCCACCGTCAGCAGGGTCTTGTCGGCACCGCCGCGCCTGGCGCTGAGCGTGAAGGCCCGCGACAAGTTCATTCCGATCAGCCAATCGGCGCGTCCACGCGCCAAGGCCGCGTCGGCGAACCCCTTGTACTCGGCGTTCTCCTTGAGCGCCTTCAAGCCGCGCTGGATGGACACGCTGTCCTGCGAGCTCACCCAGAAGCGCCGCACCGGTCCGGCGTACTTGTAGGCCCAGAGGATCTCGTCGACCAGAAGCTGTCCTTCGCGGTCGGGGTCGCCCGCGTTCACCACCTCGGCGGCGTCCTTGAGCATGCGCCCGATCAGCGCCAATTGCTTCTTGGCACCGTCGTCCCCTTTGGGCAACAGCTTCCAGTCCGCCGGAACGATGGGCAGGTCTTCCGCCCGCCAACGCGCGTATTCGGGGTTGTAGACCTCGGGCATGGCCATTTCCAGCAAGTGGCCAAAGGCGTAGGTGACGAAATCGTCGCCGCACTGCATGTAGCCGTCGTGCTTGCGCACGTTGCCCAGCTCCTGGGCCAGGACCCGCGCCACGGATGGCTTTTCGGCGATGAATAGGCGCATGGCGTTGATCGGACTCCGCTCCCCGAACCGTACCCGGCGTCGAAGGACCGGGGAAGATAGGGAATCGGGGCCGCCGTGGAAACGGGGAGGTTGCAGTAGGTGATTAGATTCCCGCAAATGGCCGATCGACCTGATCTCGCAGGACTTGTCGCCGACCTGGCCTCGGCCGGTGTCGAAGATCACGACTTCGACGGCCACCCTACCCGGAGTTTTGCGGACATGAACGCGGAAGAGCGATTGGACGATCTCTCGCGCAAGATCGCGCTGGTGTGGGAGCTGCGAAAATCCCGTGCAATATCAGACACGAAGAGTCCTGCTACGGCAAAAGTCGATTCATTCCGCAATAGACGATCCCTTGGGGAACAACTCGCCCAGAACCGGGCTTCCGTCAATGTCCATCGAACCGGACAACCACCTGCAACCGATTGAACACGAGCAACAGGAACGGCCTCTCCCCCGATCCGCCCTCGATCTGGTATCGATGCCGGACTCGGGCGGCCCCCTCTCCATCGTCATGGAGAGGGGGGAAGCAAGACGACAGATCGAGTCTTTACCGGCGCATAGCAAGGAATCTGGCAATCAGACGTTTGATGTTTTCTTCATCGGCTTCGCGATTCCAGACTCGGATGACGCCAATTCCTCGCTCCGCCATCCAATCGTCGCGATACCGATCCTTCTCGTATTGGATCGGATCGAGGTGCACGTTCCCGTCGAGTTCCAGGACAAGCGAAAGTTCCGCGCAATAGAAGTCCGCGATGAATGGCCCCACCGGATGTTGTCGACGGAACTTGAGCCCCAACATTTTCCGGTTTCGCAACAGTTCCCAAACCAACTCTTCCGTTGGTGTAGACTCCCGCCGTAACCGTCTGGATGTTCCAATTCTCGACCCCCTCATTCCTTTAGTGTACAGCTTCCCTCGAACCCATGACCCCTCTCCATCAACCGTTCAAGCCGATGGAGAGGGGAACGGGGAGAGGTACCCCCTTGAGGGGGCGTGGGGGTGGAAAATCTCGCCCAAACAGTCCGAGCATCAAACAGATTCCGTCTCATTTCGAGTCAACAAAAAGGCACTACATCGGCGAAAGCCGCTTGAATCCGCAGTAGATCATTTCCCAGGGAAACCCCCGACAGTGTAAAAGCTGGTGTCTCCATGTGCATTCTTCGTTTCTACAAATCATGCACGCCAAGAGCCTCCTCTTTTGCACAAATAGCGCTTAAAATAGGCGTTATGAGTTCTCTAAATCTCTACGCTTACAACGACTTCCGTCGCTACCTGGCCGACTGGCTGGCCGCCAGGAAAGCCGAAGACCCGCGGTTCACCGGAGCCGAGGTCCACCGAAGGCTGGGGCTCCCCAACACGCGCAGCTTCTATCCGGACATCGTGGCGGGACGCACTCTGACCACCACGTTCGTGGAACGATTCGTGATCCTGCTGGACCTGGACCGCGACCAGGCGCGCTACTTCAGGGCGCTGGTCCGCTACAACCAGGCCGAATCCCCGGAAGAACGCGAACTCGCGTTCGAACAGGTCGTGACCTTCAATCGCACCCCCCGGACCTTCCTGAACGAATGCCAGATGTCGTTCTACAAGGATTGGCGCCACGGGGCCATCCGCGCGTTCCTGGACACCGGCGACTACGGCGACGATCCGGCGTCCATCGCCAAGGAAATCGTTCCTCGTCTCACTCCCGGCCAGGTGAAAGAATCCATCCAGTTGCTCGCCGAACTCGCCCTGATCGCCAAGAACGACGCAGGCTTCTGGAAGCCCACCGAAACCTCGCTGACCACCCCCGAAGGCACCCGCGACGACCTGATCGTGTCGCTGCAACTGCAGCACTTGGAGCTCGCGCAAAAAAGCCTGTTGGCGAAAGATGCCCCCGAACGCCTGGTCGCCACCAACGTGGTTTCGGTGTCGAAAACCGTCGCGCTCCAGATCGAACAACGGCTGGAAAAGGCCCGTTCCGAAATCAGGTCCATGGTCCACAAGGACACCGAACCTCCCACCGAAGTCTGCCTGATCCACACATCCCTGATCCCGCTCAAGAAGCCCTCCAAGGAGCACTCCCGATGAAATCCCTCATCTCCATGGCTGGCCTATGCGCCCTCCTTTTCCTGCAGGCGTGCGACAGGGACACGGTCGCCGGCACCAACAACGAAACCCACACCAAGGGAACGTTCTACCAGGCCAACGGCAAGCCAGCGGTCGGGGCGCGCGTGCGCGTCTATTCGGCCGCCCAGAAAGAAACAGATTCGACCACCGTCCAGGTCGCGCAGGATTATGTCGACGCGAACGGTAACGTGGCCCTCAAGCTCAAACCCGGCCACTACAGCCTGGTCGCCGACTCCGGCAGCATCTCGGCGTTCATCGATTCCGTCTTCTCCGACGGCGACAAGGTCGCGATCCCGGTGGACACCTTGCGTCCCACCGGCACGATCACCGGATACGTCCGCGTGCAACCCATGCACTCGCCTAGCATCGCCTGGGTGCACCTGATGCGCACCAACCTGTTCACAAAGGTCGATTCGACAGGATTCTTCCGCTTTACCAGCGTCCCTGCCGGATCGCTGGACCTCGTAGCGGTCAGCCATCTGCCGGAGTACACACCCACCCACAAACTGGTCCGCGCCCTGCCCGACAGCACCGTCCACGTGGATACCATCGACCTGGTCTACAACGGCCTGCCTTTGGTGACAGGAATTGCCGCAACCTACGACACCCTTACGGGCGTCGTGACACTGACTTGGCACGACACGGCCTACGCGCGCAAGGCCGGGTACGTGATCTACCGGCAAACAGGTGCCTCGTCCTGGGCATCTCCGTTCGAGAGAGGATACACGGAATCATCGATCTACCACGACACAGTGTTCGGGGGATTCGGCGCCACGCCAAGCAGATACGATTCGGCCGAGCTGGATCTCACATACTGGGTAGGCGCCAAGGCGACCGACCAGATCTCTCAAGGCCCCATCTGGAACAAGGTTTCCTTGCACGCGAAGAGCCCGGCGCTGGCGAAGAGATGGAAGTGCGATTGGCAAGCACTATCAAAAGTCACGATCAGAAATGGAACCGTCCTTGATACTCTCCTGGGCAATCTCAGCATATTGAACGTGGACGACACGATGGCAACAATGCAGATCATGGGAAAGGATGGCGCCTCAAGTACGACTCGATTCTCCGTCCCGAGGGAACTGCAAAGCGGGCCCATTTTCTGGCAAGGAAAACTGTGGATGGCGAAAGGGTACGCTCCCACGGCGACAGTTCACGACTATTGGCCCATAGGAGACTCTGTCATCACCGTCGCCACCTGGCATTTCTTCGACAGCCTCCGGATCATGTCAAGTTCCGACGGGTCAAAATGGGATTCCACCTCGATCGCAACCTCGAAAGACAGCGTCAATGGTTTCCAACTCCGGGTAGGCGAGCATGGGTTGGTCTTGGTCTGCGGGTATTTCCGTGAATACATGGGAGTACCAGGAGGGCCTGTTGGCACTCTCGTTGATGCAATGGAGTCATCCGATGGCATCATTTGGTCTCCACTCCCGGAAAGCCGGATCTTTCTCACAAATGTTGCCGACTACCACAACAACTGGCTGTTCTTGAGTCCCAACAAGACCGTGACGATCAGGCGTACGGGTGAGGGAAACGTCTGGAGCCAATTCTCCAATGTGACAGAGACCTCATATCCTGTATCAGGATACTCGACCTCGACATGGATGATCCCCGGCCAATCTGTCGACACAGCATCCGCTGTATTGAAAATACCGGGGTTGCCATCCGTGAAAACCAAGGCAAACCTGTTTGCCATCGACAAAGGCGGCGTGCTCAGCTTGGCATCCCCCCTCTCTCCGAAGCTTTGGCAACGTATCCAAACCCCTGAACCTGTTGTCGACTTCTGTTTCTGGCAAGGCGGACTGGCCGTCCTTGGCGCAACCGGCCTCCACTTCGCCACAATCACGCCAAACCAATAACTGTCGCCAACCAGCCTGCCGCGATGCCTCGCTCCGATCAAGGGGGTGGGGCATTTTCGTTTTCGCCGTTTTCTACCTTGATCCCCACCATGGAACTGACCCAAGAAGCCATCCAGAAGCTCGCTCTGCTTTCCCGCCTGCATGTCGCCGACGAGGAGATCCCCAAGCTCAAGGAAAAGCTCGAACACATCCTGGGCCACATGGATGAACTTTCGGCCCTGGACCTGTCGGACGTGCCTCCCATGATGCACCCCGACAGCAACGAGCGGCCTCTACGCGAAGACATCCCCCGTCCGAGCCTGGACCGAGACGTCGCCCTGGCCAACGCGCCCAAGGCGGTGGAAGGATTTTACGCCATCCCGAAAGTGATCGGAGCTGCATGATCGCGCCGGCTGCGCCGGTGCCATACTCGCTCATGCCTATCCTCGATCTCGGTCACCGTACGGTCGTACGCCTCCCTCGCCTCGGACAGGCTTTCGCGTCGTCTGACACCAGCTCGCTCGCCGCGATTTCATTTTCTCTGTCCGCGATGGCTTTCGCCATATGAATGAAGTCACCTGCGTCGTTCCGGCGCGGATGTCCTCTTCGCGTTTTCCGGGCAAGCCGTTGGTGGACATCGCCGGACTCCCCATGGTGGTCCGTTCGGCGCAGCGCGCCTTGGCCGCGGGTTGTTTCGCGAAGGTGGTCGTGGCCACCGAGGACCAGGTCATCGTGGATACCTGCGCCGCGCATGGGATCCCGTCCATCCTGACTCCGTCGTTCCCGACAGGAACCGACCGTGTCGCCTGGACCGCCCAACAAATGGACGCGCCATGGGTCCTCAATCTGCAAGGCGACGAGCCTGTTTTTCCGTTGGAATTGCTGCGCGACCTGTGCGAGTTGTTGCCGACCGACCCCACGGCGCTCTGGACCGCCGCCGACACGGCACTGGGCGAATCCGATCGCACGGACGACGACGTGGTGAAGATCGAATTTTCCTCGGACCCGGCACTCTCGCCCTTGGCACCAGAGGCGCCCTGCCGCCCTTCGACTCCGCTCAGGGAGCGGCAGGTTGCCAATGCCCTCGATTTTTTCCGGCAGCTGCCGCCCGACGCGCGAAGCCGGAATTTCGCCATCCACGTGGGTGTTTACGGCGGATCCCTGCAGGCGCTGTCGCGGTTCGCGAGCCTTCCGGTTCCCCGGATCGAGACGGACCGGCGCATCGAACCCCTGCGCGCTTTGGCCGCCGGAATGCCGGTACGGGCGCGAAAAGGCAGTTGGCCCCGTGCCGCGATCGATCGGAGGGAGCATATTTCCACAGTTTTGGAAATGTTGGAAGGAGTCACCTAATGTCCGGCGGCAACAAGACAAACACCAAGTACATCGTCGTGACCGGCGGTGTGCTTTCGGGTCTGGGCAAAGGGGTGGCAGCGGCATCGATCGGGCGTCTGCTCTGCTCGCGCCTGAAGATCGTGCCCGTCAAGCTCGACGGTTACCTGAACACCGACCCTGGCACCATGAACCCCATCGAGCACGGCGAAGTCTTCGTGCTCGACGACGGCGGCGAAGTCGACATGGACTTTGGCCACTATGAACGCTTCCTTGGAGTACAGGGCAAGTTCGGCTGGAACCTGACCATGGGCAAGGTCTTCCAGGAAATCCTGGAAAAGGAACGCCGCGGCGACTTCCTGGGCAAGACCGTGCAGTTCATTCCTCACGCGACCAACGTGATCAAGGAACGCATCTACGGCATCGCCCGCGACGAAAAAGCCGACATCATGATGGTGGAAGTCGGCGGGACCGTGGGCGACCTGGAGAACCTGTTCTACATCGAGGCCGTGCGCCAGATGCGCCACGAAGTCGGCGCCGAAAACATGCTGTTCGTGCACCTCACCTACGTGCCGGTGCCGTCGGGCGTGCGCGAGCAGAAGTCCAAGCCCACCCAGCAAGGCGTGAAGCTCCTCAACGAGTTCGGCATCTACCCCGACGTCGTGATCGGCCGCTGCCAGGAATACCTGGACGACCACATCAAGGAAAAGATCGCGCTGTTCGGGAACCTCCAGAAGGATTGCGTGATCAGCGGTCCCGATGTCGAATCGGTCTACGAGATCCCGTTGGTGTACGAAAAGGAAGGCCTTTCGGCCCTCATCCACAAGAAGCTCGGGATCTATTCCCCTCCGGCGCTGGGCGAATGGTCGCAGTGGGTCGCGGCGGTCAAGAAGAACAACACCGCGCCCGATCGCGTCGTGGAAATCGCCATCGGCGGCAAGTACACCGCGCTGGAAGACAGCTACGCGAGCTTGGTGGAATCGCTCGAGCACGCCGGTGCCCACCTGGGCGCCAAGGTCCAGCTGCGCTGGATCGAGACTTCCGAAATCGAAAAGGGCAACCAGGATCCGGCCGAAGCCCTCAAGGACGTGGACGGCCTGATCATCCCCGGTGGATTCGGCTCGCGCGGCATCGAAGGCAAGATCAAGCTGATCAAGTACGCCCGCGAAAACAACCTGCCCTTCCTGGGGATCTGCTACGGGATGCAACTGGCCGTGGTGGAATACGCCCGCAACGTCTGCAGCCTGGAAGGCGCCAATTCCGAAGAAGTGGAAAGCCCCGAAAACCCGGTGCCCCACAAGGTGATCTGCTACCTGCCCGGCCAGAAGCAGATCACGCGCAAGGGCGGCACCATGCGCCTGGGCGGCCACGACGTGGAAGTCCGCAAGGGAAGCAAGGCCAGCAAGATCTACGGAAACAGCGTCCGCATCCGCGAACGGTTCCGGCACCGCTACGAAGTCAACCCCGAATACGTGGATCGCCTGGAAGCCGCGGGCCTCAAGTTCACCGGCAAGGCTCCGGGAACCCCGATCATGCAGGTGATCGAACTGGAAAACCACCCCTACTTCATGGGGTGCCAGTACCATCCGGAACTGACTTCCAGCCTCCTGAAGCCCAGCCCCCTTTTCCGGGAGCTGGTGGCGGCTTCGTTGACTCATTCCAACAAGCCTGTTGCGTAAGTCCAGAAAAGTTCTAGAATTACGACGAAATGCGGAACTCCGCTTGACCGTGTTCAGCCGAGGTGAATGGAGACTTCTCGGGCTCTGCGCAGGCCTCTTTTTAGCCGGAACCGGCTGGAGGAGTGCCCAAGCGCACCTGACTCTTTCGCCTCTGGAAGTGCACGGGCAAGCGTTGAACTGGCAGCCTTTGTCCGTCGAAACGTCCGATTCGCTGGAATCCCGTTCCGACAAACGTGACCCAAATCGCTTGTCGTCGAAAAAATCCAAGATCTCCGGGGTCCTGAACCCCAACACGGCGACACTCGCCGAACTGCAGACCTTGCCGGGAGTGGGCCCGGCTCTTTCCCAGCGCATCGTCGAAGCGCGTTCCCAACGTCCGTTCCGCAACGCGGACGACCTGGATCGAGTCAAGGGAATCGGACCCGCGAAGCTGGACAAACTCCGACCACATCTCCTCTTCTGATCGGACGAACCTGATGGCCAAGAAAAATCAATATGTCGTTGGTCTGGACCTCGGAGCCGACAACTGCACTCTCGTCGCGCTCCACGCCCAGAAGAGCCAGATCGAAATCGTGGGTCGGACCCAGATCGATTCCGGTTGGCGACGCGGCAATCTGGAGATGGGCGAAGGACTGCACGGCTGGCTCTCCGAACTCAAGCTCGACAAAGGCGTGAAGGCCGTCGCGGCCAGCGTGTCGGGAACCCGCTCCATGCTGCACTTGGCCGAACTCGACCCCGCGCTGCCGCTGGAAGACGCGGTCCGGTTCGAAGCCCGCACCTGGCTTGGCAAGAGCGAATCCGATTACTGGATCAACAGCCTGCCGCACGGCAACGGAGCCCACAACGAATCGGCCCAGCTGATCGCCGCCACTCCCAAAGCTGCCGTCAACACCCTGCGCAGCGTGCTCGATTCGGCCGGGATGCCGTTGTCCGAGGTGAGCATCGACATCGTCGCGGCCGCCAACGCCTTCGAGATCAACTATCCATCTTGGACCGACCGCCTGGTGGCGGTGGTCCTGGCAGACAACCGATCGCTCCAGATCTTCTGGACCCAGGAGCGCAAGTTCATGGGCCATGGGATCGTGCTGGCGCAAAGCGCCAATCCCGCCGACGAACTTTCCCTGGAAGGGGCGAAGGCCCTGCAAGCCGGCCTGGGCCTGCAGAAGGGCGCCCCCGACAACCTGGCGGGCGTGTTCCTGTGCGGCGAACTGTCGGGTGCCACGGGCTTCAGCTCGCGGCTGGGAAGCGGCCTGCGCGCCGATGTCCGGCTCCTGGACGCCTTCGCCGCGATTCCGTTCCCTTCGGCGGAATCGATGACCGAACAACTTTCGGAAATCTCGCCTCGGTGCGCCACCGCGCTGGGCTTGGCTCTTTCGCTCTCCCAAGGAGATCGCCTGTGATCCGGCTCAATCTGAAGCAAAACCGGTTCGGGAATTCGGCCACCTCCAGAAGCTCTGGGGATACCGGTTTCATGAGCGATTTCACCACCACTTCCATGGAAGTCATCTCCAGCGGGAAGGGCAAGAAATTCGCCCTGGCCGCAGGTGCGATCCTGGTTCTCGGCGCCATCGGCGGCGGCGCCTGGTACATGCTCCAAGAGCCCAGCGACGAATCGCTCGTGCCCGAATCCGCCACGGTGTCCAAACCGACCGTCCAAGAGACCCCCAAGGCTTCGGAACCCGCGCCCAAGCCTGCGGCGAAGGATACGGTCAAGCCCGCCGCGAAGCCCGTGGAAGAAAAGGTCGCGGAAAAGCCTCCCGAACCCAAGAAGCCCGAGCCCAAACCCGTTCCGAAACCGGAACCCAAACCAGAGCCCAAGCCGGAACCTGTCAAGGAAGCAAAACCGGTGGCGCCTCCTCCGCAGTCGATCTCCATCCAGCCGGCGGTTGTGGCCCCCGCGTTGGCTGGCGGCGTGGTGGATCTCGTGCTGGGCGAATCCAAGACCAAGGCCGGCGCGGTTCCGGCCCCCACCCGGTTCGAAGATCTCCCGGCCCTTTCGCGGCTTTCCTACCAGCGGTTCGCCTTCGAACGCATCCTGGCCGTCGTGAGGCAGGTCGCGCCCCCCGAGCTTCGGTTCAACAGCATCCGCCTGCTCTCGCCGGGAATCCTCACCATCCAAGGTTCGTCCAAGGACGACGCGGCCCTGACCAGCTTCGTGCAAGGCCTTGTCGCCCAGAGCCTGATGGACACCTCGGTGGTGCGCAAGCCCAACGGACAGTTCGCGCTGGTCGCCCGACTCCCCTTCAACGCCTCCTTTGGCGGCAGCGATGGCGTCACCGACGAATTCGGGAAGATCCTGAGCCAGGCTCGCGATCTGGGGTCCACGCAAGGACTGGAACTGTCCAAGACGGCCGCACCTCGTCTCCAGAACATCGCGGGTATGAAGCGCGCGCAGTGGAAGCTCTCCGGAGTCGGCGGCTGGGAAAGCGTCTCCAAGTGGATCAGCGCGCTGCAGTCCATGCAGTGCCCCATCGGCTTCACCTCGCTCAAGTTGACGTCGGGTCCCGACGGCAAGCTGCGCATGGACGCCGACGCGATCTCCTACGGCAAGTGAAGCCCGGAATCCGCATCAGCGGCGGGCGATTCCGTGGCCGCAAGGTTCAAGCTCCTCCAGGGCTGGAACCCACGCGCCCCACGCCGGGAATCGTCCGCGAAGCGTTGTTTTCCATCCTTGGCAACGAACTGCAGGCAGGCGGGTTCTGCGACCTGTACGCCGGAACCGGTTCGGTGGCCGTCGAGGCGATCTCGCGCGGCGCACCACGCGCCACGGCGGTGGAAAACCACAAGATCGCCCTGGAATGCCTGCGCAAGAGCGCTCAGGAACTGGGGATCGAAGGCGAACTGGAAATCGTCCCCGCCGATGCGATGAAGTTCCGTCGCAATCCGGTGTTCCACGTCGTCTTCGCCGACCCTCCGTTCGCGAAGATCACCGTCGAATTGCTGGACCACTGCCTGACCTTCTGCCGTCCCGGCGGCTGGGCCATCCTGCAATGGCCCTCGGATCGTCCGCAGGAGTGGCCAGAAGACGTGACCGTGCGCAAATACGGATCCAGCATGCTGGTGATCAAGCGCAAGGAAGCCTGACCATCCCCCTCGTTCCGCGCCAGGGATGCGCAGGGCCGTAGGGGCGAGGCATGCCTCGCCCGAACGCGGATGCGTGAGCCCGGAGCCAGCCCGACCCCGCCAGCGATGGCGGGGTGGCGCCCACGGAAATCGTGAATTACCGGATCATTCCGGTTTCTGCAACGGGAACAGCAGCACGTCGCGGATGGAGGCCTGGTCGGTGAGGATCATGGTCATGCGGTCGATGCCGATGCCCACGCCTCCCATGGGCGGCATGCCGTATTCCATGGCGCGCAGGAAGTCTTCGTCCAGCGGATGCGTCTCGTCTTCGCCGCCCCGACCGCGTTCCACCTGTTCTTCCAGCAGACGACGCTGCACGATGGGGTCGTTGAGCTCGGAGTAGGAGTTCCCCACCTCCATGCCCGCGATGGCCGGCTCGAAGCGTTCCACCAGGGTGGGATCGTTGCGGTGCACCTTGCACAACGGGGTGGATTCCAGCGGGTGGTCCATCACGAAGGCGGGTTCCCACAGTTCGGGTTCGCACAGTTCCTCGAACGCGAGCATCATGGCGCGACCGCGGCTGAACACGCCGTCCAGCTCCCAGTGGTTGTTCTTGATCAGGTCCTTGAGGTCCTGGTCGGAAGACGCGTCGATGTCCACGCCCTTGCGCTTGAGGGCCGTCTTGACCGGCAGGCGTTCCCAGTCCTTGAAGAACGTGGTCAATTCCCGTCCCTGGTACACGACCGGAACCTGTCCGGCTTCGATCTCGGCGAACTCCTTGGCCAGACCGTCGGCCGACACGCCGCGCGACAGCGCCGAACGGCGCGCCTTGAGCTTGAGCACCGCCTTGGCGGCGCGCTGCCAGATGGCCTGGAAATGCACCATCATGTCGTTGTAGTCGGCGTAGGCCTGGTAGAATTCCACCTGCGTGAATTCTGGATTGTGGGTGCGGTCGATGCCTTCGTTGCGGAAGTCCTTCACGAACTCGAACACGCGGTCGAACCCGCCGGCGATCAGGCGCTTGAGGTAGAGCTCGTTGGAGATGCGCAGGTAGAGCGGGATGTCCAGCGCGTTGTGGTGGGTCACGAACGGACGGGCCGACGCCCCGCCGTAGACCGCCTGCAACGTGGGGGTTTCCACTTCCAGGAAGGTGTGGTCCAGCAGATAGGCGCGGACTTCCTGGATGATGGCCGTGCGCAGACGGAACACGTTCGCGACTTCCGGATTGACCGCGAGATCGGCGTAGCGCTGGCGGTAGCGGGCCTCGACATCGGAGAACAGGGACGACTGGAAGGTCTTGCGCCCCACCACCTTGCCCGTGTCGTCCTTGGTTTCTTCCACCTTGGGGAACGGAAGCGGACGCACCGATTTGCCCAACAGCTCGAAGCCTTCGGGTCCAACCGCCTGCAAGGTCAGTTCGCCGGTCTTGGTGCGCATCAGACGCCCGCGGACGCCAATGAAATCGCCCAGGTCCAGGATCTTGACCACCGGCCAGATCGCCTCGCCCTGCCCCGGCGTGGTCCCGGCTTCGTTCACTTCGTCGTCGCGGCGCAGGTACACCTGGAGCCGTTCATGGTCGTCCTGGATGTTCAGGAAGGCGGTCTTGCCCGAGCTGCGGTAGGCCACCACGCGCCCGGCAACCGCGAACGTCCCCAGTTCCTTGAGTTCGTCGCCCTGTTTGCCTTCGCCCAACAGGCGCACATCCGCGGCGCGATGCGAGAAGGCGAACCGGTAAGGGAACGGTTCGACGCCCAGTTCGCGGATTTTCTTGAGGTTTTCGCGACGAGCGAGTTCCTGGTCGGTCAATCCGGGGGCAGAAGCGGTCGGGGCGGCAGCCCCTCCGATGTTTTCCTTTTCAGACATAGGGCAAGAAATGTAGGTCCTATCGAGCTTTGCAGGGAAGTGCGAAACGCCCGTCGACGACGGGGGTCCCGCTCGGAACGCCAAGAAAACGAATCCATCCCGGAATCGAGCATGATCGCGCCAGGCGAGGAATCCAGGCATCGTTTGTGGCCAAGCTAGACCACTTCCCAACGGCGAATACCGGGAACAAAAAGAAAAGCTCCTCCGGTGAATCACCGAAGGAGCTTTTAGAGCGGGATAAGAGACTCGAACCCTCGACCTTCTCCATGGCAAGGAGACGCTCTACCAACTGAGCTAATCCCGCGTCGTTGGGAGAAAAAAGATAGGGCGACCAATGAACAACGTCAAGGGTCGCCCTAAAAGAAAATTACGCGAGCTTGTACTTGGTGCCGCGAGCTTTTCCGGTGCGCTGGATCTTGCGCTCGGCGACCAGTTCGTCGAGGGTCTTCTTGAGGGAGAGGCCTTCGAAGCCAACCTTGGCGGCGATTTCGGCGACGTTCAGTTCGCCATTGCCTTCCAGAGCGGTCATGACGCGATCGGCGCGCTCGCCGGCCGGTAGCGACGAAACGGCGGCTCCACGTCCACGGCGGGTGGCGGCGGCGGCTTCGACGGATCCCTTGATCTTGTCTTCCAGTTCGCGAATCGCCTTCTTGTGCTCGTCGATCTGGCGGCGCAATTCACCGACTTCGGCGCTCTTGCGACGAGCCAATTCTTTCACGAGTTCTTCGGTGGAAAGTTCGTTCAACGACATGTTTGTCCCCTTAGGCAGCGAATTGCTTATCGATTCGCGTCTGTTAATGAGGTTCGCCATATTCGGCAACCAATGAGATAACAATACTGCAAACCCAATCCATTGTCAATGGATTGGGTTGAAATATTTGTTTGCCGCTCGCGTTGAGGGGAATTGGAACGCTTATTGGCGATTTCGCGAGATTTCGTAGAGCGCCAATGCCGCGGCAACCGAGGCATTGTAGCTCTGCAATCTGGAATCCATCGGCAATCGAATCAAACGCTGGCAAGGTCGGCGCAAATGGGGAGGAATTCCGCGGTCTTCGCCGCCGGCGACCAATACGATCGGACCGGACAGATCGAGGGTGCGGATATCTTCGCCGCGAGCATCCAAACCGAGCACCGTGAACCCGCACTCGCCAAGTTCCTGCAAAACGGCTTCCAGATCGCCCGGCCTGGAAACCGGCAAATGCGCCAAGGCGCCGGCCGAGGTTTCTTCGACGATGGGAGTCAGGCCGCAGCCGCCTTTGCGAGGCAGAATCAAGGCCGAAACCCCCATTCCCACCGCGGATCGGGCGATGGCTCCCAGATTCCGGGGGTCTTCGATCGCCGCGCCAACCATCACGATGGGCTTTTCGCCGTCGCGAATCTTGACCAGCAGCGATTCGCGCAACTGTTCCCATTCCACGAATTCGCGCACGTTGCAAACCGCCACCACGCCTTGGTGACGGCGCCCGCCGGCGCGCACGCCCAATTCGCGGGCCATGAGCTGCTGGCACGGAATCCCGGCGGCTTCGGCCATTTTCTGAAGCGTGTACAGGCGCGGCTCGCCGGCTCCGCGTTCCAGGAGCAATCGCTGGATTCGCTGCGGCTGGGTGCTCAACAAGGCCTCTACGGCGTGTTGACCGCAAACCACTTCTGCGGGATTTTCCGGTTCGGGCCGCGGCGGAGCGAAATTGCGCGCAGGCCTTGGCTGGGCGCGACGATCGCCATGACCACCTTGGCCGAAATTGGATTCGCCCGGTTCGGTGAATCCGCGATCGGCGATGCGTGGCGCGCGATGATCGGAAGGCCCACGGTTGTCGTCGGGGCGCGGAGCGCGACGTTCGAAGCCTCGGCGATCTTCCGGATGCGGCGATCGACGATCGGAAGCCCCGCGGTTGTCGTAGCGTGGTTCGCGATTGTCCCGGGGACCGTGGTCGCCGAAGCGTCCTTCGGGCCGGCGGTTCAGGAGCGGACCTTCACGGCGGCGCGCGTGCGGACCGCTTCGACGAACTGTTTGAACAGGTATTCCGAATCGTGCGGACCGGGCGACGCCTCGGGGTGGTACTGCACGGAAAAGAGCGGCAGGCTCTTGTGGCGCATCCCGGAAACGGTCTGGTCGTTCAGATTGATGTGCGAGACTTCCAGGTCGGAAGGCAGCGACTTGGCGTCCACCGCGAATCCGTGGTTCTGGGAGCTCACTTCCACGCGCATGCTGGGCAGTTCCTGCACCGGATGGTTGGCGCCGCGATGCCCGAACTTGAGCTTGTAGGTCTTGGCGCCCAGCGCGAGCCCCAGGATCTGGTGCCCCAGGCAGATGCCGAAGATGGGGAACTTGGCCGACAACTCCCGCGCCGCCGCGATGGCGTAGGGAACGGCATCCGGATCGCCGGGGCCGTTGGACAGGAACACGCCGGCGGGGTTGAGCTTTTCCACTTCCGAAGCGGGTGTGCCGGCCGGGACCACGCGCACGCGGAACCCGTTGGTCACCAGAAGCCGCAGGATGTTGCGTTTGATCCCGAAATCGTAGGCCACCACCAGCGGACGTTCGCTCTCCGGAGCCAGCTTGTGTTCGCCGTCGAACCGGAAGGTGGGATCGGACCAGTCGTAGGCTTCCTTGGAGGTCACGCGGCAGACCATGTCGATCCCGACGATGGACGGAACCTGGCGGGCCTTTTCCACGGCGACGTTTTCCGACACCTTGCCGTCCAGGATGACGCCGCGCTGGGCGCCCTTGGTGCGCAGGATGCGCACGAGCATGCGGGTGTCGATCCCGCTCACGCCCGGGATCCCCTGCTCGGAAAGGAACGCGTCGAGGCTCTTGGCGCCTCCGCGCCAGCTGGATGCCACCGGCGACAGGTTGCGCACCACGAATCCTTCGACCTGGATCTTGCCCGATTCCATGTCTTCCTGGGCGATGCCGTAGTTCCCGATCTCGGGATAGGTCATGGTCACGATCTGTCCGCAGTAGGACGGATCGGTCAGAACTTCCTGGTATCCGGACAAAGCGGTGTTGAAAACCACCTCTCCGGCGGCCTCGGCTTTGGCTCCGAAGCCTTTGCCGCGGAAGACGGTTCCGTCTTCCAGCGCCAGGGTCACGTCACGCATTGGATTCCTCCGCTGAATTCGGCGCCGCGACTTCCCCCTGGAACGAGGGTGCCGGTTGGGCCGCGGCGAAATTTACCAATCGATTCTCGGTCACGAGAACATTCATCTGCATATCGTGCGCGGATTGCGGCAATTTGCCGGCGTGGACCTGCGCATCCCAGGCCACGGCCATGCGCTTGGCCATGGGTTTGAGGGCCAGCCAGCGGTCGTAATACCCGCCCCCTTTGCCGATCCTGGCTCCGTGAAGGTCGAACACTTCGCCGGGCACCAGGACCAATCCGTTTTCCGGAAACACGCTCCGCCGCAGTTCGGGCCTGGGTTCGCGGGTGCGAAACCGGCCTTCCACCAGATCGGATTCCAGGTTTTCCACCCGCGCCATCTGCATTTCGCCGGGCTGCACCGACAACCACGGAAGCCAAAGCGTCTTGCCATCGGCCAGGATGGCCTCCAGCACGGGCCTGATGGGGACTTCCAGCGCCAACGGCCAGAACGCCGCGACATCGCAGGCCTTCTGGTACTCCGGAGTCTGCCGGAGCCGTTCCAGGATCTTATCGCCGGCGGAGTCCCATTCCGCCTGCCCCAGGGCCATCACCCGCTCGCGCGACCAGGTGCGCAGCCGGCTTTGGACGGATTCCCGCACCGCCGGGACCGGATCGTCCACCACGCTTCGCACTTCGCGCTCGAAATCCTCGCGCACGTCCATCAGACGCCGCTGGATGCTGCGGAATTTGGCCCACCACCGCCCGGCCGTCCTGGGGTCGATCGCCAACAGCCCAACGACCAGGATGATCAACAGCTCGCCCGCTCCGATGGAATCCATTCAGACCGCCTTGCGCGCCAGGCGCGCCGTCGCCACGCCCGCGAAATAGAGGACCAGCATGGGGGCGGCCATGATGCACTGGCTCACCGGATCGGGCGGGGTGAGCACCGCGGCGATCACGAACACCAGCACGATCGCCCCGCGCGACCAGCGCAGGAGCGTGCGGGCATCGACCAGCCCCATGCGCGCCAGGACCCAGGTGGCCAACGGGAATTCGAACATGGCGGCGAACCCGCCCAGCAGCTTGACCGACATCGAGGTGTATTGGTCGACCGTCCACATCTGCTGGAACATCCCGTCGCCGTAGCCGGCCAACCACCGCATCGTGATCGGGAAGATCGTGTAGTAGCCGATCACCGCGCCCAGAGCGAACAGGAAGGAGATCCACCACACGGCCCAGACCGCCACGCTGCGCTCGTCGGGACGCAGCGCGGGCTGGAGAAATCGCCAGATCTGCCACAGCACCCACGGGGCCGCGAAGAACGACCCGGCCGCCAGCGCCACCTGGAACGACATCGAGACGACGCCGGTCGGATTGGTGACCACCACCTTGGGGGCGTTTTCCAGTCCTTGCAGCGGACGTTCCAGGATGCTCCAGAGCTCGGTCCAGAATTCGTAGGCCACGATGGAACACGCGACCCAACCCAGGACGCTCCAGAACAGCATCCTGCGCAAGGCATCGAGGTGGCGCCAGAAATCCAACCCACCATCCTCGGCGCGGAATCCACGCCGCGAATCCCGCATCAGGCGCTCTTGGAGTCCGAATCGGACTTCTTGGCGTCCTCGATCTTGGCGTCTTCGGCCTTGGCCGACTTCTTGAATTCCTTGATGGATTCGCCCAGCCCTTTGGCCAGTTGCGGCAGCTTGGTGGATCCGAACAGCAAAAGGACGATCGCGAGGATGATCAACAGTTCGGTGGGGCCGATTCGGCTCATTTGAGTGCACTCCCGGTGATGGTCGCCCGCGATTCCCAACCGGAGGACCGGCATTGGGTATGACTCGACCCTCACAACTTAGAAAGAGATGCGATCTCCAATGTCCTGGTCGCGGCGCCCTCGAACTCGTAGACTCTATCGCATGTCACGCATCGTCGTCGCAGGCTCCTCCGGCCTGGTCGGGAAATCGCTGGTCCGTTCGCTGGAACGCTCGGGGCACGAGGTCCTGCGACTGGTGCGCCGCGCGCCGGCGTCGGCGTCGGAAATCCCCTGGGACCCGCGGACGCGTTGGCTTCCCGTGGACGCGCTCGCGGGCTGCGACGCGGTGGTCAACCTCGCCGGCGAATCGATCTCCAAGCGCTGGACAAAATCCGTTCGCGATGCGATCGTGGCCAGCCGCATCCAGGCGACGTCGCTTCTGGCCCAGGATTGCGTCCGGCTGGGAGTGCCCACCATGGTTTCGGCCTCGGCGGTGGGGATCTACGGCGACCGAGGCGACGAGATCCTGGACGAAGCCAGCCCCAGCGGAGGTGGATTCCTCGCCGAAACCTGCCTGGACTGGGAGCACGCCCTGCATCCGGCGCGGCTGGCCGGAGTCCGGACCGTTTCCTGCCGGTTCGGCGTGGTGCTGTCCCGACGCGGCGGGGCCTTGCCCAAGATGCTCCTTCCGTTCCGGTTGGGCCTCGGGGGCGCGCTGGGAACGGGCCGGCAATGGATGCCCTGGATCCACGAAGCCGACGCGGTGGGGGTCATCGAACACGCGCTGGCCGACGGCGTCCACGGCCCGCTGGTGTCGGTCGCACCCGAACCTGTCCGGCAAGGCGACTTCGCCGCCGCCCTGGCCCGATGCCTCCACCGACCGGCCCTCCTGCCTACCCCGGCCTGGGCGCTGCGGCTGGCCATGGGCGAAATGGCCGACGAACTCCTGCTGGCCAGCCAACGCTGCCGACCGACCGGTCTGATCGCGAGCGGGTTCGGCTGGCGGTATCCGCTCCTGGAATCCGCGCTCGCCGATCTTTTCCCGTGACCGGGCCTTGCCCCCGCCGATCCGCACACGACGTTCTCAGTGCGCTTGCAGCACCGAGAGAAGTTCCTGGTCGATCCGTTCGGGGTTGGCGTACTGGGGCGCGTCTTCGAACAATCGTTCGCCGCGGCTGATGATCCCGAAATCCAGGTTCTTGTAGTTCCAGTAGCTCCAGCCGATCCCGTGCTCGCGGAACAAGCCAAGGATGTCGCGCATCCAGTTCATGCGGCTGACCTGCCCGGGACCGCCCATGTAGACGCCGAACTCGTTGCAAGCCACCGCAAGGCCGTGCTTGTCGCGGAACCGGAACACCGGCTCCAGCATCTGGGCCATCCGGTCGCGGTTCCAGATCCCGCGATCCACCGGCAGCTCGAAGGCGATCTCGGGAATGTCGTAGGTGCCGGGATAGCTGCGCGACTCCTGGAACACCTCCTGCTTGACCCACGGGGCCTTCTGGTGGGTGAACACGATGGGGTTGTAGTAGTGCACGCTGTAGAGGATGTTGTCGTCGTCCACCGGCGTGAGGTGGGCGAATTCGGCGGCGTTGTTCCAGCGGTTGGCCCCGACCACGAGCGTGGCCTTGGGCGCGAACCGGCGGATCTCGCGCGCCAACTGGTCCTTGACCTCGTTCCAGATGTCGGCGGTAGGCGCGACCGGCTCGTTCAGGAGTTCCAGCAGGACCCCGGGACGGTGGCCGTAGCGTTCGGCGAGGATCGCCCAGACCTTGAGGCACCCCTGCCGCATGGCGGGATCGGAGAAGAACGTCTGTTCGGTGGTCATCCCGGCCTCGAAATCGTGCCCGGGGCACCGGTGCAGGTCCAGGATGACCCGAAGCCCGCTCCCGAGGGCCGCGTCGAAGGCCTTGTCCAGGAGCGACAGGACGTCTTCCCGCGGCGCGAGATCGGATTCGCGGAACAGGTTCTGCCAATCCACCGGAAGCCGCACGTGGTCGAACCCCCACGACGCCACCCGACGGAAATCGTCGGCGCCCATGAACGTGCGCACGTGTTCCAGAAGGCCCGGGAACGTCTCCGGATCCTTCTCTTCGATCGCATCCACCTGGCTGAACCAGCCTCCGAAATTCACCCCGCGCAAATCGCCCTCCCCCGTTGCATCGAATTCCTGCCGGCGCGATCCCCCGTCGCTCCCCCGGAGCCGGAGCGCCCGGGCACCGCGGGGAGATCGATCCGGCTCCCGGGAATCCCCCGGACGCGTGAGTCGCGATCGACGGCATCCCGGTTCGATCCCGCCATCGCCCAGCCGCCGTCCCCCCTAAAGGATCTCGCGCTGTTCTCGAAGATAATCCAGCATCGTGCGAGGCGATCGCCCCAGCAGCAACCGCAGATCGTCCCTGACCTCGGAAGCCTCCCCGGACCTCAAGCTCCGGTGGCGCAGCGTCTGGACGAGGCATCGCGCGATCGGGAGCCCCGCCCGCAGGCGAAGCCGCAGGAAATACCCCACCGCCGAACAACTCCGGTAGCGGACCTCGCGTCCGGCCACTGCCGACAATTCCTGGCAAACCTCCTGGAAATCCAGGGCCTGCGACCCGGTGAGCACCGGGGTGCGCTGTTCCCAGATGCCGTCGAGCAGGGACCTCGCCGCCGCCTCGCCGACGTCGCGGGCGTCCACCCACGCCACCTTCGCGGGCCCCGCCGGCAGGCGCAGGCATCCTTCGCGGATGTCGTCCAGATGCCGGTCGACCAGATTCTGCATGAAGGATCCGGCCCGCAGGAAGGTCCAGGAAGCCTCGATGAGCCGCAGGTGCTCTTCGATCTTGCGATGCGGCAGCCACCGCACGGGATCGGCCCCGGACACGGACAGGAACACCACCCTGCGGCACCCCCGTCGCACGGCCATGGTGGACAGGTCGCACAGTGCCCCGACATTCTCCATGGCGGGCGGCCGCACCAGCACGAACGATTCCACGCCGTCCAGCGCGGGCTCCCAGGTGGACGGATCGGACCAGTCGAACCGAACGAGTTCGGCGCGCCCCTTCCAGGCGTCCGCCGCCGTGTCGTCGACCGCCGCCCGGACGCCGTGGTTGCGGGCGACCAGCCAACCCACCGCGGCGCGTCCGACATTTCCTGTCGCACCGGTCACCAGGATCACGGAAGCTTCCCGCGCAAGGCAATGGAATCCGACGTTCGCATCCCGACAGTCTACCATGACAGGATCCGGAAAGGTCAATCCCGGAATCCGTCCAACCGGTCAGCGCCCCGGGAAGACCATCCAGCCCATGCGCACGACCTTCTGTTCGACGTACATGCGGTTGTCGATCTTGCGGTATCCCAGGATGCGCATCAGGTACACACCGGAGGGGGCGACCTTCTGGTTGTAGACCCCGTTCCAGGCGACCCAGACTTCGTAGCGGTCGCGGGTGTCGGTTTCGATGGATCCGTTGGCCATCGCGTCGATCACGGGCTTGAGATCCGTGTAGGCCACGAAGACGCCCATGTTGTCGTAGACGTAGGCCGCGCCTTCGGTCAATCCGTTCAGTTCGAGCTTGGCGCCCACGAACGCGGACCGCCCCGAGGTGTCGGCCAGACCGAACGGCTTGCCGTCGAGGCCCTTCCATTCCGCCGACACGGCTCCGATGCCTCGGCGCACCAGAACCTGGAGCGTCGGTTCGGTCGGATCGGGAGGCATCCCGTCCCAGCGCCCCATGGCCGGATACGCCTTGGCCTGCAACCGTGGCGGAATCGGCCCCAATTCCAGAGGCCCCCAGGCCGCGGTGTCGGTCGGGAAATTGCCCAGGCGATCGGAAATGCCGCCGACCATCCCCGGAGTGATGCGGATTCCCTGTCCCTTTTTGGGCGCCACGTTGGTGTCGACCAGGAAGATGCCCTTCATGCCGTTGGAATCCAGTCGCGCGCTCCAAGGGGAAACCACCTTGCCTTGGTTGCCGGGGACGGTGTCGCCCACGGCCACCCATTGCATGGAAAGCCCGTTGGAGTTGACCGGTTCGCTGAATCGGACCACGAGAGTGTCGGGAATCGCGTCGTCGCCGCTGAAGGTCATCTTGCCGCCGATGGCGATCGGGGGAACGCCGTCGCGGATGCGGAAGGGAGTGGTCAGAGCCACGCCCTGGTAGGTGCCCATGAGGGTTCCCAGGTCGTCGCATCCCGCCGCCGGGCAGGCCGTCATGCCTTTGGCGTAGGGCGGAAGATCGAACGTCAGCTTGAGCCCGAGGGAATCGACCCTGGCCATCACCGTTTCTGAATAGCGCACATCCAAACCACCGGTGGTATCGGTCCAGCGGAAGATCCACGACTGGGTGGAAACCAATGGCTTGAGCAGCCGCAACACGACCTGGTCGGCCCGGCCGTCGCCGTCGGAATCCCGCATCACGGCATCGGCCGGCGCGCGATCGGTTCCGAAGATCTGGACCGCCTTGGCGCGCAATCCCGGCACGTTGCCCAGTACGTCGCGCGCCTGGCCTCCAGGAGCGAACCGGACCCAGTCGCCCGGTTCGGGCACGTCCACGGTCTGCGTGGCGGAAAAGAGGAACACGAATTCACCGGTGGCCGCATCCCTCCACTGGTCCTTGAAATCGTACTTGGGGAGGGCATCGCCTACTCCCAGCTTGCGCAGGACATCCTCGCCGTTGGCGACATTGGCGACAGGCTCGCTGGGAAGCACCCGCAGGGTATCCCAGACCTTCCCGCGGTGGATGAGGGCCCGCGCCGGAACCGGAGGCACGCGATCGAAGACGGGGAACGGCTTGACCGGTCCGCTGTCGCGGATCCAGCGCCCCAGATCGGTGGTCGCGGCCACCGTGCCGCCGTCGAGCCCTTCCGGAACCAGGACGTCGACCACCATTCCTCCGCCGGTCACGGACAGGTTCTGTGCCGAAGGCATGAAAGGCTTGGTCCAGTCGGGCCAGGCCGCGAAGACCTGGGTGGCGTCGGTCCATGCCAGGTGCAGCCAGACCTTGAGCCGGTCCGGACGCCCGTCGCCGTCCTCGTCGAACCAGGCTCCGGAATCGGGCGGCGGCGCCACGAAATCCATGGGCGACAACCCACCCACCGCGAAGTAGGCCGGCATGTTCCCGCGCAGCTCCCCGCGCAGCACTTCCCGGTCGGCGTAGACGGTGTAGTTGGCGGCTCCGCTGGATGCCGTGATCTGTCCGATGGAATCGCCCACCACCGTCACGAACCGGATCCCGGTGGAAGCCGAAACCGAAATGGGACCGTTGCATTTGGTGCAGATCCCGTCGCGACCCATGACCACGACCACGCCCTGGCGCGGGACCAGGATCTCGCCGCTCAGGAAATCCGGACCCGGCACGTTCCCTTTTCCATCCAGGAACACCAGCTTGTAGGGGGTGACATCCACAGGGACCCCGGCGGTATCCGACACCCCTGGAATCCAGACCTGGAACGGCGAGGTTCCGGGAGCCTCGCCACGCAGGACCACCTTGGCCACACCGCCGACGAAGTTCAGCGTGGTGGTGGGCTTGCCTGTGCTGTCGATCATCTGCAGGATGGGATCGAACTTGGCGACCGCGGTCAGGTTGCAGGAGGTGCAAGGCCCGTTCACACCCACGATCCGCACCTTCAGGTGGAGCAGGTTGGTGACGTCCATCCCGGATTTCTGGCCAGGAATGGGATTGCCCGTGGAATCGAGGATCTCGAGCCGGTAGGCTCGCCACGACACCGGGTACCAGGCCAAGCCGAAGGCGGAATCGGGAACCGTCGCGGTCAGGGTCACCTGTTCCGCCGGAACGTCCGACACCACCAGCATGGCGGCCAATCCGCGGACCAGGCGCAGGTTCTGGATCGGCGCCTTGGTGCTGGGATTCAGGAAGCGAACACCGGGAGCGTCGGCACCCAGGAGCAGGAGATCGCTGCAGGTATCGCACCGGCCCGACCCTTGGTAGGCCTCGATCCAGAATTTGGCGGTCCCGGACGGATCGCGCAGGATCTCGTAGGGTTGCACTTCCCTGCCCAGCGAATCCAGCCAGCGCAGGCCGCGGTCCTGGAACACGATGCGGGTGCGGAAATCGGAGCTGTCACCCCAGACGTTGCGCAAAAACAGCGAATAGACCCCGATCGAATCGCCGCGCACCCAGATCCTGGCGTTCTCGCCCAAGGCTCCGGTGGACAGCATCTGGCGATCCCCGAAGACCACCGTGCAGGCGGAATCCGCGCAGAACCGCAGACCCGGGACCGGATCGAGCTGGTAGTTCACGGCGAAGGTAGCGGGTTGGGGGCCGAGCCAGCCCTGGATCTCCAGGGGCATGGAAGTGGTGACCCGGCCTCCCCACGGAGCATGCGTCATGAACTTGGGTTCGGGACGGAAGGGGATCTCGAACACCACGTCCTTGTACTGCGTGGTGTCCAGGAGCATCTTGACCCGCACCTTGTAGATGCCGGGCTTGAGCCGGTCCATGGCCAGCGAATCGTAGAGCATCTGGGCCGAATCGCCGCGG
>JAKPQQ010000022.1 GCA_029557215.1 Fibrobacterota bacterium | reverse complement strand
GGACGCCGTGCTCGGCCGCCACCTCGCGCACGGGACGGACGCGCCATTGGGCTTGCGGAGCCGAAGGATCTTCCAGGTACCACCGGTAGTAGTCGACGTATTCCGTCAGCTTGCGATCGCTCTTGCGGCGGGTCAGCGGGTTCAAACGGGCGGCCTCGGTGGCGCCGTAGAACAGGACGTATTCCTTCACGCGCGGGAGCATGCGGTCCTGGTAGCGCATCTTCACGCCCGACAGTTCGCTCATCTTCACGCACACCGTGTTCAGGCGCCGCGCGCGGCCCAGGATGCGGTCCAGCAGGATCTGCAGATAGGCCTGTTCCGTGTCGTCGATATGGCACGCCAGGATGCCGTCCGGCGACAGGAATCGGCAGGCCAGGCGCAGGCGCGCCTCCATCCATTCCAGCCAACGGTCGTGGTGCATCTCGTCGGGGTAGTCCTTGCGGTTCTTGGCGTTGTACGGCGGGTCCACCAGCGCGAGCCTGCACCGCCCCTCGAATTCCGGCAAGAGCCCGGCCAGGACCTGGAGGTTGTCCCCCAGGCACAGGATGCCTTTCGGACCGGCCTCCGTCATGCCAGCTTCACGACCTCGCGTTCGCGCAGGGCTTCCAGCGGGATGCCGGTGGCTCCGGCCAGCAGGGCGTAGGCCGACACCGTGTTCCCCGCGTTGTTCACCCGCGCCGACAACAGGAGTTCCGATCCGGTCCAGACGATTTCCGTCACTTCTTCCGAAGTCTTGACCGGCCGTCCGCGGCCGTCCAGGGTGTCGGGAAGCGTCCCTTGCCGGAACCGCTCGGCCGCCGCCGCCAGCAGGGTCTCGTCGCCTTCGGGGCGCAGCCGGTAGGTCATCGTGGGGGGCACCGGCAGATCGAACGTCTCGCGTCGCGAGAATTCGACCACGTCCAGGCCGGCCGGCAGGTACGACGACAGGATCCGGGGGAGTTCGGCCACGTTGTCCGGGTCGCGCTCCAGTTCCACGAACAGCGGTTCCGATTCCGACCCCAACCCCACCGGGAGGGCGCCCGCGTTCTTCAGGCGCGGACGCGGATTGAATCCGCGGCTGTAGAAGAGTTTGACTTCTGCGCGGCGCAGGGCCTTTTCCAGCAGGTTGATCGTGCCGTGGTGGCCCAGGAACCGGGCCAGATCGGTCTTGCGGAACCGGATCAGCCACGGGAGCCCGCGTTGTCCCCGCTCCTTGTCGCTCCAGCCCTCGGGGTGGCGCTTGTCGCGAGGTTTCTTTGCCCGTTCGTCCTGAGGAGGGGGCGCAGTCTCCGTCCCGAGTTCTTCTGCACCCTGCCGCCCTTCGACTCCGCTCAGGGAACGGCTGGATGCAGAAGAATGGCTGGATGTGACAATTTCCGTCGCATCGGATTCCGGTGCCGCGTTGCTTTTCAGGCGCGCCACGGATACCGGATCCAGATGGTTGCGGCCTTCGTCCTCTTCCGAAAGCCCCGCGGCAGGACCCGCCTTGGCCTTGCCCGCGTAGGTGCCCGGAGGCGGCAAGGTGACCTGGCCTTCTTCGGGCGGGGCGAGCTGGATGTCGGCGTAGTTGCCGGGAATGCCGCAGTGGTTGCAGGCGCCCCAGCGGCAGTCCGGAACCTCGGGGGTCTCTGGCTTGTACATCTTCTTCCACTCGTCCCTCAGGAACCCCTTGGTGGCTCCGGCGTGGATGAAGTCCCAGGGGAACACCTCGTCGAGATCGCGGTGGCGGAACACGCGGTGGTCGGCGTCGTAGCCGTGGCGCTCGAAGATCGCCTTCCAGGCGCCCAGGCCCGCGAAGCTGTGTTCGTTGGACTCGAAGATCATCCCGGCGCGGCTGGCTTCCAGGATCATGGGCGCCAACTGCCGGTCGCCGCGGGCGAACAAGGCCTCCACGTACGAGATCTCCCAGGTGCTCCAGGTGATCCGCACGTTCTTGTTGCGGTGGAACGCCTCGCGCACGAACCGGATCCTCTCGCGGGCTTCGGCTTCGCCCACGAACGGTTCCCATTGCATGGGCGTGAACGGCTTGGGCACCAGGATCCCCACGTTGGGATGGATTTCCGCACGCCGGGTGTGGCGCGCGCCCACGCGGCCCAGGCGCTGGATCAGGTC
>JAKPQQ010000021.1 GCA_029557215.1 Fibrobacterota bacterium | reverse complement strand
GTCGAGGGCGTCAAGATCCACTACACCACGGATGGATCCGAGCCGGGCAAGTCGTCCACCTCGAAGATCTTCAAGAGCCCCCTGGACATCCAGAAGACCACCCTCGTTCGCGCCTGGGCCGAAAAGCCGGGTTTGCGGCCTTCGCCGCAGGAAAGCACCTGGGTCTACATCCGCGTTCGTCCGGTCGAGTTCCATCTGGTCTCCACCAACCCGTTGAAGGTGCGGATCGAATCCACCACCTACGGAGCCCATTCCCACTGTACCCTGGACCGCTCGACTCCCACACGGGAATCTCCCTTGTGCGACACGCTCGAGATCACCAAGGCTTCGTGGGTCAAGGCCATCGGCGTGATGGACGGGCTCGAGGATTCCCGCGTCGACAGCGCGTGGTATCCGCACCCCTGAGGCGATCGGCGAGCCTGCCACGTTGACCTCGCGGTCAACGACAATGCCCGCATCTCGACGGCCGGATCGACGCCAAGTGGCGATCTTCGATCTGTCGATGGTCGCGCTCGCCCGCGGCCGACGACCACCACTCAGGAGAGGTCGGAACGTGCCTGCCATTGACCGGGACCCCGGCAGACGTTCCACCTCCTGGGCTGGTACTCCCCGCGGCAGGATCGATCGTCAACGCGAAGCGAAGACGATCGCTTCCTTGGCTCTCCGGAATCGCCAGGCGGCGGTGCCGGTGCTCCCCGCATGGAGCAGCGACAACCGTTCTCCCGTCTGTGGAATGAATCCAGCGGGGATCTCCAACCATTCCTCGAGCATCGGGATCAAATCGGGTGGGAGGGCCGAGCTTCCCTTTTCGAACCGGCTCCAGGTCGTGTCGCTCAGGCCGCAACGACCTGCGAGATGAATCTGCGTGAAGCCTCGTCCGAGCCGTGCCGCTCGGAGAACGGCCCCCGTCCACATTCGTATGGATCGCGTCTGCGAAGTGTCGTAATGCTTCATTCTTCGGGGAATAATGCTCGGGACGGGACAAAAGGACGTTGACGATCGTCAACGACGTCGGAACGAATGAGCGGCAGCTGGTGCCTTCGGAGCATTCGGCAAGTACGTTTGCATTGTGTCCTGGGGTCATGTGAAATCGTCCTCGCGCCTGTTTCTTCTGGTGGCGGGCGTCCTTCTGCTGAGCGCGAGCGTCGGGGCGCAGACGCGCGTTTTCCGCTTCGGCACGGGGCTTCGCATCCACCAGCTTCACGCCATGTCGGACGGCTCCATCCTCGGTGCGGGCTGGAGTCGCGATCTGCAGTGGATTCCGAAGGGTGTGCGGACCACCCAACTGGATGCCGGGAACCTGGATTCCAG
>JAKPQQ010000300.1 GCA_029557215.1 Fibrobacterota bacterium | reverse complement strand
CTGGACCGTCCGCAGAAGCCGGAGCCACCACCGTCGAAGGAAGACTCGGAAATGCTGTCAAACGCACTTTCCCGCGTCACCACGGCGCAAACCCCGCGAGCGCAGGCGCTGGCCATGTTCCGGTACTGGCGCAAGGAAGCGAAGATCGCCAAGACGCCCCGGATGATCGCGGCGGCAGAAGCCGCGGTCGCGAGGTGGGAACGGAAGATCAAGGAGATGGAGGGGGAATCATGATCGCCACCATTCTCGCCGCCGCTCTTGTCTTCGCGTCCGGGCTGGCCTTTGGGCTGGCCCTGGCGGTCGTCACTCCCGAGGCTGGCCTCTGCCTCCTCCTGATGGCCTTCGGGAGCCTGGAGCGATGGCAACGGGGCAAGGCGCGGGTACGGAGGTGGTTCCGATGGTGATCCGCTTCTACACCACCCGAGTCCACCACCCACAGGGCGTCGCGTTCTTCGTGATCCCGTTCGAGCTACCGACGCCAGCGGGTCCGGCCATCATCCTCGGAAAGGGTCAGATCCACCAGGAATCGGACAACTGGTTCTCGGTCATCTGGTCCAAACACAAACAGGGGTGGATGTCGTTTTGCCCCGACAACGCGGAATCGGCGCGGAGGCTGGACGCGTTGATCCTGGCCAAGTGGGACGAGTTCCAGAGGTCCTAGCGCCTCGCGCTGGCCCCGATCCGTTCCGCCTCGAGAGAGTCGGAGAGGTAGGGGCACCAGAGGCCAACGCGGACCACCTGGACGGAGTCTGCGGCGCGGGTGGAGTCGATGGCAAACCGATCGGAACGCTGTCGATCCTGCCCGACCGCCACGCCTCCGGCAAAGGCCAGTGGGATGACCAAGGCGGCGATTCCGATTGCGTCGCGGACGTTCACGCCTTCAACGCCGCAGGAAGGCCCACAAAGGCCACGGACGGCCCTTTCTTGCGGATCCTCTCGTAGACCCCATCCCCGTTCACTGAGCCAACATCGTTGGTGTTCCCCTCGATGGTCCCAAACGAACGCGACAGGTCCCGGGCGGCCAGGTCGTCGGCAGTCACGAAACCGATGTGGTGCGGGTTCCTCTGCGCGTCCAGGAGGATGAAGAGGTCACCCGGCTCCGGATCGGAGACGATCATCCCGAGGTCGTTGGCGTTGTGGAGCCAGTCCCGAGTGCTTTCGATGTACCACGGGCGGAGGAAGCCCAGGACCTCGGAAAGCTCGTGTTTGTACAGGTGACGCGGCGTTTCAGCAGGTAGGTAGGCGCGGGACAGGATCCATGCCACGAACAGGGCGCACCAGGAGCAGGGGGGAGCACCGGTGTACAGCATGGCCGATCGGATCTCGCGAAGGATCGGGCCGTCGTTGGGGCCAGTCGTCTCCTGCTTCCCGACGTACTGCCGGGCGAGG
>JAKPQQ010000289.1 GCA_029557215.1 Fibrobacterota bacterium | reverse complement strand
ATACATGGGATATGGTGCTGGGGGCGTCTTTGCATATCATAAATTGGGGGTTACTGTTGATAATGCTGCGATTTGGAATGGGAAGCTAAAAACGGGGGCGTTACTGCAGCGATGGGAGAGTCTAGATCCAAACGATTTATTTAGTCATGGCGGGCATTCGGTAATCTTTCGCGCATATAGATATAACGAAACTGGCGAAATTAATGGGATTGAGATAACAGATTATCATGGCGGAATTAATGGAGGCGTTTTTGATGTGGTAGAAAACGATCACCCTTGGCAAAAGGATCGGTATCTAGCAAAATACACTCTATTGGGAGTAAATCTTCTTGACCTGGAATAACTTATATCGGAAACTGTGCATGGTTGCACTGTGTTGGACTTCCACCAGCGTATGGGGGGGGACAAAACAAGCTTGTGCATTTCCCTCCGCCGATTTTTTAGGTATTTGGAGATATGTAGGAACATATAAAAAAAATCTTTTAGAAGACTCTGTGATTCACCGCGTTTGGCCGTCGCCATTATTTTCAATCATTGAAATTCAAGACGAGCGCATTCCAAAAAATCATTACGCTAGAGATATAGTAAAGCGCAGATCAAGAAATTCATTGCGTAACTTGGCGTATTTCGGGAGAATAGATCATCGACTCGTTGCAGATTCTCTGTTTCCGGTTTGGTGCACATATAATCAAGATTTTGGGTATTCGGTTTCATTCTCTGGTCGCACGCACTGGGATATGGATATTTCTAGATTGACGAAAGACAGTTTGTATATCTGGACTGGCTGTTTCGAGGATAACGGCAAAGAAGATTGCTTATCTTGGAATTTGGTTTTTGTTAAGATTGTTCAGCAAAAAGTAAATGATCCCAATAAGTGAATCAAGCTTCCATGCACCAAACGGTATGCCTGTTGAAGTTTTTCGGTATGTGCTGATGGATGTCCGGTTTGTGGAGGTGTGGCAGTGGTGATGAAAATAACTTCCGAAAATGATCGATTTAAATGCTACTGGGTAGACCCTATTCGCCTTGAACAGTGCTGGATAGGGAATGATCAAT
Source organism: Fibrobacterota bacterium (assembly GCA_029557215.1). Taxonomy (GTDB): domain Bacteria; phylum Fibrobacterota; class Fibrobacteria; order UBA5070; family UBA5070; genus UBA5070. Next base: position 29,487 of record JAKPQQ010000289.1, on the reverse strand, counting down.
GGATCGATGGCAGCTGTCTATTTATCGGAACTAGGGAATTGAAAGGCAGCTTGCCTCATGTGGACTGGGTTAGAATGAGTTCTTCTTCAGATTGGAAGATGTTTATTCTTCCAAAAATGAGATGGAATCATGGAGCTTCCCTAAATTCGATTAGTTTCGATGATGGGCGACATCGTTTGCGTTGGATGATGAGTTTTGGACTTAAGGAGATTCCTGTCAGTATATTCCTGAATGACATTCAGAAAGTGTCCGAACTTGGGATAATCATACGTGAGGTGTGGGAGGGTGAGCCGCTTCCAGTAATTTTGGAAAATGCTATTGAAGATAAAATCAAACGACTTAAGGAGGCTTGAGAGTGTCGTTTCCGCTCAATTTGTTGGCTACCGATGATATTCTTGCTGAATTGAAGCGTCGCAAGGATGCTGAAAGCCAAGCTTTTCGCAAAAGAATAGCAGAGCACAAGCAGTCTATTCGCGAACTGGAGGCCAGGATTTTGCTATTGCAAAAATCGCAAAAATGAGTGCATATCCAAACCTTGTCCGGAGGTGAACTTTTGAGACGTTCTACCACCAACATTTTTTGATCATGGCTCGCCAGAAAATGCGCAAACAATCTATTGAACAAACTCTTTTGCAACTATTGATTCCAGTAGGTGGCTTGTTGGTTGCTGTTTTAATACTTGGATCGGGAATATCTGCGATTTATGTGATCTCAGCGTTCATTATGGCGCTCTTTGCGATTACAGTTGCTTTGGCCTTTTGGTTCCGTCTCCATAAGTCATCCGGAAGGCCATTCGTATCCGAACAGGCTGTTCTACGTCCAAAACAGCGGGGATATTCGAGCATTGGCAGCCCACAGCCTTCGCCAGCGCTTGAGGCTGCAATAGCCGAAGCAATGCGGACTCGGGAGGTAATTGAACCGCGATCGACACCGGCGACATTTTCGGAAGAATCGCTCCGGAAAATGGATTGGCTGGCATTTGAACATTTGGTGGTTGAAATCTTTCGATATCTGGGTTTCACAACACGCAAGACCAACCCAGGAGCGGATGGCGGGGTGGATATTGAGCTATACGACCCGAATGCCTCGCCTGAAGCAGATCCCAAAGTGCTCATTCAATGCAAGGCTCGCGGGACATCCAGTATCGGGGTTGATAAAGCTCGTGAACTATACGGTGTGATGGCTGCACGCAAAGTATCCCGTGGCCTCCTGATCTGCAATACATGGTTCACCCCGGATGCGCTCGAATTCGGCAGGGCCAACCCGACGCTGCAGATGGCCGACCTTCCTTGGATCATGAAGCAGCTCGGTAAAGTCTCGGAAATCGAAAGGAGACGCTGGGAGAAAAGGTTCCTTGGCGTGGACTACGATGTTCCGAGTTGTCCCCAATGCGAGATCAAGCTTGTGGTACGTACCGGCAAGCAAGGCGCATTTTGGGGGTGTCCCAATTTTCCTCGCGGATGCCGATCGAAGCTGCCGATGCGCTCCGATCGAAACGGGGCTTTGGCTGACTCGCGGCGTGAGCCGCCGGAAAATGTCGGGGATTCCAAAGGGGGCGCGTTCATGGAGGGTGGCCCGACGACCATCGGCCTGGCAAGGCCGATGGGGCCGAACACCTGACGGGTCGCCCGAAAGCAGCGCCCCCTTTGGTGCCTGGTTCCAAGGACCCGGCATGAGGGTCCTTGGCCCGCAGGGGTTCACGGGGGCGTCGGGTTACGCCCCCGTGGAAAGCCCGCCACACGCCAGGCGGTAGCCAAAACTCCTTTGACTGGAATCGTAATCAGTGCCCCCCGATGCGCACCTCGCCGAATTCCTTGAGCTTGGCGAAGACGTAGTTCTTGATCTCCTCCACCCGCTCCTGGGTGGACGCCTCGAATCGCAGGACCAGGTCGGGCTGCGTGTTGGAAGCCCGGATCAGTCCCCAGCCGTCGGGGAACACGATGCGCACGCCGTCGGTGTCGATGGTCTCGTGGTGCTTCTTGAACCACTCGGCCGCCGCCTTGGCGATGCGGAACTTGTCGGCATCGTTGGCGCACTCGGCGCGGATCTCGGGAGTGGACGGGTAGAACGGAATGTCCGAGGCCAGCTCGGCCAGCGTCTTGCCCGTGTCGTCCAGAAGTTCGATCACGCGCAGCGTGGCGTACATCGCGTCGTCGAATCCGTACCAGCGGTCGGCGAAGAACATGTGGCCCGAGACCTCGCCCGCCAGAGGCGCGTGGGTCTCCTTCATCTTGGACTTCAGGAGCGAGTGCCCCACCTTCCACATGATGGGCTGTCCGCCCGCGGCCGCGATTCCGTCGACCAGGGCCTTGGAACTCTTGACTTCGAAGATGATGGGAGCGCCCGGCTGCTTGGCCAGGATGGGACGCGCCATCAGGAGGGTGAGGATGTCGCCCGGGATCCAGCGCCCGTTGTTGTCGATCACGCCCAGGCGGTCGCCGTCTCCGTCGATCCCGATGCCCAGATCTGCCTTGTGCTCGACCACGGCCTTCTGCAGATCCACCAGGTACTTGGGAATGGTGGGATCGGGATGGTGGTTGGGGAAGTTGCCGTCCACGTCGCAGTACAGACGCACGACCTCGCAACCCATCTCTTCCAGGAGATCGGCCCCGAAGATGGCTCCGGCGGCGTTGGCCGGGTCGTACACGACCTTGAGCTTGCGACCGCACTTGCCGAACTGGAACGATTCCTTGAGCTTGGCCTTGTATTCCGAGATCAGATCGTGCTCGCGCAGTCCGCCGTGCCCGGTGCTCCATTCGCCGGTGGAGGCGATGTCGAAGCACCGACGGATTTCGTCGCCGCGGATGGTGGTCTTGCCGATCCCCAGCTTGAAGCCGTTGTATTCCTTGGGATTGTGCGAGGCGGTGACCATGGCGGCGCCGTCCACCGGCATGTGGAAGGCCGCGAAATACGTCACCGGAGTGGTCACGGTCCCGATGTCCACCACGTGGATCCCGCCGTCCCGGACCCCGCGGATCAAGGTCGACTTGATTTCCGGGGTGGACAGCCGCACGTCGCCTCCGATCGCCACGGCCTTGGCCCCGGCTTCCGTCAGAAGCGTGGCGTAGGCGCGCCCGATGGCGTACACGGCGTTGGGCGAAAGGCTTGGGTCGACCAATCCGCGGATGTCGTTTTCGCGGAAGATGGTGGAATCGAGCGACATGTTGTCAGGTCTCCGGTTGGATGATGGTTCCCTTGGGGATCACGACGATGCCGCTGTCCGTCACATGGAACCGTTCTGCGTCCTTGGCCTTGTCGAATCCGATCTTGGCGCCGGGAGGGATCTTCACGCCCTTTTCCACGATCGTGCGCCGGACCTGGGCGTGTCGGCCCACCTCGACGTCGGGGAACAGGATGGAGTCTTCCACCTGGGCGAAGCTGTGCACGAAGCAATGCGGCGCGAGCACGGAACGGTCCACGGATCCGCCCGAGACGATGCAACCGTCGCAGACGATGGAATCGAACGCAGAACCACGCCGGGGAGGATCGCCTTCGGTCTCGTTGAACACGAACTTGGCGGGAGGCGCGCCCCAGTTGATGGTGCGCATGGCCCACTTGGGGTTGTAGAGGTTGAACTCGGGCGAGACCTTGACGAGGTCCATGTTCGCCTCGAAGAACGCCTCGAGCGTCCCGACGTCGCGCCAATAGGTGCCGGCCTCGCCGGGGATCCGGTTGGTGCTGTAGTCGTACACGTACACCGGGTAGGTCATGTAGATGTTGGGGATGATGTCCTTGCCGAAGTCGTGGGCGGAAGTCTTCTGGGCGTCGGCCAGAAGCTCGCGGACCATGAACTTGGAATGGAACAGGTAGTTGCCCATGGAGCACAGCGCCCATCCGGGGCGGCCGGGCATGTGCTTGGGACGCGCGGGCTTTTCTTCGAACCCGACCATCCGCCAGTCTTCGTCGACCTCGATGACGCCGAACTCGGTGGCTTCCTCTATGGGCACCGGGAACGCCGACACCGTGCAGAGCGCGCCCTTCTGCATGTGGAAGTCGATCATCTGGGTGAAGTCCATCTTGTAGATGTGGTCGCCCCCGAAGACGGCCACCAGGTCGGGCCGTTCGTCGGTGATCAGGTTCACGTTCTGGTAGATGGCGTCGGCCGTGCCGCGGTACCAGTCGGTGCCCGTGCGCATCTGCGCGGGCACGAGGTCGACGAACTGGTCCAGGGTCCGGTTCAAGGTCCAGGCGGTCTGGACGTGGCGGTTCAGCGAATCGCTCTTGAACTGGGTCAGAAGCTTGATCTTGTGGATGCCTGAATTGACGAAGTTGTTCAGGACGAAGTCGATGATGCGGTACTTGCCGCCGAAGTGCACGGCCGGCTTGGCGCGGTCGGCGGTGAGAGGCCAGAGACGCGAGCCCTGGCCACCGGCCATGATCATTCCCAGAACATTGCGATACACGATGGAATCCTCCCTGCGAGTCGGGTCACGCAAACATAGCGAACCTCAGGCCTAGGATCATCCCAATTCGGCGAGTAAAATGCCAACAAGTTCGTCCCGGGCCTGCCGAAAATCGTCATTGACCAGCCGATACCGGAAATTGCCCAGTTCGGCGGCGGCCAGCTCGGCCCGGGCGTTGCGCAGCCGCACCTGGATCACCTCGTCAGGATCCGTCCCGCGTCCGCGCAGCCTCCGCTCCAGTTCGTCCAGCGAAGGCGGCAGGATCAGGATGCCCAGGTTCGCGGGATAGACCTGGTCGAACCGGCGCTTGCCGAACACGTCCAGGTCCAGGACCACGTTTTCGCCCCGTTCGGTGCAGGAATCCAGGAACGACCGGGGGGTTCCGTAGAGGTTCCCGTGGACCTCGTTCCACTCGGCCAGCTCGCCGGCCGAGATCATCGCCTCGAAGGCTTCCCGTTCCAGGAAGAAATAATGGACCCCGTCGACCTCGCCGGGGCGGGGTCGGCGGGTCGTGGCCGACACGGAATACCGGAGCGCCGGGATCTCCCCCATCACGGAATTGATGAGGGTGCTTTTGCCTGCCCCCGAAGGAGCCGAAAAAACCACGAGTTTTCCCGGTTTCACGTCTTTTTCGCTCCCGTTTCTTCGGCCTTCTTCATCTTCTCGATCTTGATGGCCTGGGCCTTGGACAACTTTAACTCCATGTCTTCCAGGACGGCCAGCCGTTCCAGGTGGTGGCGCGACAAGGCCACCAGCCGCAACACGGCCGCGCTCCCTCCCAGCAGCACCCCCGCCAGCGCGATGCACAGGAACGCGGCGAAGGCGGGTTGCAGATCGGGAGGGGTCACCAAACCCCTCCGACGGAGCCCATCCATCCCACCAGGGCGTGGACCGCGATCCAGGTGGCGATCGGGACCCGTTTGCGGAGCGCGAAACTCGCCAGGCACCCGGCCGTCAGGGCCAGCAAGGGCGCCTTCCAGCCGGAAGAAGCCAAGTGCAATCCCGCGAAGGCCAGGATGGGAAGCGCCGCCACGAACCATTTGGGGAGCCAGGCGGCGCCTTCGAACCGGACCGGGACGTAGGCCCAAGCCAGCACCACGACAGGCAAGCTGACCAGGATGGCGAACAAGGGCAGCAGCAGGGCGCCCGAAGCCCAGCGCACCGAGGGAGCCAAGGCGGTGAACCGGTCCAGTCCGGAGGTTCCCGCCAGCACGGCTCCGGCCACCGCCACGGCCGCGATCGCCAGGATCGCCGCCAGAGGCTTGCGGAACACCTGCAGACCTTCCAGGACGCGGGCGCGTTCGGAATCCGTCAGGCGGCGCACCAGGAACCAGGCCCCCAGCCACAGCAGGATCTTGCCGCCCAGGTAGAACGGCGGCTTGTCCATGGTGGCCACCATGGCCGGAAGCAGGAAAAAGCAAAAGCCGATCTCGAAGAGATCGGCGTTGCGACGGTAGGAAACGGGAAGATCCGGCGTGTTCACTTGAACCAGTAGCGAACGCCCAGGCCCCAATGGACCGTGACCTTGGTGTCGGGCACGATATCCATGCCCGGATCAACATGGAAGGTGATTTCCAGCGGGACCGAGAAGCGGAAGTCGATGCCCAGCGGAACCTGCAACCAGGCGCCGTCGTTGTGGTCGTGCCAGTAGCCCAACCCGATGCCGGCATAGGGGTAGATGCCGGAAATCGGCGATTCGCTGCCCAGGCTGCGGCCGTGGAACAGCATGTTGCCCACCAGGATCAGACGATCGCCGTCGCCTTCGCGCAGGCTCCAGCCAAGCATGCCTTCCAGGGTCTTCTGCTGACCCACGCGGATGTTCAGCGCGGTCGGGTCGCCCAGGTTCACGCCGATTCCCACATCGGCTTTCGCATTGGCTGCGACAAAGCCCGTCACCGCCAGACACAAGGCCAGAATTCGTCGGATGCTCGATTTCATGTTGAATTCTCTCCTGGAAAGATGTTGGGGCGGTTTCAATCTACCCTGCCCGGTCACGCTCCGCTGTCCGATGACCGGATTCCCCGATTGTCGACGAGATGATCCACGATCGCCGGAAGATCGGCCAACCCGACCTCGTGGAACCAGGTCTTCTGCGGATAGACCATGATATTGGGCCCCATTTCGCAAGGCCCCAGGCAACCGCTTCCGCTGACGCGCGCCGGCAGGCTCTTTTCCTTGCACAGGCGCTTCAGCTCGGCGACGGCGTCCGACGCGTTCCAGCGGGCTCCGCACGAAGCGCGTTCGCCCTCGCGCGAATGCTGGCACACGAAGATGTGCATGTCGTGGGGCGCCGTCCCGATCCGCATGGTCTTCGGATCAGGCCTGCGTGCTGATCGTCACGCTTTCGATGATCTGGTCTTCGTAGGGCTTGTCGCCGGCGTCCGTGCGGACACCCGCGATGGCGTCCAGCACGTCGAACCCGTCGACCAGCTGTCCGAACACGGAATAGCCTTCGGCGGGGCCGCCGTTCTTGGGGTGGTCCAGGAAGTGGGTGCCTTCTTCCGGATGCACGATGAAGAACTGCGATCCGATCGAGTTGGGGCGGGCGGTCTTGGCGTAGGAAAGCGCGCCGCGGATGTGCTTGAGGTCGGCGTGGTATTCGTCGCCGATGTTGGTGCCCGGGCCCTTGTAGCTGTGGCCGCCGGTGCCGTTCTTGTTCGTGAAGTCGCCGCCCTGGATCATGAAACCCGAAATCACGCGATGGAACGGAACGTTCGTGTACTTGCCAGCATTGGCCAGCTCCACGAAGTTCTTCACCCCTTCGGGGATCTGCTCGGCGAACAGCTTGGCGACCATGGTGCCGCGATTGGTCTTGATGGTGGCCAGGGTATCGCCGGCCTTGGGTGCGTCCTTCTGCATGTTCGTCTCCGGTATTGCGGATGTGAGGGTCTACGGCGCCCAAAGGTACCAAACCATCCCGCCTCGCTCCACCTCGCCGGAGCCTCCGGCCTCACAGCGTTCGCAGCGCCCCCGGGGACGACCACACCAGCCATCATTCCTCGTAGGTGCGGATGAAGGCCTCGGTGAACTCCATGGTCGTGACCAAGGATTCCGGACAGGTGGTCCGGTTGTCCTGCTTCCACGGAAAGGCCATGACGGCCTGGAGCTTGCCGGACACCAGGTGGCCGGGTGTCCCGTTGAGCGAGGTTTCCTTCCATCCGGTGATCTGCAGGTTGCCGGAAACGGAGGAGTAGTAGCAGGCGTCTTCGTCGAGATGGTTTCGGACGAACGACATGAGCGCCCCCGGATTCTTGTACGAAGAGTTGCTCGTGTCCAGGCTGTAGGTACCCAGACCGATCCGATTGACGAGAATATTGCCGTTGTACCTGATTTTTTTGTCGTCGGTCGATCCCAGGAAACTGATTGTCGTCAACTGGGTAGTGTCGTCTTTCCCGTCGTTCTCGAAAGGGTGGCGAAGTTCGTGATAGCCTCCCACGACCGGGACCATCGCGTCGGAATCGACCGTGAATGTCTTTTGGACCGACAGCTTCGTTCCGGATTCGCCCTCGGGCCCGGACGCGTCCCCGGAATCGCATCCGAACACGTCGAGCAGGGACGCCAAGGCGCACAAACGAATGATCTGGCCGGTTTTCCTGTTCATCTAGGACTCCTCGTCATCGGGAATGCGGAGGGATGCTTCGCCACCGCAGGGATTGCACCCAAAATGGGCCGGAATTCCGGAAAATGTCGTGAGACGCATCACACACGCGCCGGGAATCCACCGCGGATCTATTTTTTGGACCTCTTCATCCTCTATTACACACCGACCAAGGAGCCCGAAGATGGCCACGCCAGAATTCTTCTACCAGGATCCGTTCCCCCTCGGCGAGGACACCACCAAGTACCGCCTGGTGAGCACCGAAGGCGTGTCGGTGGTGGAATTCGAAGGCCAGAAGGTCCTGAAGGTCTCCAAGGAAGCCATCGAACTGCTTTCGCGCACGGCGATGCACGACGTGAGCTTCTTCCTGCGCCCGGAGCACAACGAATCGGTGGCCAAGATCCTCAAGGATCCCGAAGCCAGCCAGAACGACAAGGGCGTGGCGATGGCCATGCTGCGCAACGCCCAGGTGGCGGCCGAAGGCCAGTTGCCCACCTGCCAGGACACCGGCACGGCGAGCGTGGTCGCCAAGAAGGGCCAGCAGGTCTGGACTGGATTCAGTGACGAAGAAGCCATTTCCAAGGGCATCTACAACACCTACACGCAGGACAACCTGCGCTACAGCCAGACCGTGGCGTTGGACATGTACAAGGAGATCAACACCGGCACCAACCTGCCGGCGCAGATCGACATCTACGCCACCGAAGGCATGGCCTACAAGTTCCTGTTCGTGGCCAAGGGGGGCGGTTCGGCCAACAAGAGCTACCTGTACCAGGAAACCAAGGCGCTCCTGAATCCCGCCAGCCTCAAGAAGTTCCTGGTCGAAAAGATGCGCACCTTGGGCACCGCCGCCTGCCCCCCCTACCACATCGCGTTCGTGGTGGGTGGAACCAGCGCCGAGGCGGTCATGAAGACCGTCAAGCTCGCCAGCGCCAAGTACCTGGACCATCTGCCCACCACGGGCAACGAACACGGCCGCGCCTTCCGCGATCTCCAGTTGGAGCAGGAGCTTCTGGAAGAAGCCTACAAGCTGGGCATCGGCGCGCAGTTCGGCGGCAAGTACTTCGCCCACGACGTGCGCGTGATCCGCCTGCCGCGCCACGGCGCATCGTGCCCGCTGGGCATGGGCGTGAGCTGCAGCGCCGACCGCAACATCAAGGCCAAGATCACCGAGAAGGGCATCTTCGTCGAGGAGATGGACAAGAACCCCGGTCGCTTGCTTCCCGACATAGGCGGCAAGAAGCACAAGCACGGCATCGAGATCGACCTCGATCGCCCCATGCCTGAGATCCTGGCCGAGCTGTCCAAGCATCCCGTGAGCACGCCGCTTCTGCTCAAGGGCACCATCGTCGTGGGCCGCGACATCGCGCACGCCAAGTTCAAGGAGATCCTGGACTCCGGCAAGCCGCTGCCCGAATACCTGAAGAAGCACCCGATCTACTACGCGGGCCCTGCCAAGACCCCGGCGGGCAAGCCGTCGGGATCGTTCGGACCCACCACGGCCGGGCGCATGGACAGCTATGTCGATCTGTTGCAATCCGCAGGCGGCTCCATGGTCATGATCGCGAAAGGGAACCGCTCGCAGCAGGTGACCGACGCCTGCAAGAAGCACGGCGGATTCTATCTGGGATCGATCGGCGGCCCGGCCGCGGTGCTGGCCGAAGAAAACATCAAGAAAGTGGAATGCATCGACTTCCCCGAACTGGGCATGGAAGCGGTGTGGAAGATCGAAGTCGTCGACTTCCCCGCGTTCATCCTGGTGGACGACAAGGGGAACGACTTCTTCAAGCAATTGGGTTGCTGATGTAACAACGAGGTGATGCCAGATTTTGTCTGGGCGCCACCCCGGCCAATTGATTCATCCTGTTTCGGGCGATTCTTGAATCGCCCCTACACGTTGTATCCATGGCATGGCCGGGGTCGCCGGCCTGCGGGCTACCCTCCGGTCGGTGCGCCATGCGTCCGGTTGTCGGGCGACGCATGCGTCGCCCCTACGGCCGATTGGCGCACCCCGCCTCCACATCGAGCAGCCGCCTTCGGCGGTTCTCCGGGAAGATCGGCGGGCCCTCCGTCCGGCTGGCGCGTTCGCTGCGGAACGGCCTGCCATGGTGGTACAATCGTCCGGATCCTCCGCTTCGCCCGCACCCGGGGAATCGGACCGACGCGACCACCTATTCCGGACACCAGCCACCATGGACAGACCCGTCTCGAAAAACGACCTGCGATTGGGCGACGAGGTCCAGGCCGACATCGTCGACGCGCAAGGCGCCGTATTGGTGCGCAAGGGCACCGTGGTGGAGTCGGAGACCTTCGTGGAATTCCTGCTGTCGTGCGGGGCCAGGACCCGGCAGGACGAACCGACCGCGTTCGACGCCATGTCGCGACCACCCTCCACCTTCGAGACGATCGACGCCTTGGGCTCGGAACTCGCGCAGGCCAGCCTGCGCCCCAAGGAGTTGACGGAATTCGTCGGGACCGTCCGGGACATCGCCAGGAAGCTTTCGGCCGCGGTGGAAAAGGATCCCGACGCGAGCATCGCGTCCATCTTCCTGGTCCCCTGCGACAGCTATTCGGTCCGCCACCAGGTCCATTCGGCCATCCTTTGCGACCTCGTGGCCGATCTGGTGGGGATCGACGCGCTGGAGCGCCTCTCGCTGGTGTGCGGAGCGCTCACCATGAACCTCGCCTTCCTGGAGTACCAGGACTGCCTGAACGAACGCACGGGAGGCCTGTCCAGCGACGAGAAGGAGACCATCCTCAAGCATCCGCTGATCGGGGAACAGATCCTGATCACCGCCGGCGTGGACGATCCGATGTGGCTTTCGTGCGTGCGCAACCACCACGAAAGGCTCGACGGATCGGGCTACCCCGACGGACTGTCGGGCGATGCCATCCCGCGACCGGCCCAGATCCTGCAGATCGTGGACGTGTTTTCCGCGCGCGTGTCGGCCCGTTCCTGGAGCGAGAAGGAACTGGCCAACGCGACCATGGCCGATCTGTTGCGCAGCACCACCGGAGGCCGATGCGACCCCGAACTCGCGAAGGCGCTGATCAAGGCCCTTGGAGCGTTCCCGCCGGGATGCTTCGTGAAGCTCGTCAACGACGAGAACGCGATCGTCGTGCATCGCGGACAAAAAGCGACATCCCCGCTCGTGCGCAGCCTCTCGCTGGCGCACGTGCGCTACGAGACCCCCGTCGCGCGCGACACGTCGGAATCCGGCTACGCCATCAAGGCGCTGCTCCCGCAGGACCAGGTCGACATCCCCGGCGGCCTGCGCTCGCTGTGGGAGCCCGTTCCGCCGAAGCCCTGACCGGGCTCGCGGTCCCCGGCATCCCGCGGAACGGACGCGGAACCGGAAGGAATCAGCCCGGACTGGTGATGTAGTGCTCCAGCGCCTCGATGGTCGCCTGCTGCTGGGACATCTGCGCCTTCACCAGATCGCCGATGGAAACCACGCCTTCCAGGGCGGAACCGTCGCCCACCACCAGGTAGCGGGTTCGGCGATCGCGCGAGGCCATCAGGGCGAGGGCGTCGGCGACCAGGCAATCGGGGCCCACCCGGACGGCGTCGCCCATGAGTTCGCCCACGGAGCACTCGCGCGAACTGCGCCCCTTGAGGATCACCTTGCGCGCGTAGTCGCGTTCGGTGAACAGCCCCGCGAGCATGCCGCCATCCATGACCACCAAGGCGCCGATGTCGTGCTTGGCCATGATCTCGAGCGCGGCGAAGACCGACTCCTTGGGGTGCGTCGTCAGCAATCCGTTGGCGTTCTTCCTTACGATCTGTCCGACTGTCGACATGGCTGCCGCTCCTTCCATCGCTTCGTTGCCGGGAATCTTCCTGGTTGGTCAGGTCCTTGATCATACAATTTCCGCTACGCCGCGCTTCCGGAAGCGATCCATCCACCTCGGCTCCATCGCAAGCGCGATGTTTCTCTAACTTGACGATGCATGAAACGCATCCTGCTCTCCTTGGCCATCGTCGCGTCCATCTCCTTGTCGGGCTGCGCCTCGCGCGCCGAACGCGAGGCCCTGCGGCAGTGCGCGTTCACTCCCACGTCCACCAGGATGATCTCCCAGGGCGGAGACTCGATGGTCATCGCCGTCGGCCTCGAGATCCGGAATCCGGGCCCGAGCGCGGTGGTGGTGGATTCGTTCCAGGCCACGGCATCCACCAGCAAGCCGATCGCGCGGTTCAGCCACGGCGGCACGGAACGGATCGCGTCGGGCGTCACCGACACCGTGAACCTGCGGTTCGCCATGGCCAGCAAGGACCTGCTGTCGACCGCCTTCACGTTCATGATGTCGCCACCCGACAGCATCTCCCTGGAAGGCACCGCCTGGGTCCCCACGTTCTTCGGGCTGTGGACCAAGGAACAGAACATCCGCACCAGGGTTCCCTTCGACGCGATCGGCAGCAAACTCAAGAGCATGCTGCCAAGCGGAGGATTCCCCGGTGGAGTCCGCCCCCAGACCAACTAGCGGCGTTCGGGGTGACATCCGGTCACCATCAGTTGAACCCACCGTGGCTCCGTTGCCCGTCCACGAGCGTATTCTTTTACGGATGCTTCCTCTGATCGGGCAACTGGACTACCGGGAATGGCTGCGCAAGCTCTACGAAGAGCGCAAGGCCCAGGATGCGTTCTTTTCCTACCGGTTCCTGGCCGACAAGGTCGGAATGGATCATTCGCTGCTCATCAAGGTCCTGCAAGGCGATCGCCATCTGGCCGACGGCTCCCTGGACAAGTGGTGCAGCTACCTGAAGTTCGACAAGCGCGAAGACGACTACTTCCGCACCCTGGTGAAGTTCTGCAAGACGAGATCGGCCCGCGAACGGACCCAGACGCTGGATCGCCTCCTCACGCTCCAGGGGATGCGCGCCCAGGAACTGGACGCAGACCAGCGCGAATACTTCAAGAGCTGGCAACCCGTGGCGCTCCGCGGCGTGATCGGACTCGACGGCCGGATGCCTCCCGAAGAAGCCGGAGCCCGGCTCGACCCGCCGCTTTCGCCGCTGGAAGCCCGCGACACCCTGGCGCTGCTGGAACGCCTGCATCTGATCCGCCAGGAAGAAGACGGCCGATGGGCGCTCGTCGACGATTTCGTCGAAGCCGGCCCCCAGATCGATCCCCAGGTCATCCGGGACCACCAGAAGCAGATGATGCGCCTGGCCGCCGAAGCGATCGATCGCCACCCACCCAAGCACCGGCAGGTTTCGGCCGCGACCATAACGCTTTCGGCATCCGATCTTCCCGAAGCCCGCGAACGGATCCGGGCTCTGCGCGATTCCCTCCTGCGATTGGCGTCGGAATCCAGGTCGGCCGACCAGGTTTTCCATTTCCAGGCAGTACTATTCCCGTTGACGAAGATGGACGCACCCTCAAGACGCCGGAACCTGCCATCATGAGACGCCTCGTCGCGTTCTCGTTCCTGTGGCTGCTCTGTTCCTGCGGACCCGATCGGGTCGCGGCCGGCAACGGCACGTCCACCGACAACGTGGTGACCGCGCGCATCCTCTCCGTCGACAGCATCGCCTCGGTGCTCCCGGACGGCGACACCGGCGCCTACCCATTGTTCGTCGCGATCGATTCCAACACGCTGGACTTCGATTCGGCGCACCCGGACGGACGCGACCTGCGGGTGACGGATTCCGACAACAATCCTCTGCCCTTCGACCTGCGCGAATGGGACGCCGTCTCGCGCCACGGACGGCTGTGGGTGAGGCTCCCGCGGTTCGAACGCGGCTCCGACCAGAAGATCGCGCTGCGCGTCGGTCGCGACAGCACCGTTCCGCGCACCGATTCGGCCTCGACCTGGAACGGCATCCCCGATTCGGTCCGACGCAAGGTTTCCAGCATCCTGCTGGCCGATTTCGAAGCCGACAGCACGTTGCTGAACCTGCCTTGCCGCTGCAACTACTGGTACGCCAACGCATCGGCCTCGTCCCGGATCGACTTTTCCAGGACCGGCATCGAAAACGCCGGCCGAGGCCGTTGGGGACGGGCGTTCCACCTGGGCTACTTCGGAGGCGTCGCCCCCGATTGGGCGCTGGTGGGGGCGCAACTGGGGTCGCGGCCTTTCCATCGGTTCAGCGGCCTGGATTCCATCACGTTCTGGGCCCGTGGCAGCGGCTTCCTGCGCGTCGCCCTGGAAAACCGGTTCGATCCCTACAACCTGACCAAGGCCTGGCAGATCTACGGCGTCGGAACCGAATGGGCCCGCTACAGCGTCAAGCCGTCGGATTTCATGCCCATGGAACTCTACAGCTACGGCTGGGAGATCGTGAAGGACCAGGTCAACACCATCACGTTCTTCGGCCAGAACGGCGCCGACCTCTGGATCGACGACGTCCGGCTGTACGGGATTTCGCCCGCCGAAATCCGCTGATCCGATTCCCGGCGTTCCCGAGCGGGGAACACTTCGTCTTCGCCAGGCGCCATCCCCGCCATCGGGATGGCGCGATGAGGTATCTTCCTTCCGTGCATCATCCGCGGCCTTCGACAGATGGACACGAACGGGTGGATCGTTCCGATTCCGCCCTGGCGGCCGCCTCCCCGGAGGAAGGCTCGCGTCGTTCCTTGCCGCGGCTGGGAAGATTCGTCTGCGCGTTCTTGACAGCCCTGGGCACCGCCTGGGCGGCCGCCCCCGGGCGGGACTGGATCGACGTGCGCCTGGAACGCGTCGTCCCGACGCGCAACGTGGGGATCCCCAACTGCGACGCCATGGTTGGCCACCAATGGGAACTCGCGCGGGTGCGCGACACGATCAAGCAGGTCGTCGCGACCGGACGTTCGATGAAATCGGAATGCCAGCGGCTGGACGATTCCGCCGCCGCGCGGATCTGTTCCAGCGACCTCGATTCGCTGCGACGGGTCTTGAAACTCCGCAAGGCCCGCGAAAGCATCCTGCAGGATTCCGTCCGCAGGCACGCCGGCCGCTGCAACGCCGGAGCGTTCAAGGCATGGCAGGATCTGCAGAGCCTGCGCACGCACCAGGACACGACGTCGCTCGACAGCGGCGCGACCGCATCCTCGTTCGACCAGCTGGTGGAGGCCGAATTCGCCTCGGTCTGGAACAACGAGCGATCCGCGAGGGAACTGCGATCCCGGACGGGACGGCGATCCGCCTACCTCGAGGCCGCCGCGCGCGCCGACGCGAACCGGTTCCAGGAACGCGTGAAATCCTACCTGGGACGGCAAGGCGGACGGAATCCGTCACCCATGACGCAGTTCCTGCTGGCGGTGGTGGACCACCGTTCCGGACGCGACGACCTGGCCCTGGCGCGGCTGCGGCGGGTTCCGGCCCGCGATTCGGCCAGCCCCTGGAAGGCGCCCATCGCCCTGCTGTACGGACAGGTTCTGGCAGGCTCCAGCCCGGATTCGGCCACGACCCTGCTGCGCACCGCGATGGCCGACCCCGAGCTGGCGAACACCGCCCGGTACATCCTGGCCGAGATCGAACTGGACCGGCACCGCCCGGACAGGGCCCTCGCGCACCTGGCCGCCTACCTCGGATCGCCGCCCGCGCCGCGGCCCGGCTCCAGGACGCAGGCGATCGAGCTGGCCGCGCTGTGCCTGATGCGGATGGCCGACAAGCCCTCGCGCATCCACGAAACGATCGAGCGCCACATGCCGAAGGTCGCTTCCGATTCGATCGCCTTCGAAGTCGCCCGCTCCCTGATCGCCGAGCACGAATACCGGGAAAGCCTCAGGATCCTTTCCGGATTCCAGGTGGCCTATCCCGACACCCGTCTGGCCGACGACGCCCGCAAGCTGTTGGCCGACGCCCAGCGCAAACGCCGAGGCTCGCTGCTGAGCTGGTGATGGCGGAACCCATCTTCCCTCCAGCGACCGGCCTTGGGGAAAATTTGTTTTCCCGTCCTTGCGAGCCTCATGCGCGCCTGCCCTGGGGGCGTCGCGAGCTTCCCGACCTCCGATTCCAGGCCTTCGGCTGCTGACATCCTTTTCAGCGCCAAAAGGAACGACCGTGCTCCGCGTCCGGGTCGGCTCGGTAAGTTTTCCGGGGATTCGACGATCGCCGCCCGGTACGGGGCGAGCGGCCCGAAATTGGGATCGTCGTGATCTGGACAACAGCCTGTCGGAAAGGTGCTGCGATGGAACCGTGCGGACTTCGGGGATTGCGCCCTTGGCACCTCGTGCTGTCGTCGATGCTGCTGATCGCGGCGGCATCCTCGGAAGCGGCCAAGGTGCTGCGGTTCGCGAGCCCGTTCGGAACCACGCCCATCTGGCTTTGCGGCGGACCTTTCGGGTTCGCCCCGGGCGAGGATTCCAGCACGATCATGAAGGCCACGCCCGACGGCTGGGTGGAATACGTGCTCCCCGAAGGCGCCGCCACCGACGAGTACACCTTCGTGGTCATGCCCGACTGGCGGTACCAGCAGGGCACCCCCGACCTGACCCGGATCTTCCAGACCTCCGACACGGCGTGGATCCTGCCAGAACCCGCCCCGAACGGTCCGCTCAAGGCCTTTGGATCCCGCCCCAAAACAAAAATCGTCATGCTCTGGAACCCGTGGGAAACACCCGTTCCGGCGCGGCCGCCGTACATCCAGTTCGAAGGGCGCGCCTGGGGAGCCATGGCTCCGATCGCCCGCCTGCCGGGATGGTATTCGGCGAGCGTCACCGGGTACAACTCCCTGTCGGTCCTGTTTTCCGACAGCGGCAAGACCAGCTATTTCACCGGCCTCGGCGTCCTGCCGGCGGCCGGTCCCGCCATGGTCCTGGATTCGATCGCGACAAGATCCGACACCATCTGGGTGCGAGCCCGCCCCGAACCCGTGGGCGCTCCCGCCGCGTCGGCCACGCGACCCGCCCCCAAGGTGGTCATGGTGCAGAACCCCTGGCGCGGCCTCAAGCCGTTGCACCAGCCCCGCATCGCGCTTGGAACGCTGGGTCCCGTCCCCATGGCATCCAGCCTGGAATACTGCGGCTGGTACGCCTTCGAGTTCTACGACCGCCCGGGAGCGGTCCTGCTCGCCAGCTCGCGCACCGGCCAGACCGCGGGCAAGGGCGGGTTCGGCGACGCCACGCCGCTGGAGGTGGCCGCGCTGCTGGCCGTGCAGGACACCGCGTGGATTGCGACGGATTCCGTCACCGGAACGCCCGTGGCGAACCCCCGTTGGCAAGGAGAGAAGGGGCTCTGCGAGGTCGTGCTGCTGGCGGCCACGGTCCACGATTTCCCCAACGGCACCGCCGCCAACCGGCAGTTCGGGGCCGGGAGCGGGTGCGGACAGGGGGGATGGGGCGTGGTGAAGGGAATGGTCGAGTCCACCTTGGGTCCCGACCGCAAGCCGGTGCGCAGCGCCCACGACACGGGCTGGAGAGGCATCCCCAACAGCTGGGGCGGACTGGAATACGGGTTCCGCTGCGCCTACGACACCGGTTCCCTGGCCGAGATCGGCGATTCGGGGATCAGCACCGAATGGTTCCGCAGCGTCCCCGGACGCAACGCATCGACCTGTCGCGACATCCCGTTGCGGCTGGATTCCGTGAACGGAACCTACGCCTACGAGAACAAGCAGTTCTTCCCCATCGACGACTTCGACAAGCTTCCCGACGGATCGCCCAACCCCTATTTCGACCAGATCCGCGGCGAAGACCAGAAGATGCACAACTACGCGTTCTGCCTGGAGAGCCACGGCGAGTTCGAATACAAGAAGGGACAGTCGTACGATTTCACGGGCGACGACGACGTGTGGTTCTTCGTGAACAACCAGCTGGTCGTGGATCTGGGCGGCATCCACCCCGCCAGCTCGCAAAGCGTGCTGCTGGACACGATCGGCCGGGTGGTCACCAGGCGCACGGTCGACTGGAAGGATTCCTACGACACGACCTGGAACTCCAACCGCTTGGTGGAAGGCCGCACCTACACGTGGGATTTCTTCTTCTGCGAGCGCAGCCCCGCAGGGTCGAGCATGAAGATGACCACCTCCATGAACATGCGCACCGACGCCGGGTTCCAGGTGAAGGCCACCGCCACCGGGCCGGGCGCGACCGACTACGACCTGTTCATGTCGACCACCAAGGGACAGGGCTGCCAAGCCACCGCCTCGGTCATCCGGGCCACCGGGAGCATCCTGCTTTCCGGTGGACAATTCCCGGCACCGCGTCGGCTGTCGAGCGGCACCTGGTTCGGAGGCATCCGCGTGGACAGCGCCAACGGCAGCGTCAAATTGGATTCGGCGGCCATCGCGGGCCTGGCCCCGGGACGCTACGTCCTGAGGATCGTGGCGAGCTTCGACAGCGCGTCGTACAAGGAATACCCGTTCACCGTGCCGTTCACGGCCGGTCCCAGGTTCACGGCCAAACCCGCCTACTCCGCCCCCAAGGGCTCGGTCCTGAAGGTGTCGGTGGGTTCGTTCAACATGCTGGGTCCGGATTCCAGCGATATCCGGTTCACGCCCCATGCGGTGGCGGGACTCCGGTTCTTCCGCGATTCGGCCTTGACGTCGGAAATCCTCGCGGGCGACACCCTGCACACCGGAACCAACACGGTGGCGCGCCACTTCTGGGTCCAAGGCACGGCCGCCGGAACCTACGTCCTGGCGATCGGATCCACCGGTTCCGACACCGCCGACACCTACGGATCCATCGTGTTCCTGGATCGCGCCCTGCGGTTCGTGGACGCCGCCGGCATCCCGCTGGCACCGATTCCCCCGCTCTCGCTGGAGGTCGACGAACCCGTCCAGGTGTTCGTGCGCGCCTACGTGGGCGACTCGCTCTGCCGTTCCTGCGACGGACGGATTCTGGTCGACGGACCCAGCCCGGCCCTGGTGTTCTCCACGGCGCCATCGGGAACCGCCGCGACGGGCTTCGCGCTTTCGCAAGGAGCCGCGTCGTTCTGGCTGCGCGGATCTTCCCCGGTCCTCGGAGCCTCGTTTTCGGCGACGCTCGAGTTCGACACCGCCGCGCGCGCCACCTGGAGGCCGGTCGACATCGGGTCGCGCCGGATCCGGTTCCTGGACGGCACGGGCAAGGCGGTCGACACGCTGGAAGAAATCGACCGGCGCGTGCTGACCGGCAAGACGGTTTCCGTCCAACTCTGGAACAAGGCCGCGCCATGCACCACCTGCACCGGCCACCTGCGCCTTGCCAGCCCCGATGCCGGCATCGCCTTCCGCGACGCGGCCGGCGACGCGATCGACAGCGCACCGGTGGCCGACGGCGTCGCGACGTTCGTGGTCTGGGGCGCGGGCCCCGTGGCGCGAGGCGCCATCGCGCTTTCCGCTCCGTCCCTGTGGGCGGCGGCCACCGCCGCTCCGGTGACGTTCCGCTCGCTGGCGCCGGATTCCGTCCTCGTGTTCGACGCCGACGGCGACGGGCGAGCCGACAGCGTCGCGTTCTTCCTGGCGCAACCCTGGAAGCCAGGCAACACGCTGGCCATCTCGTGGCCCGACGCGAATTCGACCACGCCCCTGCAGGCGCTCGTGCCACCTTCGTTCGCGGGCGATTCGGGAGTCCTGGGGTTGCGCCTGGCCGCGCCGCTCGCTCCGGACCGCACCGGCGATCAGGGCGCCGTCGCCTCGTTCGCCTGGGGCGCCGAACCGTTTTCCCGCGTTCCCGTGAAGGACCGCGTCGCGCCGGTGCCGGTCGGGGCCGAAGTCCGCTGGGCGGCGACCGCGGGAGTCCCCGACACCTTGCGCGTCCAGGTGTCGGAATCCGTCATCGCGGCCGCATCCACGGGAACGCTGTCGCTCCTGCGCGGCTCGTGGAACCCGACCCGGGAAGCCATGGCGATGGTGGACGCGTCGGGGACTGAAATCGTCCTGCTGTTCGCCGCGACGGATCCGGAATCGGTCCCGCTTCCCGGAGAAAACGTGCGCCTGGCGCTGGTGGCCGACCTGTTCGGGAACCGCCCCGGCCCGACGCCGAAATCCGTCGTGGTGTCGGGAGCGCCGCGTCCGCCGCGGCGCGGCTCGTACCTGGACGCCGACGGCGACGGAAGGATCGATCGCGCGGTCTTCCGGTTCGATTCGCCTTTCCGGGCCGCCTCCATATCCTTCGACCTGGAGCTGCCCGGCGGCGGAATCCGGAGCAACCAGGTCGGACGCATCCTGCCCGCCGATTCGTTCCTGGTCGCGGTCGATCTGTCCGAACCGTTCCCGTTCGGCATGACGGGATTCGCCACCGGCGAATGGGCCGTCGCTCCGGGCGGACGGAGGATCCCCATGGACGACAGCGCCGCGCCCGTGGTGGACACCGCGTTCGTGCGCCTGACGGAAACCTACGACGGATCCGACACCTTGTTCCTGGTCCCCAGCGAGCCGTTGCGCGGAACACCCGCCACGACCTGGTACCGGATCCGCTCGGGATCTTCGGTCCTCGCGCTGGGAGGCGTGTTCATCGCCTCGCGCGGCGACACCCAGCTCGTGCTGCTGCCCGCCGACGGGACCGGCGGCGTGCGCGCCGGAGACAGCATCCGCTTCGCTCCCGGCACGGTCCAGGATCTTGCGGGGAACACCCCCGGCCTGGACGCCGTCTGGCGCCGGGTGGGCGGCGGAATCCGTCCTCCGTTCGTGCGTATCCAGCCGCCGCGCGCGTTCGTCCAACGCCCGCCAGCGGAACCGGATCCCGTCGCGGTCGGCGGTCTGGAAATCCAGGCGATCGACGGATCGCAGTGGAAGACCTGGTCGCCCGGATCGGGAACCGGCGAGGCCACCTTCTGCGACACCACCGTCTGCACCGGCCCGACGATCGAACTCAATACGCCGGTCCGCGTCTTCGTGGCGGTGTTCGACCACATGGGAGTGCACGTGGACTCCCGGGCGATCGACGTCACCGAATCCGTCCTGGCGGGTCTGCGGACCGATCGCCTGGGGCGCGCCAAGGTGCGCCTGCTCTGGAACGGCTCCACGCCCGACCGGCGGCCCGTCGCCTCGGGCGTCTACCTGTTCCGCGTGGTCGTCCAGTCCCGCTCGACGGAATCCGGCACAAGGATCTCCAACCAGGTCTGGAAGGTGGGGCTCAAGAGGCCTCTCTGAAGCGACGGCCGTCGACCGCGCGGGCGTCCAGGCTTGTACCTTTGCGTCCATGCGCATCCATTTCTTCGAGCACGACCCCATGGAAGGGATCGGGACCTTCGACGATCTCCTGTTCGAACGTTCCTGGACGGCCACCCACACCCGTTGGGATCGCGGCGAAACGCCACCCGACCCGTCGGCCTGGGACCTGCTGGTGGTCATGGGCGGCCCCATGAACATCTACGAAGACGCGAACTTCCCTTGGATGACCGCCGAGAAGTCGTACCTGGACCGGATCTTGTCCAAGGACCTGCCCGTGCTGGGCGTGTGCCTGGGTGCTCAACTCCTGGCCGATCGCCTGGGTGGCCCCGTCACCCGCAACGAATTTTCCGAGATCGGATGGAGCGACCTTTCGCTGACCCCCGAAGTCCGGGCTCCCGGCGCCCTGTTCGAACACATGCCGGCCACGGCGAGCGTGTTCCAGTGGCACGGCGACACCTTCGCCATCCCCGAAGGAGCCACCCCGATCGGTTCCACCAAGGCTTGCAGGAACCAGGGTTTCGTGAAGGGCAACGCCGTCGGTCTGCAGTTCCACCTGGAGTTCGATCCGAACGCCTTGCGCGGCCTGATCAAGGCCCAGCCCCATTTCAAGGGCCCCTACATGCAGAAGCCCGACGTGTTCCTGTCCAACCAGGACGGATTCCGGCAAAACCGCGACTGGCTGGGCGGCCTGCTCGACAACATCGCCAAGCGGATCGGATCCAACTGAGCGCATCCGATCTGATCGGTTGGGCCCGGGAAACCGTGGCGACCGCCGCCCGCTGGTGCCCGGACGCGACGGAATCCGTCCGCGAGGCCGCCGCGCGGAGGCTGACCCACGAAACCGCCGCCATGCACGGGCTTTCGCGGTTCCTGGGATGGGCTCCGGTCGTTTCGCCACCCGGATTCCAGGAGCGCGAACTTTCCGACGCCGTGGAACAGGCGATGCATCTGGAACTCGCAAGATCGCCCATCCAGATCCTGGATCGGCTCAGGAACGATGCGGCCAGCCAAGGCCTCCTCGATCCTGTCCACCCTTTGGGGTTCGGGATGGCGGCCATCTCGGAATCCTGCCGGACCTGCGCCTGGTATTCTCTGGGCCGCTGCCTGCAGACCTTCCGACCCGGCAAACCCGGACGCAAAACGGATCCCACCTGGCCCGCCTGCGTCCGCTGGGAACCGGTCCTGACGGACGATTCGTGCGGCGCCTGCGGCGCCTGCTGCCGCGAAGGCTATTCGCTCGCTCCCGTCAAACGCGGCGAGGCCATGCGCAAAGCCCACCCCGAATGGATCCGCGAATCGCCGTTGGGCGCCCACCTGCCCCGCCCGGATGGAAGGTGCGTGGCGCTGGCCGGCGACGGCTCCCCCGACGCCCCCTGGCGCTGCCGCGACTACCCCGTCCGGATGCGCGCCTGCGCCGAACTTGCCACCGGGAGCAAAGCCTGCCTGATCGCGCGACGCCGCGTAGGATCGAGCCGATAGCTTAGCCTCCGATCGGCAGAGCCTTCAGCAAGCACTGCTGCGGGCAACTCCTTGCGCCAGCCATGCCAACCATTTTGATCTCCGAAACAAACGTCGGAGAATCAATCCATAGATCGGATTCGCCCTGAATCGTGTTGCACTCCGTTCTAGATCCGATCCGGTTGCCACTGCTCCAACGGCACCACACTGATCCCATCGTTCAAGGGGTACTTTCGCCCGGCAGGACAGACCACCCACAAATGTTCAAGATCAAGGCTCTCGCGCGCACTGAGCATGGACCTTGTCAAACCCGGTGCGTCACCATACTTGAATTCGGCCCCATATCGTTTGCCTCCGCGCTCCCAAAGCAGATCCAATTCGGCCCCGGAATGCGTCGCCCAGAAGTAGAAATGGCGTACATCCGGACCGATCGCTCTGATCATGCATTCCAACGCGAAACCTTCCCACGAAGCCCCCACCTTGATATGGCGCGCCAACAATTCCTCGTTGTCGATTCCCAACAAGCGATGCAAGACGCCCGAATCGCGCACGTAGATCTTGGGGCGCTGAACCAATCTTTTGCCCCCGTTGTCATGCCACGGCTGCAACAACCGAACCATCAACGCATCTTGGAGCAAATGCGCGTACCGCTTGACCGTCATCTCGTTCTTTCCGAAAGAACGTCCCAGTTCCGCCAAGTTGAGCACGTTGCCATGATTGTGCGCGAGCATTTCCCAGAACTGGCGCATGGACGTGGCCGGCAATTGCAATCCGATCTGCGGCAGATCCTTTTCCAGAAAGGTCCGGATGTAATTCTCGTGCCAAAGCGATGCCGCGGAATCCGTCTTCGCCAAGTACGCGCGCGGCAACCCTCCTCGGAACCACAATCTCCGCATCGCCCCCGGATCCAGGTCGGACAATCGAAAGCCGCCGATTTCCACATATCCCACGCGCCCGGCCAGCGATTCCGAACTGCGCTGCAACAATTCCGGCGAGGCGCTGCCTAGAATCAGGAATTGTCGTCGCTCGAAATTTGGATCCTGGTCGACCAAGACGCGCAGCACCGGAAACAGCTCCGGCATCAACTGGATTTCGTCCAAGACGACGAGGCCTTCCAACGGCTCCAGGACCAGCATGGGATCGCCCAACGCGGCGCGATCCCGAGGGTCCTCCAGATCGAAACGGTGTCTCGCTCCAAGCTGCCGCGCCAACGTCGTTTTCCCGCTCTGCCGAGGCCCGACGAGGCCCACGACAGGGAATACGGAGCGGTACTCTTCGATCAATCGAAGCTCTTCCCCACGAGTCCTCATGACAAGAAAGCTACGCATTTTGCATTGAAAATCCATATTCATATTCTGGATTTTCAATGCAAAATAGGGCGAGCGTCACGAACGACTACCCCGTCCGGATGCGCGCCTGTGCCGACCTTGCCGCCGGGAGCAAAGCCTGCCTGATCGCGCGACGCCGCACCGGCCTGAGCCGGTGAGCAAGGGTCAGGCGACGGCCTGGCCTTCCATGGCGATGCGCTGGGTGGGACGCTCGGACGCGGCCGTTTCGCTTCCCATGCCGGGAAACCGCAGAAGGGAGCGCAGGAGCAGGTCTTCCAGGCCGGATTTGGCGCCGGTCCAGACCATCTCGGACTGCACCGAGACGCCGCGGTCGTTTTCTTCCCAGACGATGGTCTGTTCGAACGACTCGAAGTGCTTTCCCGCCCCTTTGCAGACCAGACGGCGTTTGTCGATCTCCAGCGAGGCGGCCGTGTTCCAGACCGTGCGGAACAATCCGAACACCAGCTCGTGGCGCAGCGAGAATCCGTCTTCGCGCGATTCCAGACCCACCACGAAGGTGGGGTGGACCGACGACAGGGTCACGACCCGGGATTGGGCCTTGAGAGCCTCGATCCAGCTGGTGGAGTCGCCCGGAAACAGCGTTGATTGCAAAAGCCTCGGCATGTGGGAAGAAGTTTAGGAAATGATCGAGGCACTCCCACAGTGCCAAATGGCATATTTGATGCAAGTGAGCGCCAGCACCCAAAACAGCCGGATCGATCCGAAGGTCGTTTTCGCCATGGTCCATGGCGACGCGGTACGTTCCGACCTCCAGAACGTGGTGGTCAGTTTCGGTCAAAGCCTGGAACTCCACGCCACCGTCGAGGCGTTCCTTGCGCGGCTGCCCGTGGCCGACATCGTGGTCGTGGACATCACGACACCGGCCGGCAAAAAATGTCTATCCCGGATCCCCATGTCGGCCGACCATCGCCCGGTGATCGTGCTGGCGTCTCCGGAACAGCGCGCCGAAGCCCTCGAGGCGCAGCGGATGGGAGCCTTCGCCGTGGCCCCCACCCCCGCCACCGAAGCCGAGCTCACCTTCCACATCGGACATGCCTTGACCACCCTGGCGGAACGGTTCGACCCCCGCAAGCTGGGCTACCAGGAACGCCTGGTGCGGATCGGGAACGACTTCAACCTGGTCACCCCGGTGGCCTTGTCCATGGTGGAAACCACACTCCCTCCCGGCGATCCGCGCAAGACCACCGTGGCCTTGGGGCTGGTGGAGATCATCACCAACGCCATCGAGCACGGCAATCTTGGCATCAGCTACGACGAGAAACGCGAATCGCTCAAAGGGTCGGTCTTCTACAACCTGGCATCCGACCGGGCTTCGCGGTCGCCCTGGAAGGACCGCGTGGTCCGGATCCTGGCCACGGTCGATCCCGAGGCGGGCGTGGTCCGCTACGAGATCGAAGACCAGGGGAACGGGTTCGACTGGCGGAACCTTCCCGACCCCACCGACCCAACGAACATCGACGCCCGCCACGGCCGCGGTATCCTGATGGCCAGCCACGCGTTTTCGAAGATGACCTACAACGACAAAGGGAACGCTGTCACGCTGGAGCTTGCTCTGGACGTCAGCCAAATGGAGGAAGAATGAGCTACCAGGCCATGGCCCGCCGCTGGCGGCCCAGGCGTTTCGAGGACATGGTCGGACAGGAGCACGTGGCTCGCACGCTGCGCAACGCCCTGGTCCGCGGACACCTCCACCACGCGTTCCTGTTCACCGGCACGCGCGGCGTGGGCAAGACCACGTCGGCCCGTATTTTGGCGCGCATGCTCAACTGCCAGGAGTCGGATGCCGAAATCCGTCCCTGCGGCAAGTGCGAAAGCTGCCTGGAGATCGAAAAGGGCGCCAGCATGGACGTGCTGGAGATCGACGCGGCGTCGCACACCGGCGTGGACGACGTGCGCGAACTGCGCGAGCAGCTCAAGTACGCGGCCTCGCACGGACGCTACCGGGTGGTGATCCTGGACGAGGTCCACATGCTTTCCAAGGCGGCGTTCAACGCGCTGCTCAAGACCTTGGAAGAGCCTCCGCCGCACGTGGTATTCATCCTGGCCACCACCGAGGTCCACAAGGTCCCGCAGACCATCCTGAGCCGCGTGCAGCGGTACGATTTCCGTCGCCTCACCCCGACGCAGGTGCGCGACCGACTGGTCCACATCTGCAAGGAAGACGGCATCACGGCCGAATCCGAAGCCCTGGAGATCGTGGCCCTGCGGGCCGACGGTTCCATGCGCGACGGGCTTTCGCTGTTCGACCAGGTGTTCGCCTTCGCGGGCGAAAGCATCACGGCCGACGATGTCCGCAAGACCTTGGGCGTTCCCGACCATACCTCGCATCTGCGCCTGCTGGGGCACTTGGTGGAAGGCGCCGTGGCCGGCGCCGTGGGCGAAGTGCACCTGGCCCTGGAACGCGGCGTCGATTCGGTGGAATACATCAAGGGGTTCGGCGAATTCCTGCGCAACGTGCTGTTCTGCCGCATGGACGGCCTTCCCGACGGCGCGCTGTCGCTCATGCCCGAACGCGTCGCCGAACTGCGCCAGAAAACGGCAAACGTCGCCGATGGCGACATCCTTCGCTGGGCGCGCATGGTGAGCGACACAACACAGCAGATGCGCGACGCCCACAGCCCGCGCCTGGCGCTGGAAATGACCGTGGCGCGCATGGCCTCGCTGGACAAGGTGGCCGACCTTCGCCGGTTGCTGGCGGGCGAAGCGCTCCCGGCCCTGACCGCCTCGAACGCTCGCGCAGCCGCTCCGTCGAACGCGCCTGCGGCATCGGCGGCGCCTGCCGCACGGCCCGAGCCCGCGGCCCGACCGGCCCGCGGCCCCAATCTCCAACAAGCCGTCGAAGGCGACCCGGCCCTTGGGCGCCTGGTGGACACCTTCGACGCCACCCCCACCTCGGAGTGACGATCCCGTGAACATGAACGCGATGATGAAGCAGCTGCAGCAGGTCCAGAAGAAGGTCGCCGCGGCGCAGCAGGACCTGGAAGCCTCGGAGTTCGTCGGCGAAGCCGGCGGCGGCAAGGTGAAGCTTTCGATCACGGGCAAAGGGGACCTCAAGTCCATCAAGCTCGACAAGTCGGTGGTGGATCCCGAAGACCCCGAACTCCTGGAAGATCTGATCCTCACGGCCTTCCACCAGGCCAAGGAACAGCTTTCGGCCAAGTCGGAAGCGATCATGGGATCGGTGAAGATGCCCGGGCTTCCCGGCATGGGCGGCTTCCGCTAAAATCGGCTGCGGGAGCGCATACTCCCGCCGAAGCCCCCCTCTCGTCTCCCGCGCCGTACCGGCGCGTACGGCTTGGTCGACTCGGGAGGCCTTCGTCAGTCGTCTGCATCACCCTCGCTCGATTTTACGCAATTGTGCCAGTATGACAAAAATCGCCCCTTCGCCTGACGGCTGGGGGCGGTTTTGTTGTTGCTGAATAGAGGAGTTGCGAGGATAAATCCTCTGGCGCCCTCCGCTGACACATATTCAGGTGCCTCGCCGAGGAATTGGACGCGTTGCGATCGCTCGATTTTGCTCCGTGTACTGGTTTGACGGGTTTTGCCTCCTTCGCCTGACGGCTGGGAGGCTGCGCCGTGTTGGGAATGCGGGGTAGGCTGGGTCGCCGGAGAGACAGGCGGGTGGCGATTCGGCGAAGTCGAGGATTCCTTGCGAACGGCATCTTTCGGAGACGACGAGAATGCGGTAAAATGCGGTATTAGGTTTCAGCCAAGCCTTTTCGGGATGGCTTGTGGACACAGCCGATCGAATCGCAACTCTCCATCATGGCCACTTCCGTCGGGAACATCCGAAAACCGGACCGGTGTCATTCAAGGAAATCCGATGCATCCAATCATCATCCTCCTCGCCGCTTTCCTTGGTTCCGCTTTTGCCCAAGAGGACACGCTTTCCAAGCCACCGCAGGTGGTGCCGGTGGCAGACACCACCAGAAGCGTTGGCCAAGACACCCTGGCCAAAGGGAGCGCGGTCACCAGTGACGCGAACAAGGATTCCATCGCGCAGAACGTCGACACCACCTCCAAGGCCGTAAACGACTCCCTGGCGAAAAAGGCCGACCTCCCCGTCGACACCGACATGGACGGCGTCCCAGACCACCTCGACAAATGCCCCAAGGCCCCGAACGGCGTCTCCATCGACTCGACCGGATGCCCCGTCGATTCCGACAAGGACGGCGTTCCCGACTATCTCGACACATGCCCCCAAGGGCCTGCGGGTGTCGCTGTCGACGCGACCGGATGTCCTGTCGACTCCGACAAGGATCGAGTGCCCGACCACCTCGACAAATGCCCCAAGAACCCGAACGGCGTCGCCGTCGATTCGACCGGGTGCCCCGTCGATTCCGACAAGGACGGAATTCCCGATTATCTCGACATCTGCCCCAAGGGACCCACTGGTGTCGCCGTCGATTCGATCGGATGCCCCGTCGACTCCGACAAGGACGGCATCGCCGATCATCTCGACAGATGCCCCAAGGGGCCCGCTGGGGTCGCCGTCGATTCGACTGGATGCCCTGTCGATTCCGACAAGGACGGCATCGCCGATCATCTCGACAAGTGCCCCAAGGGTCCCACCGGGGTCGCCGTCGATTCGACTGGATGCCCCGTCGACTCCGACAAGGACGGCATCGCCGATCATCTCGACAAGTGTCCCAAAGGGCCCGTCGGGATCGCTGTCGACTCCACCGGGTGCCCCGTCGACTCAGACAAGGATGGAATCGCCGATCACCTCGACAAATGCCCCAAGGGTCCCGCCGGGATCGCCGTCGATTCGACCGGATGCCCCATTGATTCCGACAAGGACGGCATCGCAGACCACCTCGACAAGTGCCCCAAGGGACCTGCTGGCGTCGCCGTCGATTCGACCGGATGCCCTCTCGACGCCGACAAAGACGGAATCGCCGATCACCTCGACAAGTGCCCCAAAGGACCTGCTGGCGTCGCCGTCGACTCGACCGGGTGCCCCGTCGACTCCGACAAGGATGGAATCGCCGATCACCTCGACAAGTGTCCCAAGGGGCCTGCCGGGGTCGCCGTCGATTCGACCGGGTGCCCTGTCGATTCCGACAAGGACGGCGTACCCGACCACCTCGACAAGTGTCCCAAAGGACCCACCGGGGTCGCTGTCGACTCCACCGGATGCCCTATCGATTCCGACAAGGACGGCATCGCCGATCATCTCGACAAGTGTCCCAAAGGACCCACCGGGGTCGCTGTCGACTCCACCGGGTGCCCAGTCGATTCCGACAAGGACAAGGTCCCTGACTATCTCGACAAATGCCCCAAAGGACCTGCTGGCGTCGCCGTCGACTCGACCGGATGCCCTCTCGACGCCGACAAAGACGGAATCGCCGATTACCTCGACAAGTGCCCCAAAGGACCCGCTGGTGTCGCGGTTGACTCGACCGGATGCCCCGTTGACGCCGACAAGGACGGTATCGCCGATCATCTCGACAAGTGCCCGAAGGGTCCCGCTGGTGTCGCTGTCGACTCCACCGGGTGCCCCGTCGACTCCGATAAGGACGGAATCGCCGATCACCTCGACAAATGCCCCAAGGGACCCGCTGGTGTCGCGGTTGACTCGACCGGATGCCCCGTCGACGCCGATAAAGACGGCATCCCAGACCATCTCGACAGATGCCCCAAAGGCCCCGTTGGGAT
>JAKPQQ010000285.1 GCA_029557215.1 Fibrobacterota bacterium | reverse complement strand
TTCGGAGCGGTTCGAGTCGTACCCGGGAGAACGAAAAGCGATGAGCAAGATCCAATTCTTGGCCCTGGCCTTGGCACAGGGTGTGTTTGCGGCCGGAGTCCAGGTCGTGGGGAAGGTCGTGGATGCCAAGGGCGCCGCGATCGCCGATGCCGTGGTGGAACTGGCGCAGCCCGACGCCTTGCTTCCGCAATCCGACACCTTGAGCGACGTCGCGGGACGGTTCGGGTTCGAATTCGACGCGGTCGGAGTCCGTCGCGACAGGTTGGTCGGCCGGGGATCGCGCGATCTGTTCGTACCGCGAAAAGGCGACCTGCGGCTGGAGATCCGCGGTCTGGACGGCCGGGTGGTCGCCCAGCGTTCGGTCTGGACGGAACCCGGCGCCAAGCGCCTGGAAGGGCTGGAGGCCCTGGTTCCCAAAGGACGCAAGGGCGTGTTCCTGGTGAGGGTGGAACAAGAAGGGCGACAGCTCGGATCGTTCCTGGTGGGGCATGCGGGTGCCGCGCGCTCCGAATTCACGATCGGATCCTCCGTATCCATCGCGGCCGCTCGCTCGGCCGAGGCGTCGTCCGGTCTGTCCGTCTGGGTCCGCAAGGCGGGATACCTCGCGCGCAAGGCATCGGTGGCGCCAGGGGCTGGGCTACAGGATCTGGGCGAACTCGTGCTGGAACGCGATCCTCTGGAGTCGCGCATCGATTCGGTGCTCGCGCTCATGGACCTGGACGACAAGATCGGTCAGATGACCCAAGGGTTGATTGGAGAGAAATCGCCTACTTCTGGGAGTGCTGACCTGGCCAAACTGCGACTGGGGTCGCTGCTTTCGGGAGGTGGCGATCCGCTTCCCGACTACGCCGCGCTGCAGAACGTGGCGTTGTCCACGCCGCGCCGGATTCCCATGATCTACGGCATCGACGCCGTGCACGGGACCGCCAAGGCGCGCAACGCCACCGTGTTCCCGCATCACATCGGGCTTGGCGCCACGCGCGACAGCGCCTTGGTGCGCCGCGTCGGCGAGGCCACCGCCCGCGAGATGCTGGCCACCGGCACCGATTGGACCTTCGCGCCTTGCATCGCGGTGGTGCGCGACGACCGTTGGGGCCGCAGCTACGAAGGCTTCGGCGAAACCCCCGAACTTGCCGTGGAGTTGGGCGTTGCCGAAATCCGAGGCCTGCAAGGAACCAGCGAGCCTTGGAACGTGATCGCCTGCGCCAAGCATTTCATTGCCGACGGCGGGACCACCTACGGGACCGGAACCCAGAAGACTCCGCTCGACCAGGGCGATGCGAAGATCGGGATGGACGAGCTTCGCAAGATCCATCTGCCAGGATATGTCGCGGCCGTGCGCGCCGGCGTGGGCACCGTGATGGCGTCCTATTCGCTGGTGGACGGCGTCCGCAACCACGCCAACAAGGACCTGCTCACCGGGGTGCTCAAGACCGAACTCGGGTTCGACGGGTTCGTGGTATCCGATTGGCTCGCGATCGGCCAGGTCGAAGACAGCACCCGCTACAAGGAAGCGGTGCGGCGCGCGGTGCTGGCCGGGATCGACATGGCCATGGAGCCCGACAACCACGCCAAGTTCATCACCACGCTCAAGTCGCTGGTGTCGGAAGGCGCCGTGACCGCTGAGCGGATCGACGACGCCGTGCGACGCATCCTGCGGGTCAAGTTCCGCTCGGGGCGCATGGATTCGCCGTTCCTGCCCGAATTCACCAAGAGTCCGGTGGGTGTGGCGAGCCATCGCGAAATCGGCCGCGAAGCCGTGCGCAAGAGCCTCGTGGTGCTCAAGAACCAGGAGGTGGGCGGCAAGGCCGCGCTCCCGCTCGCGGCCACCGGGAATATCGCCGTTCACGGGACCCACGCCGACAACGGGGGGCTCCAGTGCGGTGGTTGGACCTTGGGCTGGCAGGGCGAGCCGGGTGAGGTTCCGGGGGCCACCACCATCCTTGCTGGGATGCGCCAGGTCCTGGGCACGGGACGGATCGTCACGGGCTCCAGCGCCGTTTCCGGCGCCGCGGCGGCGGTGTTTGTGGTGGGCGAGCTTCCTTATGCAGAAATGCGTGGTGATCTGACAGAGAAAAGTTTTGCAGATTTTGTCCCAGACGCTTCGACGGCATCCCTTATGGCGTCCTATCGCCAAGCCGGCGTTCCGGTGGTCACCGTGTTCATCACCGGTCGTGCGCGTCCGGTCCCCACGTTGCTGGCCGCCTCCGACGCCTTCGTGGCGGCATGGCTTCCGGGCAGCGAAGGCGCGGGCGTTGCCGATGTACTTTCCGGCGCCTACGCGCCCACGGGGACGCTACCGGTGTCGTGGCCCCTGGACGCGAGCCAGGCCACGGTGAACGTGGGCGACGGTAAGACCCCGGCGTTCCCGTATGGGTTCGGCCTGACCTGGTGATTTCAGGTGTTTCGATAGAATCTGATCTTGCCGAAGGCCGTCCGAGTGGGAAACCATCGGGCGGCGTTATTCGTTCTTTTGATCAACCACAAGAGGACAGGCTAGATCGAATGTACGGCGATAGGAGAAATGCAGATAGGTTTTTTGTCTGACGTATTGTAGTCGTGCGAAAATACTGTAGTCGGAAGGTATATTCTTAAATCTGTAGATTGTTGCGGATTTCGTTCGTGTGAAGCGAAGATTTTTGTTCTTCTCGAACTTGATAATCTTTGCTGCGAGTGAGTCGATCGTGTATTTTTGTGATTGCTCATTGCTTGCGTAGATTGTATGTAGGCACCGACTTGAAGAGTTTATTTTTTTGTTGTTTCTGGTGCAGATTAGGCTTTCTGTGTAGGATAATGAAGAATCCCCCTGAATGCTGATGCTTAATGAGTCGATGGACGTTGAAATTAAAATGCTGTCAATATTCAAGCAAGATAGGTTCTGCGTGTCGCGAATGGTGCTGATACTGGGGGATGTAATTCGGGACTTTATTATTGAAATCAAGCATTCATCAAAATTTTGGCTGGAAAATATAAGTGCCAAAAATAAAGTGTAGAGCGGCATGGTTACGATCCGTACACTAAAATAGTGTCGGCCTGTGGGAAGAAATGGATGGAGAAAGGTGGCTTAGCTGTCTTCTGTAGTGTATACGAAGGAATCATTTCATCGTAGGAGTGGGTCTGAACTGTGACTCCTGGCTTGAGAATGGCACTTGTTGGCGTCTTTTGGTCAGCCGTTCGGATTGCCTTTCCCGAGATTAATTCGATCATTGCACTTGGTTCAACATGTATACAGCCATGCGAATACCCCAGGGTGACATCTAAACCGTGAGCTTTTCGAAGCTCATCAATGGGCGTAGTGTGGAGCATTTCTTGTTCGCGTTTCTCGTTTTTGTCGCGCACAGAATCGCCATCTTCATCTTTGAATAAATAGGCGGCTATTGGGCCAAAATCGTTTAGAATCCATCTTTTGGGTATCTCTCGCGAATTTCGCGGGATTTTTGCGTCGCGGTAAAGGTCATCGTATGCGTTCTGAACATAGTCAGCAGTTAAATCAGGATGGATTTTAATGCCTGGAATCCATCTATTGTTTCTCTTGACTTGAAAGATGTTATTGACGATTTGTGTCTCTTCGCCCCATCGAATCATTGAGTGCAGGTATTTCCCAGGGGACAGATGGGGCGTTAACATCTCAACGGTATATTCTCCTGTGGGAGTCGGATCGATCATGTTGTTGTTCGGATCGAGGCGGCTTATTGGTTCACCTCCCATTGCAAAGCATTCATAGCAGACTTTTTGGCGTTCTAATTGCAGAATAATGCTTGCTTCATCGGGTAGATCATAAAATGGTTCGGATTGTCTCTGCTTTGCGTTGAGTATGTTTCCTGCGTGGACCATGTAGACCGAATACTCCGAATCGTTCTTCGATTTATATGAAAATGATGAGTTGCTATCCAACTTTCCTTTCTTGAGGATTTTTCCATCTTCACACAAAACGTAACGTGCGCCGACGATCAATGCTTCGCCATCAATGGTTATCTTGACTTGTCTGTCGAATACTTTGTTTTGTGATTTTTTGCGGTGGATAATCTTAACTGTAAACTCGTTGCTGCAAACATTTGATTCCGCCTCTTTATGACGACTGCATAAAGTGTACGTCACTGGTGTGTTATCGCTTGGTCTAGATGGCGGTGATGGGAGGATTCCGGATATCGTGACCATCTGAGTCTTTTTGTTTAGATCAAGGTATCCAGCAAATGCATCATAAATGCACTCTTTTATTGCTTTTCCGTCACTGTTGTAATTGCTATGTAAATCGAAAATCAACTTTGCTTGTGTTGGGGTTGAATTATGAAGAAATTCTGCATCGCATTGAAATTCGAGTACTTCGCCAATTTGGATACTGTTCTGTGACGTTGTTGTTTTGCAATTACTGAGCCTCAGTATTGGTGTTGGCTTTTTGCTGGCGGGAGGAATAGGGTCTTCTCTGCGATTCCTTTCCATGTAGTCATGACTTCTAGATTGTGGCGTAGTAGGGCTATTCTGGCGGGTCGAATAGATTGCACTTGGTGTGCCTAGTACCGAAGGATTCTGTGCGCGAGGGGTTGACATGATGAAATTACGGTTTCGCCTCAAGTGCCTTGATTCGCTTATCTTGCTCAATGATGTACAATGTCAGTTCTTCGATTTTCTTGACTAGTATTTTGTTTAATGTGATAAGATTGACGCCATCGGAAGCTACGTCAAGTTTGTCTGGCATTCCGGGTAAGTTTTTATTTGTGGTAATGAAGGATTCTAGGGAATCTAGCTTCGGGATGCTTTGGAGAGATTGAAATGTTGTTCCTGAAATCACCATATTCGGACTGCGCGCGATCAAGTCATTGTTAAAGACGGCTGAGACAGGGAATTCAAGAAATTGCGATCCAAAGGTGATGTATGGTGTGCACCCAGTTCCGCGATTGAATTTCCAGGGGCCTATGCTGTATTGCCCCACTTCGTCCACCCCCATAAACAGCCCGGTGGTTGAAGATGATGTAATTTTTATGTTGGTTTGCCCTATTTCGACCGAAGGATCGTCGGCATTCCCTGATGCCACAGAGATGCCTCGTGCAATAAGGCCTGCAATGACTTTTTGGTTGTAGCCGTAATTAACGTATTTTGCATCGGAAGTTGTTGAGAATTTTTCAATTTCCGTCTTAATCAATTTTTCTGTCGAGTCGTCCTTGATCGTTGCGATAATAGAGTCTATCCGATTTTCGGAATGCTGAAAGTTCTCGTTTACATGCTTGGCGAATGCTGGTTTTCCTGACTCGAAAATATTGGGAACGGCTGCAAACGCGCATGATCCGAAGATGCAAAGTGCTCGAACTAGCATGAGTTCTCCATGAGTGAGGAAAAGGAACGCATAATTTATGTTCTTCAAGTATTTGTGGCAACACAAAATGGCTCACCGTTTTTGGGGCTCTGATCTGTAGGTGTGTCTAGGTGATCAACTTGTGACAAACCCTTGATGGGCTTGAGATGGATTCGAGGCGGGGGAGCGGTGTACCTTGGTGGTGCAGAACCCTCCGCCGACCTGGATTCCTGATTCTTGTCCAGGCCGGATTCCTTTCCTGAAAGGATTTCCGAAATGGCTCGTCGCATCGCAACGCTATCCACTTTGGGGCTTCTCGTGGCCGTCCTGGGCCTGGCCGTGCAGGCCGCCGACAAGGACAAACGCCCCGAACGCGGATCCTTGCGTCTGGGAGAAGGTGCGAGTCTGGCCAAGCCGCCCGCCGCCGCACAGGAATTGTCCGACGCCTTCGCGGAGGTCGTGGCGAAGGTGGAGCCCTCGGTGGTGAGCGTGTACACCACCAAGACAGTCCAGGCGGCGCGCGGCGGCGCGATGCCTTTCCCGTTCCTGTTCGGATTCCCCGGCATGGAAGAAAACGGCGGTGCTCCGTCGCAGCCCCACAAGCAGCAGGGCGGCGGTTCGGGATTCGTGGTGGAAGCGTCGGGGTACATCCTGACCAACGCCCACGTGGTCAAGGACCAGGACGAGATCAAGGTGGAACTGTTCGACAGGACCCGTCTGGACGCCAAGGTGGTGGGCATCGACGAGAAGGCCGACGTGGCGGTGCTCAAGGTGGAACCGGGCAAGGCCAAGCTGCAGGTCCTGGCGTTCGGCAATTCCGACGAACTCAGGATCGGGCACTGGGTGCTGGCCATGGGCAGCCCCTACATGTTCCGAAACACCGTCACGGCGGGCATCGTGAGCGCCAAGGGGCGCAACGAGATGCAGGGCGACGGCTACTCCGACTACATCCAGACCGACGCGGCGGTGAATCCGGGCAATTCCGGCGGCCCGCTGGTGAACCTCAAGGGCCAGGTGGTCGGGATCAATTCCAGCATCTGGAGCCGTTCGGGAGGCTACCAGGGCATTTCCTTCGCCATCCCCATCAACATGGCCCGCAAGATCGCCGAAGACCTGATCCACGACGGCGAGGTGTCGCGCGGCTGGCTGGGGATTTCCATCGACGACGTGGACGCCGAACTCGCCGACGCCTTGGGGATCGAGGGACGCAACGGTGCCCGGGTGATGCAGGTGGTGCCCGGCGCGCCCGCGGCCAAGGCCGGGATCAAGGCGGGCGACATCGTGCTGGCGGTTTCCGGCAAAGGGGTCACGGGATCGGCCGATCTGCGCAACCAGGTGGCGTCGGAACGCCCGGGCACCAAGGTGGTCCTCAAGGTCCTGCGCGACGGCAAGGAGATCGAGGTGCCGGTGGTGCTGGGCAAGCTGGGCGACAGCCCGTCGGAATCCGTCATCACCGCCGAAGGCGAGAAGGTTCCGCTGGAGGCCGCCGACGGGACGTTTTCCGTCAAGCGGTTCGGGTTGCGGCTGGCCGACCCAACCGACAAGGACCGGACCGATCTTGGTCTCCCGAAGAGCGCCAAGGGCGCCTTGGTGGCCGAGGTCGCCGCGGGGTCTCCGGCCGCCGAGAAGGGACTCAAGGCCGGCATGGTCGTGCTGGAGGTGATCGACGCCGACCGCAAGGTCAGGCCGGTCTCCGGGGCGCGCGATGCGGCGAAGCTGTTGGGGAAGGTCGAGCCGGGAGCTACCATTGCGCTCAAGGTGCAATCCAAGGACAGGATCTGGTTGGTGGGCCTGCGCGCCCGCGAGGAGAAGAAATGAAGAAGCTCGGGATCTTCGCGATGGCCTTCCTGCTCGGCGGTTGCGCGTCAAAAACCGCTCGCAAGGATCCCTACGCGCAGGCGGCCATGGAGAAGCGCACCGAGATCGCTCGATTGGACAGGTTGATCGACTCGCTGCGCGCCCATCCCGAAGTCGCGGACGTCGCCGCGAAGCTCGACAGCCTGGAAAAGCGAAGGGCGATCGAGCAGGCGAACGTGACGGGAATCGGCGCTGCGACGGGAAGCTCCCAGGAAGCCGACCCGACCGCGACGTTCTTCGGGGAAGCCGCGAAGAACGAAGCCCAAAAGGTTGAACAGGACAACCGCAAGTACCCGATCAAGAAACCCTGATCTACACTCCCGCCTGCAGGGCAAGCTGTCGCACCATCTTGCGCCAGGCGCCCACCAGCTGGCGCGGCGCCGTGGGACGGATTCCGGGACCCTGGCCCACGATCCAGCGCGCGGCTTCGTCGTAGTCGCCGAACGGCAGGGTGAACGCCACCGCGCCGTTGGCCAGTTCGCGCATGGTCTGGTCGGGATGCCAGCGGCGCTCCAGGACATAGGACGCCTGCTGGGCGTCGGCCACCAGCTCGGCGGTGAAGACCTGTGCGCAGAACGCCCCCAGGCAGGTGGGCAGCTTCTTGCGAGCGGGAGCCTTGAAGGCTTCGTCCAGCGCCTGCGGCTTGGCGATCCGCGAGAACGCGAACCGCTTGACGCCGTTGCCGGAATCCGTCTTTTCCGTGGCTTGCAGGTAGGGCATGCCGTTCCATTCGAACACCGAATGGGGGCACACTTCGCGCACGCTGGATTCGCCGTTGGCCTTGCGGTATTCGAACCGCAGCACCCGGTGTTCGCGGATGGCGATGGAAAGGTGCGGCAGGATGGACTTGGAAAATCGCGCCGTCAGGCGCGGCAAAGTCTGGTTGTTTTCGCGCAGGCTCAGGTCGGAAGGCACCGCCACCACTTCGCGCAGGTCGTATTCCAGCTGCGGGTCCAGCAGGTAGTCCATGGAAAGCCGCAGCGCCAGGGCGCCGTCCACCGTCCAGGTCCAGGGAACGGGAGGATTCCAGACCTGGGCGTAGCGCCAGCGGCGCAGGCCCTCGTCGTATTCCACCGGGGCACCCAGTTCGCGCAGGTCCTGGGCGTGGCGGTAGAGCGCCTTGCGCTCGCAACCCATGGCTTCCTGGAGTTCGTCCGATTCGCGTCCGGGCAATCCCTGCGCGAGCGCCTGGGCGAGCAGGTCGTGGAGCGTGGCCAGGCGCGACAGGCGTTCCAGCAGAGGTGACGGCATTTCTTGACCTCCCGTGATTCCGGTACGAGCAAAATGTAGGTACACGGGTGTCCTGCATTCCGGTAGTGCCGGGTGTGGGGGCGAGGTGTGGTTCTCATCGATGTCGGGATCGACCCGACGGCGATTCAGAACAGCGATTCCTGCAAGGAAACCACGGCTTCCTTGGCTCTGGTGGCGACCGGTGGCGCGGCTTCGGGAACCGGGACGGATTCCGACGCTTGGTCTTCCGTGGCCTCGTGATCCGTCTTGGGTGCTGGCTTTCGTTTGCGAACCGCAGCCGCGGCCGATGGGGGCGCTTCGGGCGCGTCGGAGGGGATGTCGACGGATGGCTCCGGCGACGCAAGGGGAGCGGGGGCGCCGGCGGGTACAGGCTCGGGAGCGGGTTCTGGTTCCGCAGGTAGAGGGGCCTCCAGGGGCGCTACTGGCGTTGGTGCCGGTTGCGACGGATCGGGGTCTTCCAGCGGTGCGGGGTCGGAGCCTTGGGGTTCGTTCTTCTGGGGAAGGGCCAGGACCACTTTCTGGATGTGGGGAGGCAGGCTGGAAACCTTGGGGGGCAACCCCTTGCCTTCCTTGGAGATCCGCAGGATGTTGTTCTTGTCCAAGCGGGTGTACTTGATCTCCTGGATCCCGAAGAACACCTTGCCCTGCCGCAGATACACTTCGGTCTTGCCGATCTTGAAGGGCTTGATCGACGGTTGTTTCTCTTTGCGAGAGGCTCTTTCCAGGCTCTTTTTGCCATCGACGATCGCTTGGACCTCTTGGATGAACACGAGGTCGCGGTCTCGCAGGCTAGCCGAGATCTTTTCTATCAAGCCATCCTTTTCTTTTTCCTTGATCCTTTTTTGGATCTCCAGAAGCTGGTTTTGCAGCTCCTCGATCGAAAGATCGTCGATGCCGTGCAGCATGGCTTGACTCCGCCGTTTTACGCCTGTAAGTCGTTGATTTTAAAGGCGAAAGATAGGTCTTTTAGGGCGCCGGGTCAAGAATCGCAGCGAATTGGCGTTCTGAATAGGGTGGTGAGGTGCAAGTGTTATTGCCGATTTATACCTATTTGTTTCTTTGTATTAGTCGATCTTTTATGGCGATACATTCTCTTTTATACTTGCATTCTGTTGGTTGTAGTAGTGTTTTGTTCTGTGTTTAATGCTGCGAATATCGATGTTACAGAGGCTTGTTTTGGTGTCTTTTGTGGTTGTCGGATTGCGTAAAAAGCCTTTTGTGGCGTGGTTTGTAAGCCTTGTGTGGGTGCATTTTGAGTTTTTCTTGTATAAGCCGAGTTGGTTTTTTGTGGTGGGGGATTTTTGCGCGAAAGGGGGGGCGATTCGAAGGATGGTTTTATCTATTTTCCACTGGACAGCGATCTCTGCACAATGGCTGAATGAATCAGCTCACTGCAGAAAGAGCCCGTCGTATGAAGAGTGGCGTCAAACTTCGTGGCCACCTTGGGATGGTCGTCAAGATCTTGGACTTGATCGCCAAGGACCCTGCGCAACACCGACGCGAATTGTCGCGCGATCGGGAATTCGTGCGCATGGCCTTGTCGGCCGAAAACGGTGTGGTCGAGGCGATCGCGACGGTGGCCCGGCATTGCGAGCTGTGGACGTTGGCTTCCGAACCGCTCGAACCGGTCTCCTTTTTCAAGGGCTCCACGGCCGAGTACGTGTTCGCGCTCGCCGCCGACGGTCTGAAGGGGCTGCGGAGCCACCACGGACAGATCCGGGACGGCAGGCTGCTGCCCGCGCTGACTCCGGAACAGGTTTTGTTCCTGAACCAGATCGACGTCCCGGGCGCGCCCACCGCCGAACGCGGTGGGCTTTTGCTCGCGGCGACGCGTCGCACCGCCCGGCCATGGCGCTCCCGGCAGGCGGGTGCGATTGCACGCCCCTTGGTCGGAAGCCGCCCTCCTTTGGCAAACACCAGCGGCAAGCGATCCGGAATCGCATGATTTGCTTTGGGAGGGGCGACAAATGGCGATCAAGCGAGTACAGAAAGCCCTGCGCGAGCGTTTGACCAATCTGGATCAAGGGATCAAGCAGCTTCTGAAGGATCACCCCGTCGACACGCTGGAATTTCTGCTTCCCGATGCTTCCAGGGCGTGGGGCAAGCCCTTGGCGTGGGAATTTTTGAACACCACCACGCGCAAGCACGACCTCGCCCGCAAAGGCTACGTCATGGACTTGAACATCCGCTACACCTTCGCCAAGCGGTCGATCGTCCTGGTGGTGCTGATCGAACATTGGGCCACGGCGCAGTCTGTGGATTTGCACCGAACAGCCCACTACTACCTCGACCTTCTGGAGCGTTTTCCGAAGGACGAGGTCGTGCCGGTCGCTTTGGTGACCGATCTCAAGCCTGCTCGGATCGCCAACAGCATCCACTCGGAGAGTCGCGGCAACGTTTGGCTGCATTTCCAGACATTGGTGCGCGAGGTGTCCCGCGAGGAGTATTCGGCTTGGGCGGGAGCTCGCAATGCAATCGCACAGGCCTTGCGTGGTGCGATGGCGGGGCCACAGAGTCGGGCAGAGAAGGTTTTTCGGGGGGTCGAGGCGTTGAAGGGCATCGTTTCCCCTGAGGAATATCGCAACCTCTTCACTTTGGCCGCGGAAGTCGGTAAATTGACGTTCAAGGAAGTCGAGGCCTACATGAAAAAGACACAACTCCGATCGGAAGCTGTCGAGTGGCTTGAGCATGCGAAGGCGCTCGATACGGCGCGCAAGCTGCTGGAACACGGGGTTTCCTGGGAGATCATCACAAGTTCGACGGGGATCAAAGCTGCCGAACTGAAGAAGGCCGCCAAGACCGCTCCTGCCGGGAAGCTTGTCAAGAAGTAAGCCGTTGGACTTCAGGCCCTCCGCGCTCAGCGCGGCGATAAATCGACGGAGCCCTGGTCCTTGGATGGATCTGGGCTCTTTTGTGTCTGGAAGCAACTCGCACCCGTCCGTTCAGAGTCCGCGAAGGCTCACCGACGACTTTGGCGGCGCCTAGAACAACGATCGCCGCGAGGTTCCGGCGGTGCGGTCGTTCACGCAGCGCGCGAGGGTGTCGGTGCGCAGCGGGATGGTCCCGATCCGGGGGAAGCGCGCTTCGAAGCGGCAGATGTCGATGCCGGTATCGGGAGAACCGAGCGGTTCGCAATGCTCGCGCACGGCCAACCGCGGGCGCTCGGGATCCATCCGGAAGCTCCAGCGCAGATCCTTGTCGAATCCGAACCGGATTCCCCAGACGGGCACGTGGAACAGGCTGTCGGAGGCGCTGGGCGAAGAACACGCGGGGAGAGGGATCACCACGGCTTCGGTGTTGCGCGCGCACCGGACCGCCCGCTTGGAAAATCCGCTCCAGACACCGCGCTGCAGGACGGCTCCTGCCATGGGGCGGTGGGGGGCGACCTGTCTGGCCTTTTCGGATATGGCAAGGTCCACTTCCGCCTTCCAGTTGTCGTAGTCGGCTTGGATGGTGGCCGTGTTGGAATCGCGCCCGCAGATTTCCGGCAAGGTTTGGCGCCCTGGCAACGGCACGCAGGAAAGATTGGTGGCGTAGGCGAATTCGCCGAGGTCGGGATCGAGCAGTTCCAGCCCCTGCGACCTCACCCAGTCGCGAACGCCGTTGACCGGAGCCGAGCGGTCCAGCAGCGCGTGGATGCGCCAGATTCCGTCGGGACCGCGACGCAGCAAGGGGGCTCCGGAATTGCCTTTCTGGGCGGGGCACGAGGCCAACGGGATCCGGCGCGACAAGGAATCGGAATATTCCGACACCGATCCGGGATCCTTGAACGCCTTGGTGCGTCGGCTGGCGCGGCAATCGAGGGGGCGCAGCTCGGCGGCGATCCGCTCGCGCAAGGCAAGCAAGGCCCAATCGGGATTGAAGCTCCACGCGACCAACGAATCGAGGTCGCGCACGCCGGCGGTGGAAATTGGAAGGATCGCCCGGTTCATCGGGCGGGCCAGCCGG
The DNA here is from genome assembly GCA_029557215.1 of Fibrobacterota bacterium. Lineage (GTDB taxonomy): Bacteria > Fibrobacterota > Fibrobacteria > UBA5070 > UBA5070 > UBA5070. The sequence goes on along the minus strand of JAKPQQ010000285.1, from coordinate 13,815 downwards.
ACCAAGGCCCAGTCGGGCTGGTCGATCTTGTCGGAGGTCGCCGAGATCGCGACCACTTCCCGGCACGAAACGGTATCGGCGGGTTTGGATCCGGTCTTCGGGAAATGGAGCCACGCCAGGTTCCGGCAATCGCCTCCGGCGTTGCGGGCGGAGGCGGGGATGCAGTGGTGGTTGGTGAGGGCAAGATCCGGCGCCACCAGGAACGACGTGCACTGCGAAGGCGGGCCCTTGGGCTCCAGCTTGGTCCACAGGGCGATTCCTTCCGGGCAGCCGGAAACCGGGCCGCAACGGGCGGTCGCCTGCTTGGCCGCCACCAGGTACCGCTCCAGGCGCGCCGGATCGGGTGTCCCAGGGCGCGGCGGGAACACCGGGCCACCGACCTGTCCGGCCGAACGATTCTGTCCGAACAGCGCCGCCAGGGCAAGAAGAGAGGGCAGGAGCGTGGCCAAGGGCATATGGATGAATTATGGTACCCATCGGATGGGAGAATCCGCTGTCGGTTTCGTGCGGTACCGGGAAACAAGCCAGGCGTTCATTGGATATCTGGATCCATTGAAAAAAACTGGCCAAGCCAATTTCGACGTACTAAATCCTTGTTCACGGAATCTGTCGCCAAGCAACGAACAATCCATTTGACAGGTTTCCGAACATGGAGGAATTCCAGTGAAGCGTATCGCTCTCGTCGCTCTCTCGGCCACCGCCGCGATGGCCCAGGTCCCCGCCACCACGACCACGGCAGTCGCCGCTCCGGTCGCCGCGACCCCGGTGTCCTACAACACCGAGGCATCCGCGCCGCTGGCGCCCATCCACGACGATCTCATCATGGGCAACCCGGCCATTCCGGGTTCGATCGGCTACCTGCTGGTCACTCCCAGCGACTACTACGGCGAACGCAAGGCCGCCTTCCAGTGGAATGGCGGGAACACCGCGCATTTCGACGGAACCGGCTTGGCTGTGGTCGACCAGTTCTTCGCCGGGTTCGCGGCGGCAGGCGCACAGGGTCAGCTCGCGGGCGGCTATATCGCTCCCGCGTTCGGCGCCGGTCTGCGCATGAATTTCGACAAGCGCGGCTTTGCCGCGGATGTCGGTCCCACGGAAGAATACGACTCCACCTACGCTCCCACGAGCTTTGGCTTGTTCGGTTCGGCTCCGTTGGGCGACTTTACCGCTTACGCCTCGTTGGATTGGGGAACTCCCGCCGACTATGGCACGCTCACCACTCGCAGTGCTGCGGGCAGCAACACGACGGCTTCCCGTTCCGACGAACTCGCGATCGGCTTTGGCCTCGTGACACCGGCCAACGGCGACAACGGTCTTTCCTGGACTGCGGAGATCGATCTGGCACGCTCCAAGACCCGCGCTTCGGGTGAGGACGACGACGATGCCGAGGTGCTCTACTCGATCGAGCAGACCGGAAGCATCGGCACGACGTTTTCGGCCGAGCGACACATCTTGGCCGTGGGCCTGAATGAAATGATCGGGTACTACAACAGCAAGAGCGCTCCGGACTGGGGATACACGGTCGAGTTGCAGCCCACGCTGTCGACCATCCTGCCGGTGTTCGAACGCTGGACGCTCAAGGGCGGAACCGGTCTGGCCCTCGCCTACAACCGCGCCGACTACCTGGCCGGCGATGACGAAGTGGTCTTCTCCCGCCTTTGGTCGGCCACTCCGGTCGCCATCGTGGGCATCCGCTACGAGCGCGGTCGCTGGGCCGCCGAGGCTTCCGTCGACAACGGATTCCTGAACCGCGGACCCAACTTCGTGTCGGGCGCCTCGGGCAATCTGTTCGGATCGTTCGCCGTCACCGCGAACTTCAAGTAAGAAGAACTTCCGGCATCGCCGGAAATGGACGCCGCTTTCGGGAATCCCCCGGAAGTGGCGTTTTTTGTTTGGACAATTTTGAACACCCGATCACAAGAGTCCGCGCGCCGAGTCCGATTCCTTCTACATTTCCCGCTTTCTCGATCCCAGGATCTTTGTTTCGGAGGCGCTCGTACATGACCCAGGCCAGCACCCAGGCGAACTTCCCGCGCGGAGTCGATCTGCTTCGCGATCCGCTGCTCAACAAGGGCACCGCCTTCACCGAGCGCGAACGCGATCAACTGGGCTTGCGCGGACTGCTTCCGCCTCCGGTGCGCACCATGGAGCAGCAGGCCTTGCGCGTGATGGCCAACGTCCGGTCCAAGCCCGACGACCTGGAACGCTACCTGTACATGATCGGGCTGCAGGACCGCAACGAAACCCTTTTCTACAGGGCGCTGGTCGACAATCTGGAAGAGTTGATGCCCGTGGTCTACACACCCACCGTGGGCAAGGGGTGCCAGCTGTTCGGGCGCGTGTTCCGCCGTCCGCGCGGGCTCTACATCTCGGCCGACGACCGCGGCCAGATCAAGCAGGTGATGCGGAACTGGCCCCGACAGGAAGTGTCGGTGATCCTTCCCACCGACGGCGAGCGCATTTTGGGACTGGGCGACCTGGGAGCGTCGGGGATGGGCATCCCCATCGGCAAGCTCGCGCTGTACACCGCCTGCGCCGGGATCCACCCGGGCAAGTGCATGCCCGTCATGATCGACGTGGGCACGGAAAACGAGGAATTCCTCAACGATCCGCTGTACCTGGGCCTCAAGCGCCATCGCCTCAAGGGCGACGAATACGACGCGCTGATCGACGAATTCATGCAGGCCTGCAAGGAACTGTGGCCCGACGCCCTCGTGCAGTTCGAGGACTTCGCCAACCACAACGCGTTCCGGCTTCTGGAAAAATACCGCCACACCCACTGCACCTTCAACGACGACATCCAGGGAACCGGATCCGTCGCGTTGGCGGGTCTGCTCAGCTCGCTCGAGGTCACGGGTCGCAGGATCACCGACGAACGCGTGCTGTTTTTGGGCGCGGGCGAAGCCGCCACCGGCATCGGCGAGATGATCGCCGCCACCATGGTGCAGGCGGGCCTGTCGCACGAAGAAGCCCAGCGCCGCTGCTGGTTCGTGGATTCCAAGGGCCTGGTGGTCGCCTCGCGCACCGACCTCACGCACCACAAGAAGCCGTGGGCGCACCAGGCGGAATTCGTCAAGACCCTGTCCGAGGCGATCGAAGTCATCAAGCCCACCGCGCTGATCGGCGCTTCGGGCATGACGGGAGCCTTCACGCCCGAAATCCTGCAGGCCATGGCCCGCATCAACGATCGCCCCGTGATCTTCGCGCTGTCCAATCCCACGTCCAAGGCCGAATGCACCGCCGAGGCCGCCTACGTGCACACCGAAGGCCGATGCCTGTTCGCGTCGGGTTCCCCTTTCCCGAGCGTCCACTACCAGGGACGCACCTTCTCTCCGGGCCAGGGAAACAACGTGTACATCTTCCCGGGTGTCGGATTGGGCGCCATCGCCGTGCGCGCCAAGGAGATCACCGACGGCATGTTCCTGACCGCCGCCCGCGTCGTGGCCGAACTGGTCACCGACGAAGAACGCGCGACCGGCAACCTGTATCCGTCGCTCAAGCGAATCCGCGAAGTCAGCGGCCGCATCGCCGTGGAAGTCGCCAAGCAGGCCTTCCGCGAAGGCCTGGCGCAGGAAAGGGAGCCCGCGAGCGTCGAGGCTTTGGTCCAGTCGCTGCGCTACGAACCCGACTACGTGGAATACGTCTGATCCGCCAAGGGTGACGGACGGTCCCATGTCCCACAGCCTCCATGGAAAGCTCGTCGTCGCGGTCGCGTCTTCCGCCCTGTTCGACCTGACGGATTCCGACCGCGTCTTCCGCGAAGGAGGCGAGGACGCCTACCGCGCCTACCAGCGCGAACGCGAAGACCAGGTCCTGCCCGCCGGGGTGGCGTTCCCGTTCATCCGGCGGCTGCTTTCGCTGAACGGACAGGATCCGTCGGACCGCCCCGTGGAGGTGGTGCTGCTTTCGCGCAACGACCCCGACACCGGCGCGCGGGTGTTCCGGTCCATCGCCTCCCACGGCCTGGAGATCGAACGCGCGGTGTTCACCAAGGGCAAGGCGCCTTGGCCCTACGTGGAGTCGTTCGGGGCGAGCCTGTTCCTGTCGGCCAACCCGATGGACGTTCGCGAGGCGATCGGCCACGGGATTCCCGCCGGACAGGTCTTGGAACGCGGAGCGGTGCGCGACGACCCTTCCGACGCCGGGCTGCGGGTGGCGTTCGACTTCGACGGCGTGCTGGCCGACGATTCGTCGGAACGGATCTACAAGAGCCAGGGGATGGACGCCTTCCGCGCCAACGAGGAGGCCCGCCGCACCGAACCCCTGGACGCGGGACCGCTCCTTCGCCTGTTCCGGGACCTGGGCGCGGTGCAGACGGTGGAACGGGAACGGAAACGACAGGATCCGTCCTACGAGCCCCGCCTGCGCATTGCCATCGCCACCGCCCGCGGCGCGCCCGCGCACCAGCGCGTGGTCGCGAGCCTGCGCGCCTGGGGACTCAACGTCGACGAGGCGTTCTTCCTGGGCGGGGTGGCCAAGCATTCGGTGCTGGGCACGTTCCGGCCGCACCTGTTCTTCGACGACCAGCTCGCCCACGTGGAACCGACATCGGCGCTGCTGCCTTCCGTCCACGTGCCGTTCGGAGTGGCCAACCAGGGGTAGGCGAGCCGTCCTCCGACGGATTCCGTCCGGTCAGTCCCCGGTCGGCGGCGGACCCGAGGGGGCGTCCTTGTCCTTCACCGGCAGCAGCCACCACAGCAGCAGGTACATGAGCACCATGAACCCGGTGCTGATCCCGGCGCTGAACACGCCCAGGAGCGCGACGGCGCCCACGGCGATGCGCATCTTGGACGGGTCGATGCCCCACGATTCGGCGAGTCCGGCGCAGACGCCGGCGATCTTCTGGTCCTTGGAACGGTGCATTGCGCTCATGCCCACAAGGTAGAACGGACCGCGCGCGTGGCGAGCGTGGCGGGATCGGGCCATTCCCGGTGGTCGTTCTGGACCACGGCGAACCCGGTGGCGTTCCCGGTCGGTCGGGCCAGGGTCTCGGCCGCGCGTGCGCGGAAGATCTGTTCCACCGACGGATAGTAGGCCGAAGGCATGGGCTTGGGGATCCGGTCGGGCGCGAAGTCGTGCGGATCCAGGGTGGCGACCCCGATCCCGCCCGATGGAGTGTAGGCTCCGTCGGATGTCTGCACCACGAGTTCCTCCAGCCGTTCGGCGAGCATTTCCGCCACCCGCAGGACTCCGATCGCGTTGGTGTGGGGCAACAGCAGCAGCAGTTCGTCCTTGTCGCCTCGCCCGGCCAGATCGGTGCCCCTGATGGAATTGCGGGCCACGCGGCCGACCGCGTCCATGATCTGGTCGGCCGTGCGCCACTTGAGCGCGCGGATCTTGTCGAGCCCCGCCACGGTCACCAGCACAAGACTGACGGGGTATTCGTAGCGGAAGGCCGACCGCAGCTCCCTCCAGGCGGATTGCCGCCAGAAGGCGCGGTTCTGCAGGCCCGTGACGGGATCGAGCGTGGCCATCGTGCGGTTGAGGATGCGCACGGCCATTTCGCTCGCGAAATAGCAGATCATGTCCCATTCGTAGGTGTCGGGCGAAGGGCACGATTCCACGTAGAGCGCGCCGAGCCATTGGCCTTCGGCGCGCAACGGGATCACTCCGGCTCCGTTGGACAGACGGGATCCGTCCAGGCGGGGGGCCTCGAGGATGGACTTCAGGAGGATCTCCTCGACCTGGCTGGACAGCGCCGTGCCGGAGGTCCAGGGACCTCGGGACGACATGATCCGCAGGTCCTCGACCTCGTCGTCGGCCCAGGCGGGGGTTTCTTCCAGCCGCGAAGGGGGAACCCACGCCAGGCGGGGCGTGCAGATCCCCACGAATCCGTGCGCGATGCCCAGCGTGGCCAGGGCCTCGTCCAGGAGGTTGTCGAGTTCGGTCTCCAGCGGGATGCATTCCTCGGGCCTCATGCGAGCCGCCAGAACCTGTCGCAGCCCCTGCCGGTTGGAATCCAGGAGCCGTACGGTGGCCCCGAACCGCAGGGCCACGTCCACCCACAGCAGGAGTTCCTCGGGTCCGCGGCTCTTGTCGCAGTAGCCCTGGATGTTGAGGTGGTCCAACATTTCGCGCGGAGGCTTTTCCGAAGAATACCCCGTCAGGAGGACCACCTGCAGCGCGGGATCGCGCACGTCGGCCAGGACGTCTTCGGCGGTCATCCCGGGCATGAAGTAGTCCAGCAGGAGCACGTCCACCCGCTCGCGCTCCAGGATTCCCAGGCCTTCGCGTCCGCTGGTGGCCAGGAACACCGTGTGGCCCTCGCGCTCCAGGATCGAGCGCGTGGCTTCCAGGAATTCGATCTGGTCGTCGATGCACAGGATGGTCCTGCCCGAGGGAGGCTTTTGCGCGTGGCTGGTCTTCCTGGCCATGGCTACTTGGACTCCTCGTTCGACAGCGGAAGGATGTGCGGCCCCGATTCGAGGTTCGTCTGCGGGGAACCGGGATCGGGCCAGTCGGTCTGGTCCGAGAACTGGAACTGGTGGCCGCCTGCGCGCTTGGAGATGTACACCTGGCGGTCGGCTCGAGAGAACGCCCACTGCAGGGCGTTCTGGAAGAACGCGTTGGCGATGGGGCGGCTCAGGGTGGTCATGTTGAAATCGTGCGGCGAGAACATGGAAAGCCCCATGCTGGACCGCAGCTTGCACGGCCCCGAAGGTCCCTTGACGTCGTGCCGTTCCAGTTCGTGCAGCACGCGGCTGCAGAACACCGAGGCGCCGGCCTTGTCGGTTCGCGGCAGCACCGCCACGAACTCGTCGCCGCCGTAGCGGCCCACGACGTCGGAGGATCGCGACGATTCGCGCAGGATCCGTCCCACGGTCTCCAGCGCCTTGTCGCCGGTGAGGTGCCCCTGTTCGTCGTTGATCGACTTGAACTTGTCCAGGTCCAGGACCACCAGGGTCAGCGGGTGACGGAATCTGAACGCGGTGCGGATCTCGCGCAGCGCCATCTGTTCCCAGAACTTGCGGGCGTACACTCCGGTGAGCGGGTCCAGCGTGGCCATCTGGTACAGGAGCGCGTTCTGCACCGCCACGGCCGCCTGGTTGGCGAACACGTGGAGCATCTCGAGGTTGTCGGGCATCAGGTCCGACGCCTTGTCCAGATGGATCACCCCGATGGTGCTCGCCCCGATCCGCAGCGGAACCGCCGTGCTGGTGGCCCCCACGTTGATCGCGCCGTCGTGCAGCGCCGAATTGAGGGTGTCCAGTCCGGGGCCGGTCAAGGCGTCTTCGAGCGTGGAATGGCCTTCGTAGCGCCCGATCCCGGCGTGGATCACCAGGTCGCGTTCTTCTTCCACCATGGCCAGCAGGGCGTCGGGTTCCCTGGTCGCGTCGGGCGAACCGGCCTTGTCGGGTCGCACCGCCACGAACGAATGGACCGAGCCCACCAGTCCCGCGATCTGGAACAGGATTCCGCGCAGGAGGTCTTCCAGCGGCTGGATCCGGTGAAGGTCCGGGGTCACGTCCAGGATGTAGCGCAGGCCTTGCCGTCCCATCTCCAGGGTGCGCACCTGCTTGGCGAACTTCAGGCCGACGTCGGCCCACAGGAGGAATTCCTCGGGGCCGCTGCTCTTGTCGCAATAGCCCTGGATGTCCAGGCGCGCGAGCATGTCGCGGGGAGGCTTTTCGCTCGCGTATCCCGTCTGCAGCACGATCTGCACGCGCTTGTTGAACGTGCGCACCTCGTTGATCATCTCTTCGCCGGTCATGCCGGGCATGAAGTAGTCCACCAGCAGGAGGTCGACCTCCTCGCGGCGCAGGATGTCGATTCCCTGGCGGGCGCTTTCCGCGCGCAGCACCCGGTGCCCTTCGCGTTCCAGGAGGGATCCCGACGATTCGAGGACTTCGCGGCTGTCGTCCACCAGCAGGATCGTGCGTCCGGAATCGCCGCGTGCGCCACCTTTGCGTGCCATGTCAGCCTCCCGCCGCTTCCGGAAGCCGGATGGTGAACGTCGTGCCCTTGCCGGGAACGCTGTCCACCTCGATCCTGCCTCCGAAGTCGCCGTGGACGATGTCGTGGATGATCGTGAGACCGAGCCCGGTCCCTTTTCCCACGGGTTTTGTCGTGAACAGGGGGTCGAAGATCCTTCCCAGGTTCTCCTGGGGGATCCCGCATCCCGAGTCCGCGACGGAAATCGACGTCTCGCGGTCCCGCGTGTCCACCGAGATCCGGATGATCCCGCCTCCGGCGCCTTCCATCGCGTCGATGGCGTTGGTGACGAGATTCGTCACGACCTGCTGGAGGCGGTCGGGGATCCCGAGCACCGGCGCCGACGCGGCGGAATGCTTGACGCGCGCCTCGCAGCGGGCCGCGCGCAGCGCGTGCGACAAGAGCAGGATCGCCTCGTCCACCACGCGCACGCAGTCGAACACCTGCTTGTCCTTGGCCCCCATGTCGCGGGTCTGGCTCTTGATGGACCTCACGAATCCGCTGGCCTTGTCGCCGGCGCGGATCGCGATGTCCAGCGACTTGGCCATGTCGGCGGCGATCGCCTTGTGGTCGTCGGGCGTGACCTCCGGATCGCCGATCGAATCGGCGTACTCCTTGGCCAGCTGCTTCATCTCTTCCAGCGACGAGCGCATCGCGGAAAGGGGAGTGTTCATCTCGTGGGCGATCCCGGCCGTGAGCTTGCCAAGGCTCGCCATCTTTTCGCTGAGCACGAGCTGCAGCTGGTTCTTTTCCAGCGTTTCCAGGGCCTGCTCCAGTTCCCGGGTGCGCGAACGCACCTCCACCGCCAGGCGCGCGCCCATGAGCGCCGCCGAAATCTGCGTGCGCAGGGCGTCCAGCAGCATGCCGCGCCGCGATCCGAGCTCCACCAGCGCGAACCCGAGGTGCGTGGACTCGAAGAACAACGGCTCGATCGCCAATGTCCCGCGTTCCGGATCGGACTGCACCAGCTCGCGCACCACGCTCCGCACGGGTTTGGGGATCCCTTCCGCGGGGAGCGGGATCCGCTTGCCGTGGTTGTACGACAGGATCAGGCGCAGTTGGCCCGGCGGATCGGTCTTTTCCTGGACCAGGATGTGGCAGGTGTTCAATTGCAGGAGCGGCAGGTCCTGCGCCAGGCTCTCGACCAGGTTTCCCACGTCGAAGGTGGTGATCAGGTGGCTGCCGGTCTCGTGGAGCTGGCGCGTCCAGCGTTCCACGCGCATGGACTTGTACGCCGATCTCTGGACTTCGCGCTCGTGGACCACCAGCCGCAGCTGGTGGAACAGGCCTTCGATTTCGGCCGCGTCGGACGTGTCGCGCGGGAAGAACGGCATGGTGCCGCGCCGCAGGCGCGAGACGAACAGCTGCCAGCGGTCGTTGTCGTCCTCTTCGCGGGAGTGCGCCATGAGGAGCTTCTCGAACGGCACGATCGAGATCCCCTTGACGATTCCCGTCGCTTCCCGCGACAATTGCGAGAACAGATGGGCGAATTCGGCGGAGGCCACGACCGCCTGGTCCTCGGGCCCCATTTCCGACTTGACCGATCGCAGGCAGGCTTCCGACCCGAAGGCCTCGCCGGCGGCCAGAAAGCTCGAATCCCTGGAATCGATGATCGATTCGCTGCGTCCTTCGGCGATGGACGCCGAATGGCAGCCGCAGGACCCGCGCGCCACCAGCCTCGCCGGTTGGTGGTTGATCGGAGGGACGCTCCCGCCTTTCAGGAGTTCGGCGACCAGGCTCACGCACAGACGTCCCTGGTCGAACAGGGGTTGGCGCACCGAGGTCAAGGCCGGAGTGGAGAACATCGCGTCCTCGATGTCGTCGAACCCGGTCACGACCACGTCTTCCGGGATCCGCACCTTGTGCTGCTTGAGCGCTTCCATGGCGCCCAGGGCCATCTCGTCGTTGGCGGCGATCACGGCGTCGAACGGGATCTTGCGGCCGAGCAGATCCATGACCATGTCGCGCCCGATCCCGAAGTCGAACTGTCCCACCAGGTCGAGCTCCCGGACATGCGGGACGCGGTGGCGCTCGAGCACCTTCAGGAACGCGTCGCGTCGTTGCACGGCTTCGGGGTTCTGGAGCGGCCCACCCAGGTAGAGGGGACGCTTCCGTCCGTGGTATCCCACCACGTGTTCCACGACGGCTTCCATTCCCGCGGCGTTGTCGACCAGCACGGTGGGGAATCCGGGGACGCCGAAGCCCGCCGTCACGAGCGGTCGGGGCGAATGGCTGCGGGCGAATTCGGCGATCTCCTCGGAGTCGAGGGTGTTGGCCACCGCGGGTGCCAGCAGGATCAGGGCGTCGACGTTTTCCGGCGTGGCGAGCTTGAACGTCTCGTTGCGCATGCGCTTGTCGAGCCAGGCGGATTTCATCTCGCCGCCGTTGAAGCTCGCGACGTCGTACCCCAGCTCGCGGGTGCGTTCCTCGATGCCGATCCACTGGCCGTACTGGTAGGCCCCCACCAGGTCGTTGACCAGCAGACCGATGACCGGCCGCCCGGTCACGGGGTCACTTCTCCGTGGCGGTGAAGACCCCGTCCCATCCCGACGGAGGATGCGACAGATATTGTTCGCAACGCGCGGCGAAGACCTTGCTCGGGCAGGTCTTGACCCCGGGCTGTCCGTGCAGCGGTTCCAGGTCCAGGGATTCCAGGAACCCCGCGCGCGCCTGCTCGAAGCGCCCCGCGAGGTAGTGCGCCCGCGCCATGGAAAAGAGTTCCGCGCAGCGCCGCCAGGAGTCCGGGGCGCCCCGCTCGAGCCCCATGATCTCGTGGACCGTGACAGGTTCCGTCTTGCCCATCACGCGGATCGTGTCGATCTCGCGCGAAAGGAACCCCGGACCCGCGGCGGAAAGCGTCGCCGCCGAGCACAGGATGTACACGCCGTACTGCTTGGATGCGCTCTCCAGGCGCGCCGCCAGGTTCACGTCGTCGCCCATCATGGTGTAGTTCATGCGCAGCTCGGAACCCATGTTTCCGGTCACGATGGGGCCCGTGTTGAGCCCGATGCGCATGCGCATGTGATGGACGATCTGTGGCCATTTGTCCCCTTCATCGTGCCATTTCGCCCGCAGCTCCGCCAGTCTTTCCTGCATCATCACCGCCGAGACCGCGGCCTTGCGCGCGTGGCCCTCCACCGGCACGGGGGCTCCGAACATCGCCACGATCGCGTCCCCGATGTACTTGTCGAGCGTGCCCTGGTTGTCGGTCAGGATCCGGGTCATGGCCGACAGGTACTCGTTGATGAGCTCCACCAGGCGGGCCGGCGATCCGATCTTTTCCGAGAAGGTGGAAAAGCCCTGGATGTCGGTGAAGAACGCCGTGATCTCGCGCTCTTCGCCGCCCAGGCGCGGCTGCAAACCCGATTCCACCATCTGGTCGATCAGCTCGGGGCTGATGTAGGTCTTGAACGATTTCTGCAGGAAGAGCTTCTGGCGTTCTTCCAGCAGGTAGCGCAATCCCATGGCGGCCACCGACGACGACAGGGCGCACAACGAGCCGGGCAGGATCGCCAGCCACAAGCCGCGGTCGAACGCCGCCACCGACACCGCGAACCAGGAGCACAACAGGCACCCCAGCGACACTACCACCCAGGCGGGCCGCAGGAACGCCGTGGACAGCCCCGCCAGCACCGCCAGCGCCAAGGCGAGCGCGAGATCCAACCCCGGCGGGGCGGCGCGCAGGAAGTCGCCGGAAACGATGCCGTGGATCCCCATGGCCTGGATGTCGACTCCGGGGTGTCGGCGTTCGATCGGCACGTCCACGAAGTCGGAAAGCGCGTTGGCCGACGACCCCAGGACGAAGACCCGCCCGGCGACCTGCCCCGGATCGTAGCGTCCTTCCAGGAAATCCACGTAGCTCACGTGCCGGATCCAGGCCTGGTCGCTCTTGCTGCCTTCCCAGCGCGAGGGGGCTGAAAACGACAGGTACGTGGCGCCTTGCCCGTCGGTGGGGATCCGGATCGGATCGCCCAGTTCCAGGGTGTCGCCGACGCCCAGCGAGGCGACCACCGAGTCGGGGAGTGAAAGGAGAGCTTCCAGGCTGGAACCCCGCAACGGCAGCAGGCTGGTGGCCAGGCGGCGGCGGGTCTTGTCCCACCAGGCCTCGATCCACACCGACAGGAACGCGTTGTGTCCGGGAGCCAGGGAATCGAGTCCCTTGGGCAGCGCGCCGGGAAGCTCAGACAGGAAGATGCGCAGCGACCGGTCCGAAATCGCGCCCGCGCTCGCCATGCCGCCGTCGGGGGTGGGCCGCACGAATTCCAGGTCCCGTCCCGCGCGGCGCACCCCAACGGAATCCGTCAGCAACGCGGGATTGCCGTCGGCGGGCACCTGCGCGATCCAGGACGTGTCCGGCGCCAGCGCCGCCAAGGCGCGCGTGGTCGCGTCGTCCAGGCTGTCGGGGTAGGCCAGCCGGGTGGCGAACCTGCCGTTTTGGTCGCGCGCGACCACCACGTCGCGGGTGGGCACCAGGATTCCCGACCGCTGGGCCGCCAAGCTGTCCAGCGCTCCCCGCGATCGGCGGAGGTCTTCGCACATCGACCAGCTCAAGGCGGGAACCGAGGTGCGGACGCCGCCTGCGGCGTCCTTCCAGACCTTGAGGGGCGCCCCGAGCTCCACGTGGCGGTTCACCACATCGATCCGGTCGGCGGGGCGGCCCAACAGGAGCAGGCTCGCCTGGAGCGCCAAGGAAGGGTACGCGGCGGGTGCGCCCGATCCTTCGGGAGCCAGCGCCGGATCCACGAACGACGTGTCGGGGAACCGCCACAAGAGCTGCAGCTTGCGGACCTTGCCGTCGGATTCCGGCTCCACGTTCGCCAACCCCAGGCGGGTGGCCGACCGGGCCAGGCCGGGGTACACGTTGTCGAGCGTGTTCTTGCCGCGCAGTTTCGACAATTCCCGTTGCGGCATGTCCATGCCGGTCCAAACGGACCGCTGCCAGGAGAGCGAGGCCTTGGAGATCCAGTCCGAAGGATTGGGGTAGTCCAGATGGTCGCCCAGCTGCGCGGCGACCACGGTGCGCGGCGAGGCCGCCACCGCTCGCTCCAGCCTGGAAGAAACATCCAGTTCGCGGCGCAGCCGGACCCAGCTCGCGCTGTCGAATTCCCTGTCGTGTCCGATCGCCCGCAATTTTTGGCGGTAGTCGGCCACGGCAGCGGCGCCGGAATCCGACGTCTTGAACAGGAAGTCGAACACGATCGCGCCGGCTCCGTTGCGGGTCAGGAAATCCACGATCCTGGCGTGGTGGGCGCGGTAGGACTCGCCGTAGACCCCGCAGGCCTCCAGGGTGCGTTCGTCGACGTCCACGACGGTGACCGGCGACGGCGGATCGCCTTCCTGGGGGCCGAACAGCACCATCCAGACCGAATTGCGGAAATCCGTCAGGACGCCTTCCATGCGCGCCGCCGGTGCGCGCAGGGCTTCCAGCGCCAGCAACATGGCCACCGTCGCACCCAGCGACGTCGCGATCCCCCAGAACAGCCGACGGGCCATGGTGTTCGTGCGCCTGCTGCTGGATGGCGTTTCGGGCATTCCATCCATGTTACCTAGTGCGCAAGCCCCCTGCAACCTGCCGTATGGAAAACAGGGGCGATGACATGCCAGGGTTGTTGTTCGTAGGGGCGATTCACGAATCGCCCCGCAATGCGTCCAAATCGGCAATGACAAAAACCGGGTTCATCCCGCCGTTTGCGGGTTCGCGGTCATGGATGCGGTTGGGCGCCACCCCGGGGGCTCCGGGGTCGCCACCCTGCGGGCTCCCTCGATTCCTCGGTCGGTGCCGTGCCACGTTGTCGGGGCGAGGCATGCCATCGCCCCTACGGCCATTTCACGGCACCCGCCGATGGCGGCCCTGCGGTCGGCTGGCGCGTCGGCGCGGCCATG
>JAKPQQ010000284.1 GCA_029557215.1 Fibrobacterota bacterium | reverse complement strand
GAACAGGTTGTAGCCCATCTCGGTGAGGAACAGGCGGACGTTGGAATTGTTCACGTTGGGATCGGGCGTGCGGTAGATGGTCGGCCGCAGAACGCGCAGCACCGCCCGGCGCACCCCTTTGCCGGGGATGTTCACCTGCGGAACCAGGAAGACGTCGCAGAATCCACCCGACCCCAGCCACTTTTCGATCCGGAATTCGGGATCGTAGGCCTTGAAGTCGCGTTCCAGGGTGCGAACATAGACTTCGAACTCCTCGCCGCGTTCGGGGCACCGAAACGACGAAGACATCATGGTCGTGGAAGACTCGTCGCCACGAGGCGCGGGGGGAACTCCAGGGATCCCTCCCACGACCGCCCCGAGGGGGCCCGCTGCCTGCTGGTCCGGGCCTTCCATTCCCAGAAGGGTCCGGATCGGCTTCATCATGAAGTCCATATCCCCCAAAAGAATACCCACGCCCCCGGCACTCCACAACACCAGGACCTCAAAATAGAGAATCGAGTCGAATGATCGTCCATTGCGCGCCGTGGATGCAATTCCTCTGGAACCGCCCGAGAACGAGTACTTTTGCACGACTGTGCCATTGGAATCCATCGAATCAGCCAGAATCGTCCAGGGGTCTCCGAACCTCGAAGCCGCCCGGGAAATGATCCGCAAGGACCTCGCGCTTTCCTGGGAACTCGTCCGCCAGCAGGCCGACGGGGCCCCCGGCGAACTCGCCGAACGCATGCGTTTTCTGTCCGCCCGGCAGGGCAAGCGCATCCGCTCCACGCTGGTGTTCCTGGTCTCGCACCTGTCGGACACCTCCGACGCCACGGCTTCCCGGCTGTCGGCGGCGGCCATCGAGCTGTTGCACGTCGCGAGCCTGGCGCACGACGACGTGATCGACGATTCCGACCTGCGCCGCGGCGAGGCTTCGGCCCCCAGCCGTTGGGGCAACCAGATGGCCGTGCTGGTGGGCGACTACGCGTTCGCCCGCTCCATGAAGCTCGCCATCGACACCAAGCGCACGGAGATCGTGGAGACGATCAACCAGGCCAGCTGCCAGCTCACCGCCGGCGAGGTCGCCGAACTGG
>JAKPQQ010000271.1 GCA_029557215.1 Fibrobacterota bacterium | reverse complement strand
CCACCGGAACGACCGCCGCCGCCGAAGCCGCCGCCGCCGGAACGACCGCCGCCGCCAAAGCCGCCTTCGCGACGCGGAGGACGATCACCAGCTTCGCGCTGGGTCGCTTCGCTCACGCGAATGTTGCGACCGTCAAGGACGGCGCCTTCCATCGACTCCATGGCCTTGCGACCATCGGCGTCGTTTTCGAACGCGACGAAGCCGAAGCCACGGCTGCGGCCTGTGTCACGGTCGGACACGACGGTCGCTTCCGTCACGGTTCCGAAAGCTTCGAAAGCTTCCTTGAGGGTCTCGGCGGTTGTAGCCCAAGCCAGGCCACCCACGAACAGTTTCATCTTTTCCTTTCAAGAGACCCTTCTCAACTGACTTGCTTCGAACGATCTCAAACACACCTATTTCTAGGATGCTGAAGATATAACCATTAATTTTCAATTTCGTAATCCCGGAAATAAAAAAAGGCAGTCAATTGACTGCCTCGACTTTAAACCCTGAAGTTTCCCGGCGTTCGGGAAATCAGTCTTCGTAGCCGCCGCTGGAACGTCCGCCGCCAAAGCCGCCGCGCGAACCGCCGCCGAATCCACCGCGTCCACCACCCGCGCCGCCACCGAAGCCGCCGCGTCCGCCGCCGGCGCCACCGCCGAAGCCGCCACGTCCGCCGCCCGCACCGCCGCCGAAGCCGCCACGCGATCCGCCACCGAATCCGCCGCGATCGCCACCGCCGAAGCCGCCGCCGGCGCCGCCACCAAAGCCGCCTTCACGACGTCCGCCACCGAATCCGCCGCGATCGCCGCCGCCGAAGCCGCCTTCGCGACGTCCGCCGCCACCGAATCCGCCTTCGCGGCGAGGACGACGTTCCGAAGGATCGCGCTGCACGGCTTCGCTCACGCGGATGTTGCGACCGTCCAGGACGGCGCCTTCCATCGACTCGAGCGCCTTGCGGCCGTCGGCCTCGTTCTCGAACGCGACGAAACCGAATCCGCGGCTGCGGCCGGTGTCGCGATCCGAAACGACGGTCGCTTCGGTCACGGTTCCGAAAGCTTCGAACGCTTCCTTGAGGGTCTCAGCGGTTGTGGCCCAAGCCAGGCCACCCACGAACAGTTTCATCTTTTCCTTTCACGAGACCCTTCTCTACGGACTTGCTTCGAACGATCTCAAACACGCCGGTTTTGGGCGCACGCGAGAAGCAAACAATCCCCGTGCGGTCCGTCAATCCCCCTTTTCCCGGGTACGCGAAGCTCCCCGCGACCTGCGCCGCGGAGAGCTTCCCTGGTGTTCGATCCACGTCCTCGCGCATCTCGGATCCCGGGCGGAACCGCCCGGAACCGGCTCACTCCGGAACGATGACGATCAGCTGCTCGTGGTAGTGCACGTGCTGACCCGGCTTGATCTTGACTTCCGTCACCACGCCCGGCTTCGCGGCGCGCAGCGGATTGCGCATCTTCATGGCTTCCAGCAGGCACACGACCTGGCCGTAGCTCACCTTGTCGCCCACCGCCACGTTCACGTCCACGATCACGCCCGGAATGGGAGCGATCACGGAATTTTCCGTGCCGGGGATGACATCGGTCTTGCGCGGCTTCCACACCGGCACCGGCACGTGGGCCGAATGCTTGGGGAACGCCACGGGAGCCGCTTCCACAGGAGCGACCACGGGAGCCGGAGCCTCTTCGGGCCAGACTTCCAGGCGATCGCCGTCGACCATCACGATCACGGGCTTGGCGTTGAGATCGCCCAGCTGGACTTCGAAGGTCTTTCCTTCCACGGAGAGCTTCATCTTCATCGGATACCTCGACCTTTGATGGTGCGACCGCGCGTGACGGCCTGCCAGGCGGTGACTGGGTTGGAACCGTCGCCGGACGACGAACCGGAAGCGAAAGCCGAATCCGATTCGGCCTGGGCCCTGGCGATGGCGACGGCGGCCACGGCCACCTTGCGACGCAGTTCCTTGTCGTGGCGGAATTCTTCGCCGGCCTCCCCCGCGAGCTTGCGCAGGGTGGGCCGGACGATCCTGCCGACGACGAACTTGAGAGGATTGAATTCCATGGATCCTCCTTAGACGGGCATGTTGCCGTGCTTGCGCGGCGGCGTCGGCGACGACTTGTCGCGCAGCGCCTTGAAGGCTTCGATCACCTTCATGCGCGTTTCGCGCGGCTCGATGATGTCGTCGATGTACCCGCTGGCGGCGGCGAAGTAGGGATTGTTGAAGCGCTTGCGGTAGTCTTCGGCCAGGCGCTTGGCTTCGCCCACCTTGTCGATGGCCGCGTCGATCTGCTTCTTGAACAGGATGTTCACCGCGCCTTCGGCGCCCATCACCGCGATCTCGGCCGAGGGCCATGCGTAGGTGACGTCGGTTCCCAGGTACTTGGAGCTCATCACCACGTAGGCGCCGCCGTAGGCCTTGCGGGTCACGATGGAGACCTTGGGCACGGAAGCCTCGGCGTAGGCGTAGAGCACCTTCGCGCCGTGGCGGATGATGCCGCGGTGTTCCTGGTCCACGCCGGGCAGGAATCCCGGGCTGTCGATCAGGGTCAGGATGGGGATGTTGAAGCAGTCGCAGGTGCGCACGAACCGGCAGATCTTGTCGGCCGCGTCGATGTCCACGACGCCGGCCATCACGGACGGTTCCTGCCCGACGATGCCCACGGTCATGCCGCCCATGCGGGCCAGGCCGGTGAGGGCGTTGCAGGCCCAGGTGGGCTGGAACTCGCGCCACGAGCCTTCGTCGACCAGGTATTCCACCACCTCGTGCATCACGTACGGGATCATGGGGTCGATGGGCACGATCGAGTTCAACTCCTCCACCATGCGGTCGGACGGGTCGCTGTTGGCGACCATGGGAGGGTTCTCGATGTTGTTCGACGGGAAGTAGCTGAGAAGGTCGCGGGTCATGGCCAGCGCGTGCTGGTCGTTGTCGGCCGCGAAATGGCTGGTGCCCGAGATGCTCATGTGCGTCTCGCAGCCGCCCAGGGTCTCGGCGTCCACGACTTCGCCCGTGACCGCCCTGATGACGTCGGGGCCGGTCAGGAACATGTACGAATGTCCCTTGACCATGATGATGATGTCGGTGATGGCCGGGCTGTAGGCCGCGCCGCCGGCGCAGGGCCCGAGCATGACGGAAATCTGGGGGATCACGCCCGAATAGCGGGCGTTGCGACGGAAGATCTCGGCGTAGCCGCCCAGGCTCTTCACGCCTTCCTGGATGCGGGCGCCGCCCGAATCGATCAGTCCCACCAGCGGAGCGCCGTTGCGCAGCGCGAGGTCCATGAGGCGGCAGATCTTGCGCGAGACCATGTCCGACATGGTGCCGCCGTAGACCGTGAAATCCTGGGCGTAGAGGTAGACCGGTCGGCCGTCGATCTTGCCGTAGCCGGTGACCACCCCGTCGCCCGGGATGCGGTCCATGGCGATTCCCAACTCGTCGCCCTGGTGCGAAACGTAGGGCTCCAACTCGTGGAAGGTGCCCTTGTCGATCAGGAGATCGATCCGCTCGCGAGCGGTGAGCTTGCCCTTCTTGTGCTGGGCGTCCACGCGGTCCTTGCCGCCGCCCTGGCGCACCTTTTCGCGCATCGCGCGGAGTTCGAGAATCCTGGGATCTTCCTGGGACATGCTCCCTCCTTTGGAATAGACAGACGACAAAGATTGGATAGGCCGAACTAAATCCGGCCCGATCCTGGAGACCTTGGAACCCGGGGGGGGGGCGGATTGGCGGGAATCTCCCCACCTGCCCTAAAACGGTCGCCTGAACATCGGAGCGGCAAACCTAGCACACCCCCCCCGCCCTTGGCAATCGACCGATTGCCGGATCTTTTTCGCACCCAGACCCGCCGTTCACCCCCCGAATCCGGCACGAAACCGCCCTTTGGGAGGGTACCGACCAGGCGATCGCGAGCGGGCTTGGAAACCGGTGACTAAGGTGTCGTGGCGGGCGCCGTCAGGAATCCGGCCACGCGCGCGGCAAGGTCCTGCGACAACAGATCCAAGGCTTGGCGGACATCGGCGGAAGATGGCGGGTACTGGGCGGCCCCCCAGGTCCCGACGAACCCCAGCGGCAGTTCGCGCCGGATGGAAAACCGTTCCACTTCGGGGGTGCTGTCCGTGGAGCGGAACACCTCGCCGCGCAGCACCCACTCGCGCTTGGCCCAGATCGGGAACCACTTCATGCGGCGGAATTCCGGATTGGGCATATCCACCCGAACCCACCCGATCCGATCGCGCTTGGTCAAGGTCTTGAGCTTGGCGACCGCGGCCGCGGTCTTTTCGGAGACGGTCCATTCGCCGCGATCCTGCAGGCGTCGGAACGAATCCAGAGGGAACAGGTCCGCACCACGGGCGCGCAAGGAATCGCGAAAAACGCTGTCCAACCTGCCCGAAAGCGAAGGGGCGGCAAGGAGTGGTTCCAGGTGAAGACTGACGGGATCGGCACCCATCAGCCCCGCCAGAACCAGGGCGGCGATCAGGATTTGGCCTCCACCAGCTCCCAATCGGGTTCCGGAGACTCGCCCAGGCGGAGTTCGGAACTGAACTTGAACAACGGCACGGTGCGCTCGCCCAACGGAACCAGCTCGCCGGTGCGCGGATTGCGCGCCGGACGCGGTTGGCGACGACGGGTATGGAACGTCCCGAAATTGCGCATTTCGATGGTCTTGCCGCTTTGGAGGTTTTCACCCACCACGCGCAAAAATTCTTCCAGCACTTGCCGGGTTCGAGTCTGGGAGGCACCGGTTAAAAACGCGGCGCGCTGCACAAGATCCTGCTTGGTCGCGTTGGCCAACAAAACCTCCATGCCACAAAGGGTTGTGGAATCCCTCCTAGAATAACGAGGATCTGGTGGATTTGGCAAGTTATCCGTGGGAAAAGTTTGAATTTCCCACCATTCCACCCTGGCCCGCCTTTGCTTTCGAAATCGAGCATTCAACCTTTGCCTGCCTTGGCAATTCATTGAAAGACAACGACTTAGCCAAAAAGCGATGGTTCGCTTTGCCGACAACACTGGCTTTTCCGACGCCGCTGTCGCTACTTTTCCATTTCCCATGATCAACCCTCGTCTTGTCCGCGAAAATCCTGAACTCCTCCGCAAGGCCTGGCTCCGCCGCGGCCTCGAGGCTCCCGTCGACCGCCTGGTGGAGCTCGACGAATCCCGTCGCTCCCTGATCTCGGTCGTGGAGGCCGCCAAGGCGGCCAAGAACGCCGCATCCGCCGAAGTCGGCAAGCTCAAGCGCGAAGGCAAGGACGCCTCCGACGCCATCGCGGCCATCAAGTCGCGCGGCGACGAGCAGGTGGAAGCCGAATCCAAGCTCGCGGCGACGGAAAAGGAACTGGAAGACATCCTCATGGGTCTGCCCAACCTGCCCCACGATTCGGTGCCCGACGGCCGTTCCAGCGAAGACAACGTGGTGGCTCGCAACTGGGGCGAAATCAAGGAAGCTCCGGCCTGGGCCAAGGACCACCTGCAGGTGGGCGAAGCCCTCAAGCTGTTCGACTTCAAGCGCGGCGCCAAGATTTCCGGCGCGGGCTTTCCCGTGTACACCGGCTGGGGCGCCCGCCTGGAGCGTGCGCTGGTGGCCTGGTTCCTGGACGAACACCGCGAAGCGGGATTCCTGGAAGTCCAGCCTCCGCTGATGGTCAACCGGGCCAGCATGACCGGCACCGGCAACCTGCCCAAGTTCGCCGACCAGCTCTACACCTGCCAGGAAGACGATCTGTACCTGATCCCGACGGCCGAGGTCCCGGTCACGAACCTGCACGCCGACGAGATCCTGGACCCCAAGGAAATGCCCATCAAGTACTGCGCGTACACGCCCTGCTTCCGTCGCGAAGCGGGCAGCTACGGCAAGGACACCAAAGGGTTCTTGCGCCTGCACCAGTTCGACAAGGTCGAGATGGTGTGGTTCAGCGCACCGGAAGCCAGCTACGACGCCCACGAAGTCCTGACCGCCCAGGCGGAAAACCTGGTCAAGAAGCTGGGACTGCCCTACCGCACCCTGCTCCTTTGCTCGGGCGACATGGGATTCGGGGCCGCCAAGTGCTACGACATCGAGGTCTGGGCCCCGGTGGAAAAGAAATGGCTGGAAGTCAGCTCCTGCTCCAATTTCGAGGACTTCCAGGCCCGCCGCGCCGGCATCCGCACCCGCGGCGCCGACGGCAAGCCCGTGCTGGCCCACACGCTCAACGGTTCGGGCCTGGCCACGCCGCGCATCCTGGTGGCGCTCCTGGAAACCTACCAGCAGGAAGACGGATCGTTCAAGGTGCCCGAAGTCCTGCGTCCATACCTGGGCGGCGTCGAATTCTTGCGCGCATAAAGGTCGTCCGGCAGGCGATCCGGCACTTCGAACGCCTGAAGCGCTGGATCGGCCACGGCTACCAGCGCGCGCCGTTCCGCACCCGAGCTTGGGGCTACGCCATCGCCATGATCGTGGTGGCGGGCTTTTTGGCCATCCACGCCCTGATGATGTGGAGCCTGGCCGAACGCTCCAGCCGCACCGCCGAGCGCGAAGCGCAGTTGTACGCCTTCGCGCTCACCGAGCGCATGCTGCACAAGCAGGGCTACGATTTCGTGGAAGACGTCATGCGCGGATCGGAAGTCCCGTTCCTGTACACCCGCATGGACAACACGCCCATCCACTGGCGGAACATCCGTTGGACGGGTGCGACCAACGTGACGGAAACGCTGCCCTACAGCAAGCTGCATCCGTCGGAACAGGCTCAAATCCAGAAATTCCTGAAAAGCTGCCAGAAGCTCGACAACGTCCGGCCCATCGTGGTCGGGGGCACTCCGCAGGGGTTGCTCTACCACGGCGACTACAACCTGGAGCGCCAACAGTACGGCCTGCTCGCGGGCGGCGCCGTGGCGATCGTGCTGCTGGCCGGGCTCACCTGGTTCGGGCTCAAGATCATGCAAGGCACCGAACGCTCGCTGCTTTGGGTGGGCCTGGCGCGCGAGACCGCCCACCAGTTGGGAACGCCCATCTCTTCGCTCGTGGGCTGGATCGAATACATGCGGTTCAAGTCGGAAGAAATCCCCCAGATGGGTCGATTGGCCAACGAGATGGACCGCGACCTGGGCCGCTTGCGTCAGGTGGTCGCGCGTTTCAGCCAGATCGGAAGCCTTCCCGAGCTGCATCTGCAGGATCCCAACACGGTCATCCGCTCGATCGTCGACTATTTCACGCCGCGCCTTCCCAAGGAAGACCGCAAGGTCGTGATCGATCTGGACCTCGCCCTGCTCCCCGATGTTCCGCTGAACCGCGAACTGTTCAGCTGGGTCCTGGAAAACCTGATCAAGAACGCCCTGGACGCCATGGACCGCCCCGATGGACGCATCGTGATCACCTCCCAACCCACCGGAAACCTCCTGCAGGACGTGCGCATCGACGTCGAAGACAACGGCCGCGGGATCCCTCCGCAGCACCTGCGCGACGTGTTCCTTCCCGGATGGACATCCAAGACCCGCGGATGGGGGTTGGGGCTCGCCCTGGCGCGCCGCATCGTGGAACAGTACCATGGCGGCAAGATCTGGGTCGACTATTCCAGGTTGGGAGAAGGGACAGGGTTTTCTATTCTCCTTCGCGATCCTTCCGCGCTGGATCGCAACAGATCCGGAGCCGCATGAGCACTACTGAAGAACCAACCAGGCGCATTCTTTGGGTCGATGACGAAATCGAGTTCCTGCGCGCGCACATCTTCTTCCTGGAAGACCACGGATGGGTGGTCGACAAGGCCACCAACGGCCACGACGCCCTGTCCATGGCCCTGCGCGAGAACTACGACGTCGTGCTGCTCGACGAACAGATGGCCGGCATCGACGGCCTGACCACGCTGCAGCGCCTCAAGAAATCCAATCCGCATCTCTTCGTGGTCATGGTGACCAAGTCCGAAGAAGAACACGTGATGGAAGAGGCGATCGGTCGCAACATCGACGGCTACCTGACGAAGCCCGTCAACCCGGCCCAGATCGTGAGCCTCTGCCGCAGCCTGTTCAACGCGCGCAGCCTGCAGACGCACCACCAGACCAGCCGCTACGTGCGCCAGTACGCGGAAAACAAGGCCCGCATCCTGGGGCCGGTGCAACCGGCCGACTGGGAACAGATCCACCTGCGGCTTTCGCAGTGGGACCTGGATCTTTCCGCCAACGGAAGCGAAGGCCTGCGCGAAACCCACCGCGGCCAGAAGGAAGAAGCGGAAAGCACCTTCCTGCAGTACGTGGAATCGCGCTGGTACGGCTGGATGGGTCGCGAACGGCTCAAACCCAATTTCGTGTGGGACCTGATGGCGCGCCGGTTCGTGCCGCGCCTCAAGGACGGCAAGGCCCCGGTGCTCCTGCTGCTTTCGGGCCTGCGCACCGACCAATGGCTGTCCATGCAATCGCTCCTGGAAGGCATGTTCGAGGTCAAGGTGGACCACCAATGGGCGCTCCTGCCCGGGATCCCCGAGGTGTCGCGCCTGGCCTTGTTCGGCGGCGCTTCCCAGAAGGTGCTGGCTTCGGAAAAGACCGAATGGCGCTGGCCGTCGCCCGACAAATTGTCCGATCCGGCGTTGCTGGCCTCGCTCCTGCGCCGCTCCACGGGCCTCGCCGAACACGACATCGACGTGCGGGTGGCCGTCAACTGCGAGCAGGGACGGGAACTGTCCAAACGCGCCGACGGACTGGGTTCGGCGCGCCTGACCGCGGTCGTCTACGAATTCGCCCAGATGTCGTGGGAGATGCGTTCGGCCCAGCTCGAGGGGAACGATCCGCTCCCGCTCACCGGCGAAGACCACCGCAACGCGGCCAGGCTGCTGCTGGCGCACGCGGGGATCTTCCATCTGCTGCGCAGGTTCCAGCGCGAGGGCCGCGAGGTGGTGATCACCTCGGAGACCGGCACCACCGCGGTGGACGAAGCCATCGAGGTCTTCTGTTCCGACGACCAGCCCCACGGGTTCCGGGTCCAGTTCGGCAAGGAGATCTCGTGCGACGAACGCCACGCGTTCTTCCTGGAAAACCCGGCATCGGCCGCCCTGGACCCCGCGCGCGGCCCCATGGCCCTGGCCAAGGGGCGCCGGTTCTTCACGCAACCCAACAAGTACCAGTACTACGGCACCTCGCACGTGGGCAAGCTGGTGACCGGCGGACTATCCATGTCCGAGATCCTGGTTCCGCTGTGCACGCTTTCGCCTCGCTGACGTGACGGAAACCGTCTTCGACCTGCCGGGCCCCGACGACACCGATCTGTTGGGGCGGAGCCTCGCTTCCCTGTTGGAGCCCGGCCGTGTCGTGTTCCTGGAAGGCGAACTGGGGGCGGGCAAGACCACCCTGGTCCGGTCCATCCTCCGCGCGCTGGGCTGGACCAAAGCGGTGCGTTCGCCCAGCTACGCCCTGGTGCACGGGTATCCGGACGTCGCCCCCACGATCCAGCACCTGGACCTCTACAGGCTCGGATCGGCGGAAGAAGCCCTTGGCCTGGACCTGGACCGGCTCGTCGACGACGGCCACGTCCTGCTGATCGAATGGGCCGACCGCCTGGAAGGCGTCGTCGTCCCCGACTTCACGGTGCGGCTGGAAATCACCGGCCCCCAATCGCGCCGCGTCCGGATCCTGGAACCGGGCGATGCCTATATTGGCGCAGGAATCATCGCACAAGGAGTGAACCCAACGTGAGCGAGACACCCGCCCAGCCCAACCCCGACGAAGACCTCCTCCCTCCGGTGCCCGAAGAGGAAAAGAAGGAACCGTTCGTTTCCAAGTGG
Organism: Fibrobacterota bacterium; assembly: GCA_029557215.1. Lineage (GTDB taxonomy): Bacteria > Fibrobacterota > Fibrobacteria > UBA5070 > UBA5070 > UBA5070. The sequence goes on along the minus strand of JAKPQQ010000271.1, from coordinate 995 downwards.
GACATCGTGATCTTCCTGGTCCTCGCGATCGGGGGCATCGCGTTCTGGCAGTGGTACAAGCACCAGGGCGAAGGCTCGCGCGCGCATTTCGCGCACGCCGACAGCCTCTACCGCCAGCGCCAGTTCCCGGCCGCGCTGCACGCCTACCGCACGATGCGCGAGAACGAACAGATCGTCACCAAGAGCGACGACAGCATCCTCTACCATCGCATGGACAGCCTTTCCGAACTGGAAGACCACGCCAAGCGCCTGATGCAAGGCGCCGAACTCGCCATCGCTTCGGGCGACACGAGCCTGATCCGCCTGGCCCTGGACACGCTGTCCGCCGACCAGACGGGATTCGTCGCGGATTCGTCCAAGAAGCTGCTCGAAACCGCCCTCCAGCCCAAATAGCCCCCTTGAAGTCCGGACTCGGAACCTTGGCGGCCTTGTTCGCCCTTCCGGCCTGCTTCGTGGGCCTGGATCTCTTCATCGACAAGCACGCCGTGTTCCTCGAATGGAGCGCGTTGCAATGGGGCGTCTGGGCCACAGGCTTCGCCTGGGACCTGTCGGCCTGGATCTCCTTCCTGGTGCTCCTGGTCTGGATCCGCTCGCGTCCGGGGAAGACGCCGCGGTCGTTGTTCCGGGGACTGGTCGCGTTCGACGCGGCCGCCCTGTCGTTCGCCACCGCGCTCAGCGCCGGCTACCGGGAGGTGTTCTACCACCTCCCCAACGTCCACGCCCTGGAATTCGCGATCGTGGAATGGCGCAACGCCTGGTCCATGGTCCAGGACGGCTTCACTCCCTGGGCGGTGGTGTGGTTCGCCGTTTCCATCCCCGCGCTCGCGGGACTGCATTTGCTGGGGATCGGCGCCTGGAGCCGCCTGACAAGATCCGCCCTCGGCTGGAAGCGCGTCGCCTTCGCGGCGGTGCCGGTGGTCTGCCTGGGCGCCATCTCGCCCTTCGCCCTGGGCTGGCATCGGTTCCAGGAGCCGCTGCCGCTCCTGGCCAACTGG
>JAKPQQ010000243.1 GCA_029557215.1 Fibrobacterota bacterium | reverse complement strand
GCGCGTGCCCGCGGCGGTGGTCCCGCCGCTGGTGGCCGTGACGGGAGCCGTGTGGAACCACACGGTGACGGCGCTGCCGTTGATGTGGTCCATCTGCACCGGGAACCGCGCGATCACGGTGTCGGGATCTCCGCCAGGGAGCAGATTCCCTTCCTTCACGCTGGCGTTGAAGAGCGCGACGTTGAAGTTCACCACGGGCTTTTCGGGAAAGAACGGAACGAACTTGCCCGCGCCGCCGTTGAAGTTGTTGGCGGCGTTGAAGTGGCGCCCGAACATCTGGCCGTACAGGTAGAACTGCGAGTTGGCGGAAATCGTCCCCGTGGGTGCGCTCAGGGTGGCCCACACCCTCGCGTCCGAGCTGTTGAGCGCGATGTTCGCGCGAGGACCGGTCGTGATCATCACCGTTCCGCCGCCGAAGTCGTCGGGGGAGCTGGATACGCCGAACTTGCTCGCGAGGAAGCCGCTATCCGATCCGATGTAGATGTTGCCCGAGGCGTCCGTAGCGAAGCCGTCGCGGGCGTAGATGATGGTGCGCTCGCCCGTGGGCTGGTAGGCCACCAACTTGGAGTTGGAGTTGTTGATCTGGACCTTGTCGAAGTAGTAGAAGCCTTCGCCCAGGATCAGGATCTCGTTGGTGAGCGTGAGGTTCGCGTAGTATCCCGGAGGGAGCACGGTTCCGGCCGGGATGGACTTCGCGTTGTACGAGACGCCAGGGTACGGCTTGCAGACCACCGTGGTGCCGTTGCAGACCGTGGTCGCGTAGCTGCCCGTCACGTTCTCGCGACCCGCGGGCAGCGTGAAGATCAAACCATGCCCGGGGAGCTTCGTGGAATCGAAGAAGGTCGGATTGGAAAACGGAGGCGCCCAGGCCGCGGTGGGATTGCGCACCGCCGCCGGGATCCCGGGAAGGCCGATGCCCACCGTCGCGGGATCGTACGAGACCATTCCCGAGTAGGCAACCGGACTGGCGAGCGAAAGGCTCGAACGGATGTGGAGCTGGTTGCGGAACGCCGTGTTGCCGTACACGTTCAGCGCACCGGCCACCCAGGTCTCGGCGCTATCCTCGCCGCCCATGTCGCTGTAGTCGAGGCTGCCGTCGATGCGGACCTTGGAGAGGGCGCTGGTGAAGACGGTCTTGGCGAGCTTCGCGTTGCCCAGCACCCAGAGGGAGCTGTCGAAGTACTTCTCCTTGCCGTCGGTGGCCACGACGTCGCCGCGGATCATGGTGGGAGTCTTGAAACGCCCGCCGTTGTTGACCTTCATCCCGGCTCCGGCGCCCACCCGGCCTTCGTCGGCCGTCGCGAAGTCGCCGTTGGGCGTCGTGATGGTCGAGTCCATGTACATCCAGTACCCGTTCAGGACGGAATCCGGCGAGAAGATGGCGAGGTCGACGGAGGCGGTGGACCCGGCTGCGTGGACCTGTCCCGCCACGAGGAGGCAGGACAAGGGGACGAAGCTCCGGAACAAGCTCCCGAAGGCGTGGAAGGAAGGACTGTTTCCGCGATCGGACTGGAGATCGGAGGAGGTTTCCAGACAATCGCTGCGTTGCTGGAAGTTCATGGGGCACCTCGATGTTCAGCATCATGTGACCACTGCGATCACACCATTGAATCTGACCAAGTTTCCAATCTTTCGCCCGTCAATAACACCCCTCGGTAAGACTTTCTGTTGAATTTCGCAATACAACTTCCATTATTCCAAATTGGAATGGATTCCACGGAGTCCATCCGTAACTCATTCAAAAACAACGAGTTACGGAGTCTGGCACAAGCGCAGAGAACAGAAACCCGGGAAAACAGGTTTTCCCGCGGCTGGAGACCCTACAGAAGAACACATCCTGCCTAAGGGGTTTCCTCGGGATGGGAATAGTGCCCTGTGCGAAGAGGATCCAGGATTGCCGAGCACCACGTTCCTGCAGCCGTCATTCCCCGGCGTAGACCGGGGAATCCATCCCGATGACCGATTCCGTCGCCTGGATGGACCCCGGCTCGCAGGCCGGGGTGACGAGCGAGACGGTATGGCGGATCGATGGCCCCTGCATCGATGGACGAAGCCAGGCCACCGTATCACTTGGCGTTCCGCTCAGTCGAGCGCCGACTTCACTCCGATGCGGACGACTTCGTTGGTCATGTAGGTCTTGTTGCTCGAGGGATCCTGGATGTAGGACACCACGCGCCACAGGTAGATGCCCGATCCGACGATCCTGCCATCCTTGCTGCGCATGTTCCACTGGAACTGGACCCGTACGCGATCGAGCTTGTCGGCCTGGAAGCTCTCGATGTCCTCCTTCGTGATGTTGATCTCGTCGCCGATCACGTGGACGCCCGCCAGGTCGTAGACGTACAGGAACATGCGCGCGGGGCGGTTGATGTACAGCTCGATCCCGGTGCAGTGGCTCACATCGGGGCACACCTCGCGGATCTCGGGATCCGAGCCGTTGGTATAGCCCGATCCAGGCTTCCACCACTGGTAGCCGGACGGATCCTTCCTGTTGGTGGCGCGGATCACGAAGCCGCCTTCGCGCGTCACGCTCTTCTCCGAAGCGGGCACTTTCTTGACCGCCTCGGGCAGCTTGAGTTCGAGCAGCGGCGGACGCGGCGCACCTTCCACCTTGGTCGCCCACTTGGACTTGTCGGGAGACGCGGCGTTGCCCAGCGAATCGGACACGCCCGTGCCGAACCGCACTTCCAGACCCGGGCGGACCGATCCGTCCTCTCCCGGTTCCACGAGGATCAGCAGACGGCCGTCGGGCAGGATCCTGACGGAATCCGCCGGCACGACGCGCCAGACGCCGTCGACCTTCACCTCGATCCACGTGCCGTCCTTCCCCAGGTCCACGGGCTCGGAGGGCGTGATGTAGACGTTGTCCTTGCCCGTGTACGATTCGGTGCGCTCCACCACGGCCTTGGCGATGATGGGCGCGACGGAATCCGCCAGTGGGAAGCGCGATGCGAAGCGGGTCGAGACCGCCTTGCCCGCCGTGTCGAACACGGAAAGCACCACCTCGAGCGATCCGGAATCCCCGGGGCTCACGGAGGTCACGCCGTAGGCGAAGGGCGCGTCGCCCAGCGGCACCACCATGCGCGTGCGATCCTTCTCGCCTGGGCCCGGCACGCGGTACATCTCGCGGCCGTCGGAACCGAACACGGCGTTGCCCGAAGCGTCGCGGTACGGCGTCCCGACGGGACTCGTCACGACCTTGCCCGTCTCGGAATCCACCACGGGCTTGCCGTCCTTGTCGGTCATGGCGATGCCCGGCGCCAGGTACACGGTGTCGCCCTTGCCGTCCACCACGACGTCGCCGCGCGCGTCGCGGGCCGGAGTCCCGCGGGTGCCGCCGACGTACCAGCGGTCCTTCTCGGCCGCGGGCTCCAGATCCTTGCGCGACTCCGCACCCAGCTCCAGAGAGAAGGTCGGGACCGTGTCCGATTCCCACGGCGAATCGAACTGCACCACCGCGGCGTCCACCTTGCCGTCGCCGTCGGTATCCAGATACCATCCGCCTTCGACCTTCGGAACCTCGTAGTAGACGGAAACCGTCGCGGTGCCGACGTTCCCCGCCTTGTCGGCGTAGGTGGCGACGAAGGTGTTCCATCCGTAGCGCGTCATGCGCAGCGTGTCGGCCACCCCAATCGTATCCTTCCCGTCGATCCACCGGAGGCGCGCGGGCTGCTCGCGAACGCGCACGTGCGCGCTGTCGGGCGGATGCACGAACACGCCCGTGGGCGGGGTGAGGTCGACCTCCACGACCACCTGGTCGCGGGCGCAGTTGCCCACCGAATCGCACGCCTCGCGCACGATCACATGGGTTCCTTCGGTCAGGCTCGTGT
>JAKPQQ010000216.1 GCA_029557215.1 Fibrobacterota bacterium | reverse complement strand
TCTGATCCGGGGCGATGCGGATGCGGTGGAGACTCAGGCCCGCTCCCGTGGTGGTGGACCAGAGCTGGTCGGCGTCGCTCGCGCTCATGGTCGAGCCCCAGGCGGTGGAGGCTCCGAAGCCGCTGATCTTCTGGAGCTTGGTCCCCACGTCGATCGCGACGGCGGCATGGCTGTCCACCCCCGCCAAGCAGGCGAGGACCGCCGGCAGGAAGGCGCGCTCAAGACGGGTGGAAAGCTTCATGATGTGCTCTTTGCTTCGAGGATTCAGCGCCGGCTCCGATTGCGCACGAAGCCACCAGGCTTCGATCATTGTCGTGCACTGGCGGTCCCAGGACAAGGACATGGTTCGGGTGAGACAACTATCGAACATGGGCGCGGGGCGGTGGTCCACCCCGCGGAAAGCGTCACTTCACGATGGCGATGGACTGCGTCTCCGTCTTGTCGCCCATCCGGGCGACAAGCGTGTAGCGGCCTTCGGGGACAGCTCCGGTGGAGAATTCGAGGGAGTGGTCGCCGACGGCCTGGTCGCGATCCTCGAGAGTGCGCACCATGCGCCCCCGTGCGTCGAAGAGGGCGATCCGAACCCTGCCCGCCTCGGGAAGGGAGTAGGAGATGGACATGGATGAGCGGCTCTGGATCCTTTCGCAGCGCAGGCACTGAACGCCCTTGATGCGTGGCGAAACCGAGGTTCCCGGAGGCGGAAGTTCCTGGGTGCTCGTCGCGCCGATCTTGAACCAGTCGAAGTCGGCCGAACCGCCCGCGGACTTGGTGGAGTAGGCGAACAGGCCGAAGCGGTAACCCGTGAAGTGGGTGAGGTTGTACTTCATTCCCAGCGTGTTGCCGATCTGCTTCCAGTTCACGCTGTCGGTGCTGTAGAAGAACGTGGCCTTGTCCGTGCGGTTCGTGAAGTCCATGTCGACGCGCAGGAAGACCCGGTCCTGCGTGACTTCCGCGCTGGCTATCTGGGAATTGGCGTTCACCATGATGACGGACTTGGTCGAGCCGTTCTTCTTGACGCCAACGAATCCGTAGACCTCCTGGAGCGCGACCAGACCCGCCACGTCGCCATCCTTCATGTTGGTGACGTCCACGACCGTGCGTCCGCTGCTCTTGGGTCCGAAGGAACGCTGGGTGAGGGTGTTCTTGGCGTTCACGACCTGCGCGTCGACGCGACCCGTGGTGATCCGATACGAACCCGGCTTCGCCTTCAACGACCAGCGGGCGTTGTCGGGATTGTGGTTCCACTGCCACACCAGCTTCATCGCCGTGTCCGAGAAGTCGTCGGATGACACATGCTCGATCTTCACCGTGGTGGTGGTGGGAATCGTGAAGGTCGTCGGGGAGGTGCCGCCGTTGAAGGACGGCCAGTCGTTCGCCCAGGTCACGGGCATGATCCAGGGCGAACGTCCCACGGAACCATTGTCCTGGAACAGGTATCCCCACCACTTGCCGCTCTTGTCCTGGAGCACCGAGCCCTGGGCCACGCCGCTGG
>JAKPQQ010000189.1 GCA_029557215.1 Fibrobacterota bacterium | reverse complement strand
CAGCTTCTTGCCCTGTTCCACGTTGGTTCCCTGCAGGCGCACCACGATGGGCACCTTGACGCCCAGCTTGCGCGCGGCGTTGATCACGCCTTGGGCGATGATGTCGCACTTCATGATGCCGCCGAAGATGTTGACCAGGATCACCTGGACCTTGTCGTCGGTGAGCACGATCTCGAACGCCTTGGTCACGGCCTCTTCGTTGGCCGATCCACCGACGTCGAGGAAGTTGGCGGGCATGAGGCCCACCGAGGCGATCAGGTCCAGCGTGGCCATGGCCAGGCCCGCGCCGTTGACCATGCAGCCCACGGTGCCGTCCAGCGACACGTAGGAAAGCCCGTACTTGGCCGATTCGATCTCGGCGGCGGTCTTGTCGGCGTCGGCGTCGCCAAGGCCCTTCTGGCGGTATTCGGCGTTGTCGTCCACGATGAACTTGCAGTCCAGCAGGACCACGTGTCCGTCCTTGTCGATCACCAGGGGGTTGATCTCCAAGAGCGACGCGTCGTACTGCTGGTAGACCTTCCACAGCTGGTTCAACACGGTCGCGAATTCCTTCGCGGTGTCTCCGGCGATGGACAGGAAGTTGCAAGCGCGCAGGACCTGGAACGACCAGAGGTCGTGGCCCACCGGAGGGTGCATCTTCAGGATCTTTTCCGGCTGCGTCTCGGCGATCTCCTCGATCTCCATGCCGCCTTCGGCGGAAAGCACCAGGACCGGAGCGTTGGCTTCGCGGTCCAGAAGGATCGAGCAGTAGATCTCGCGGGCGATGGCGGTCTTGCTCTCCAGGAGCAGGCTTCCGACCTTTTCGCCGGCGGGACCGGTCTGGTGGGTGACCAGGGTGGCCCCGATCAACTTCTTGACGATTTCCGCGCCCTCGGCGGCTCCGCTGAAGAGCTTGACGCCGCCGGCCTTGCCGCGGCCGCCCGTGAAGACCTGGGCCTTCAGGACGCCTTCGGTGAGACCTAGTTCGGTCAAGGCCGGTCCGACCTCATCGGGAGATCGGACGACCTTTCCCGTCGGGACGGCCATTCCGCATTTCCGCAGAACGGCCTTCGCTTCGTGTTCCAAGAGTTTCACGGGGTTTCCTTTCGTGGTTTTATGCGAGTAGGGACTTGCCAGTGGATTTAAGGTCGTCGCAGGCCTGACTGACACGTTTTGCCATGCCGGTCTCGGCGGCCTTCAGGTACGACCTCGGGTCGTAGACCTTCTTGTTGCCGACATCCCCTTCGATCTTGAGGACGCCGTCGTAGTTCTTGAGCATCCAGTCCACCAGAGGGCGCGTGAACGCGTACTGGGTGTCGGTGTCGATGTTCATCTTGACCACGCCGTATTCCAGCGTTTCGTGGATCTCGTGCAGCTCCGATCCCGATCCGCCGTGGAACACGAGGTCCAGGGGGTTGGATCCGGTGCCGAACTTGGACTGCACCGCGGCCTGGCCGTCGCGCAGGATCTTGGGGGTGAGCTTCACGTTGCCCGGCTTGTAGACGCCGTGCACGTTCCCGAAGGTGGCGGCCAGCAGGAACCGGCCGATCTTGGACAGACGATCGTACGCCATCTGCATGTCTTCGGGGGTGGTGTAGAGCTTGTCGTTGGCGACGCCCGAGGTGTCGTGGCCGTCTTCTTCGCCGCCGACCACGCCGGTCTCGATTTCCAGGATGATCTCGTTCTTCGCGCACAGCTTCAGGAGCTCTTCGGAAATCTCGATGTTCTTGTCCATCGGGAGTTCCGAACCGTCGAACATGTGGCTGTTGAACAGGTTGGGGAGTCCCGCGGCGCGACGTTTTTCGGTTTCCGCGATCAGCGGCTTCACGAACTTGTCGAGCTTGGACGGATGGCAGTGGTCGGTGTGCAAGGCCACCAGGATGTTGTAGCGGCTGGCCACGTTGTGCACGTGCTGCGCGATGGAGATGGCGCCCAGGGCCATGTCCTTGACGTTCTGGCCCGACGCGAATTCGCCGCCGCCGGTGCTCACCTGGATGATGCCGTCGGATTTCGACGCGGCAAGTCCCTGGAGGACCGCGTTGGCGGTCTCGGTGCTCGTGACGTTGAACGCGGGGAAGGCGTAGCCGCCCTTCTTGGCGCTGTCCAGCATCTTGCAGTACTGCTCGTAATTGGCAACTGACATGATTGTCCTCCGTCTCTTTCTTTTCGTTCAAGTTCGTGAAGACACGATGAAATCTAGGCGTTCAGGCGGTTCGCGGCAATCGGAGAAGTTTGTCCGAAATTGATCGATAGAAAGATCAATAGATGGCAAAATCCGACTTTGCACCGTAACTTCCTTGGTTTGCATGCAAAACACGGGCCGAAATTCGCGATTTTCGCCAATTTCGAGGACGCGGCGAAGGTCGATGCCCGTTGTGGCGCTTGGCGTTGGTAAATTTCCGCCCCTCTATGCCAGCCGATCTGTCCGACATCCGAAGCCGACTCGACGCCCTCCATGGTTACTTGGACCTCGATGCCAAGGCCCGCGAGCGCGAAGAGCTAGAAATGGTCTCTTCCCAGCCCGGATTCTGGGACAAGGCCGACGCCGCCCAGGCCACGCTCAAGAAGATGAACATGCTCAAGAGCTGGATCGATCTGTGGGATGGCTTGTCGGGTCGACAGAAAGACCTGGTGGAACTGGGCGAGATGGCCGCCATGGAAGGCGACGAGTCGCTTTTGAACAGCTTGGCGGCCGATGCCGAAGCGTTGGAAGCAGATCTTCGCAAGCTCGAGCTCAAGAAGATGCTCGACGGCGAAGACGACGGTCGCGATGCGATTCTTTCCGTCACGCCGGGCGCGGGCGGCACGGAGGCCCAGGACTGGGCCATGATGCTCATGCGCCAGTACCAGCGCTGGATGGAACGTCGCGGATTCACCTGCAACGTCCTGGACCTGCAGGACGGCGAAGAAGCCGGCATCAAGGGCGTGACCTTCGAAGTGAAGGGCGAATACGCCTACGGATTCCTGCGTCCGGAAATCGGTGTCCACCGCCTGGTGCGGATCAGTCCCTACGACTCCAACGCCCGTCGCCACACGAGCTTCGCTTCGGTGTACGCCTACCCGGTGGTGGAAGACGTGGAAATTCCGGGTCTGAAGATGGAAGACGTGCGCGTGGATACCTATCGTGCCCAGGGCGCGGGTGGGCAGCACGTGAACAAGACGGAATCCGCCGTGCGCATGACGCACATTCCCACGAACATCATCGTGGCCTGCCAGACCGAGCGCTCGCAGATCCAGAACCGCGAGAACTGCTTGAAGATGCTGCGTGCCAAGCTCTACCAGCACTACCGCGAAGAAGAAGCCAAGAAGCGCGAAGACAAGAAGCAGAAGAAGCTCAAGATCGAGTGGGGGAGCCAGATCCGCTCCTACGTGCTCGACGACCGTCGGGTCAAGGACCTGCGCACGGGCGTGGAGACCTCCGACACCGATGCGGTGCTGGACGGCGACATCGACGACTTCATCAACGCCTACCTTCTCATGGAAGCGGAAAAAGCGAAGGAAGCGTGATCACCGCTTCCATGAGAAGCTTCGGTCACTTGGCTTCCGGTACGGACGCCAAGTGCTCCTGTCCGGACTGCGGGGACTCAGGGGCGGCCAGCCCCTGGATACGCGCAGCAGCGGAGAAGGCCAAGGAAGCGTAGGGTCCCCCGGATGGACTCCATCGCCGCCGTCTGCTGGTTGCGGCGCGATCTGCGCCTTTCCGACAACGGCGCCTTGGCGGCGGCGCTTTCGCACGCGCGCGGACATGGCGGGAAGGTCGCGGCGGTGTTCGTTTTCGATACGGACATTTTGGACGCGTTGCCCGATCGCGACGACCGGCGGGTGGGTTTCATCGTCGATTCGGTGGTGGAACTGGACCGGACCTTGCGCGCGACGGGAGGTTCGCTGCAGGTCCTGCACGGGTCGGCGCGGCGCGAGATTCCCGCGTTCGCGGCGGCTCTCGGGCGGCCCGTGGTGTTCGCGTCCGGCGACCACGAACCGTTCGGGGCGGCCAGGGACGCGCAGGTCGGACGGGAATTGTCCGCATTCGGGTCGGCCTTGCGGATCGTCCACGACCACGCCATCTTCGCGCCGCAACGGATCCTCACCGGGAGCGGGACGCCGTTCCGGGTGTTCACCCCCTACTTCCGGGCCTGGACAGCGGCGCTGGAGCGGGAACCGGAATCCGTCCTGGCCGCGCGCGATTCGCGCCCTCGGGCGGGCGAGATCCGGTTTGTGGACCAACCGGCGCAGGATGCCCAGGCCCTGCTGGCGCGGATCGGTTTTTCGCGCGGCGCTCCGGTCCCGGTGGGCGGCGAATCGGGTGCGCGCTCGCGCCTGCAACGATTCCTGACGCACGTGGACCGCTACGGGACCGAACGCGACCAGCCGTCGGTGGAGGGCACGAGCCGCTTGTCCGTGGACCTGCGCTTCGGGACAATTTCTGTGCGCGAGCTGGTCCGCGCCGGACGGAACCGACCGGGAGAGGGCGCCGCCAAATGGGTCAGTGAGATCGCCTGGCGCGACTTCTACCAGGCGGTGCTGGCGCATTTCCCGCGCACCGTGGATCATGCGTTCCAGGAGCGCCTGGAGGGCGTGGTCTGGGACGATCCCGATACCGATTCCGTCGCCAAGGAGCGGTTCGCCGCCTGGTGCGAAGGCCGCACCGGCTATCCGTTCGTGGATGCCGCCATGCGCGAACTGCGCGCCACCGGCTGGATGCACAACCGCTGCCGCATGGTGGTGGCTTCGTTTTTGACCAAGGATCTGCATATCCACTGGAAGCGGGGCGAGCGGTGGTTCGCCAGGTGGCTCCTGGACGTGGAGCTTGCCTCCAACGTGGGCGGTTGGCAGTGGTCGGCGGGCACCGGAGCCGACGCCCAGCCGTGGTTTCGGATCTTCAATCCGGTGGAACAGGGAAAGCGTTGGGATTCTTCGGGGAGCTGGATCCGCAAGTGGTGCCCCGAGCTGGCGCGACTGCCAGACAAGTGGATCCACGCCCCATGGCTCGCGCCCACCGGGGTGTTGCGCGAGGCCGGCGTGGAGCTGGACAAGAATTGGCCCAAGCCGGTGGTGGACCACGCCGCGGAACGCGCCGAGACCCTGGAGAGGTTCGGACGCGTCTCGGGCGGTGCCTGAACCTCAGGCCGCCGCCGCGTCCAGTCCGTAGTCCTGCCGCACACACTTTTCCATGGCTTCGGCCGACAGCAGCACTCCCGGCACGCCCGCGCCGGGGTGCGTTCCGGCGCCCACCAGGTACAGGTTGTCGACGTCCTCGCTGCGGTTGTGGGGGCGCAGGAAGCCGGTCTGCAACAGCGACGGCGTCAGCCCGAAGGCGTTGCCGTCCAGGCTGTTGAGCCCGTGCTGGAAGTCGTCGGGCGTGACCACCTTGAGCACGTCCAGGTTTTCGCGCAGCCCTTCCAGGCCCCAGGATTCCAGGGATGACAAGATCCGTTCGGTCATGACGGGGGCCAGCGTCTTCCAGTCAACGCCGCTCCTGTTGTTGGCCACCGGCGCCAGCACGTAGATGCTTTCGCATCCATCCGGGGCGAGGGACGGATCGGTGCGGGTGGGCGTGTGCAGGTACAGGCTGAAGTCCTCGGGGACGACCTTGCGGTCGAAGATGTCGCGCACCAGTTCCTTGTAGCGCTCCGACAGGATCAAGGTGTGGTGCTCGAGCTTGTCGTACTTCTTCTTGACACCCAGGTACAGAAGGAAGCAGCTCATGCTCTGGTCGAACTTCGCGACCTTGGCGTCGGTGTACTTGCGACGGTTCCTGGCGTCGATCAGGTCGCGGTAGGTGTGTCCCACATCGGCGTTGCTGACCACCAGGTCGCAGGGGAATTCGGACGAATCGGTCTTGACGGAAACCGCCCGGCCGTCGCGGACATCGATGCGGCGGACTTCCTGGCCGTAGCGGATGGTGCCGCCCATTTCCACGAACAGGTCGGCGTAGGCGGCCACCAGCGAATGCATGCCTCCGGGCGTGAACCACACGCCTTCGGCCTTTTCCAGGTACGAGATCATCATGTAGATGGACGGCGAGGTGAACGGATTCCCCCCGATGAACAGCGGATGGAAGCTGAACAGGAACCGGTGGCGGAAGTCGCGGAAGTACCGCGAGACGTTCAGGTACAGCGGAATCACGGCCTTCAGACGGATCGCCTTGGGGATGAATTTGAGCATCCCAAGCGCCGAATCGAACGGCGAAGCCCCCAACCCGTCGAGCATGACCGCCTTGTGGATGGGCTTGGCGTCGGCGATGAACTTGTCGTAGGCGTCGGCGTCGCGCGGCTCGAACTTGCGCATCTGGGCCTTCATGGCCTCGGTGTCGCCGCTGTAGTCGAACCAGGTTCCGTCGTGGAAGTGGACCCGGTAGTAGGGATCCAGCGGAACCAGCTTCAACCGTTCGGCCAGGGTGGTGCCGCCTGCGCGGAACACGGAATCCAGGACCGACGGCGCGGTGATCAGCGACGGACCGGCGTCGAAGACGTAGCCCTTTTCGCGGATCTGCCTGGCGCGTCCGCCGGGCTGGTCGTGCTTTTCCAGGATGGTGGTGGCAAATCCCATGGATTGCAGACGGATGGCGGCGGCCAAGCCTCCGAATCCGCTTCCGATCACGACGGCGTTGCGAGGGTGCGACACGGCAGACGTCCTTTCCAGGCCACGGGCCAGATGGGAGAGAGGGCAGACCGGATCCCGATCGCCAGGATCAGGACCGAACCGACCGGATGCCAGAACACGGAAGCGGGGGGGCGGCGCCAGAGGGCGGCGGCGCCAAGCCGGAGCGCCACCAGGAGCGCCAAGGCGGCCAGTGACAGAAATTGTCCGGACGGCGCCAGAAGCCACGGGAGCAGGAACGCCAAGGTGGCCGGAATCTGCACCACGGCGAATCCGCCCAGGCCGCCACCGCCGGCGTTGGAGATGTTCTTGGAAAAGCCGCGCCAAAGCTCGGCGAAATCGCGGTACATGGCCACGCGCAGGACGTCGTGGGCCAGGGCCGGCACCAGCCGCATCCCGGAACGCTTCACCAGCGTCGCGAGCGAAACGTCTTCCACCACATGGCCGCGCACCGCCGCGTGACCGCCGATTCGTTGGTAGGCATCGCTGCGGAACAGGAACCATTGGCCCACGGCTGCCGCCAACGACGGCTCGGGACGCGACACGGCAAGGCGCATGGGAAGGAACCCGGCCAACGGGATCTCCATCACCAGGGGCACCACCGCGCGGCTGGACCAATGCGAGGTGTTCTGGTGCCCGAAGCCCGACAGCGCATCGGCCTGCTCGCGCTCCAGCAGCGCCACCGAGGCCGCCAGCGCCTGCGGCGACGGTGTCACGTCGGCGTCGGCGAACAGCAGCAGTTCGCCCGTGGCGGCTTCCGACAATTGCTGACAGGCCCAGTTTTTTCCCAGCCATCCGCCGGGCAGGTCGCGTCCGCGCAGGACGCGAAGATGGGGGTTGGTCGCCGTGGCGGCTTCCAGGAGTCGCGGAGTCTCGTCGGTGGAATGGTCGTCCAGGACCACAAGCTCCCAGTCGGGGTAGTCCACGCGTTCCCATGCCGCCAGGACGCCGGGAAGATTGACCGCCTCGTCGCGGGCCGGGATCAGCACGCTGACGCGCGGGTGCCGAACGGGGCGATCGGAAGCGACCAGGCGCGGCGCGGTGCGGGCGTTCACGGCCAGCACCACCAGCGACATGGCCAGCAACGCCACCGAGAGCGCGGACAGGACGTCGATCGCGTTCACGACGCGACTCCCTTGGCCGCCGATTCGCCCAGTCGTTCCAAACGCCCAGCCAGATCGTCCATCGTGGCTTGCACCAGGGATTCCAGTTCGCGGGTGGTCGGTACGGCGCGGCCCGGTTCGATCCGCATGGGATCGCCCGCCAGCACGAAGGCGTGCGGGGACATCGTGTTCAGCGGTTCGATCCGCAGCGCCACGGGCACCACCTGCACCGGGGCCAGGCGCTCCAACACCTTGACAATTCCCGTCCGGAAACCCAGGGGGCGGCGCGTGGCGGGCCAGATCCTCCCTTGCGGGAAGAACGCGAGACAGAAACCGGGATCGGTCCCGCGGCGGGACGCCACCGCGTCGATCGCGCGGTCCAGCGATCCCGGT
>JAKPQQ010000031.1 GCA_029557215.1 Fibrobacterota bacterium | reverse complement strand
CCGACATCCTCGGCGTTCTCCTGTTCAACGCGATCGTGCTCCCCGGGGCGCTCGGCATGGCCACCCTCGCGGAAATGGGATGGCGCTCGGCGGTCGTCCTGACGTCTTCGATCCTGGTCGTGGCGATCCTGTTCAAGATGCTGCGCGACGGCTCGCAGCACGTGCGGTTCGTCCCGATCCTGGCGTCCCTGATCCTGTTCTACAGCATCGGGAAGCTCCTGCATCTTCCGTCCCTGCTCCTGGTGTTCCTGTTCGGGCTCGCCTTCACCAACCTGGGAGCGCTTCCGGCCGGGCCGCTGCGCGACTGGCTGGTGCGCGACGAATTCGCCGACGACGCCAAGCTCATGAAGACGCTGGTGGTGGAATCCGCGTTCCTGGCGCGGACGTTCTTCTTCTTCCTGTTCGGATTCAGCCTGAACCTTTCCGATCTCGCGTCGCCGCTCCCATGGCTGGTCGGATCGGGGATCGTGGGGATCGTCTACGCCAGCCGCTGGATCGTCCTGAAGTCGATCTGGAAAGGACCGTCCAGACAGCTTCTGTTCATCGCACCCAGGGGCCTGATCACGGTTCTTCTCATGGGAATGGTTCCGGCGTACCACCTGGTGGGCGAACTGGCCACCGGTCCGGTCCTGGTGGTGATCCTGGGCACCACGCTGGCCCAGCTCCTGGGCGGGAAGGACGTGGCCGAGGCAGCGGGCATGCACGAGATCGACATCAGGCTTCCCCTTGCGAGCGAAGGAAAGGAACACGGATGAACCGGCTGGAACGCGACTGGTACAAGGACAGCGTCGTCTACGAACTCCACGTGAAGGCGTTCGCCGACGGAACGGGGGACGGCAACGGCGACTTCGCCGGACTGGTGAAGAAGCTTCCCTACCTCCAGGAGCTGGGAGTGGACTGTCTTTGGCTGCTGCCGTTCTACCCGTCGCCCTTGCGCGACGACGGATACGACATCGCCGACTACACCTCGATCCATCCCGACTACGGCGACCTCAAGGGATTCCGCAAGTTCCTGAAGGAAGCCCACCGCCGCGGGATGAAGGTGATTTCCGAGCTGGTGGTGAACCACACGTCCGACCAGCACGCCTGGTTCCAGCGCGCCCGGCGCGCGCCCCGCGGAAGCTCCGACAGGAATTGGTACGTCTGGTCCGACACCCCCGACAAGTGGCCCGAGGTGCGGATCATCTTCACCGACACGGAGCCTTCCAACTGGACCTGGGATCCGGTGGCCGGCCAGTACTACTGGCACCGGTTCTTCTCGCACCAGCCCGACCTGAACTTCGACCACCCGCCGGTGCGCAAGGCGATCGAGAAGGTGCTGCGGTTCTGGCTGGACGAAGGCGTCGACGGCATGCGCTTGGACGCGATCCCCTACCTGTTCGAGCGCGACGGCACCAACGGCGAGAACCTCCCCGAGACCCACGAATACATCAAGTCGCTTCGCAAGGTCCTGGACGAATACGAGCCCAAGCGGGTGTTCCTGGCCGAAGCCAACCAGTGGCCGGAAGACGTGCGCGCGTATTTCGGGGAAGGCGACGAATGCCAGATGGCGTTCCATTTCCCGCTCATGCCGCGGCTGTTCATGGCGCTGGCGCAGGAGGACCGCCACCCGGTGGTCGAGATCATGAAGCGCACGCCCGCGCTCCCCTCCGACTGCCAGTGGGCGCTGTTCCTGCGAAACCACGACGAACTCACGCTCGAGATGGTCACCCACAAGGAGCGCGACTACATGCTGCGCGCCTACGCGGCCAACCCGAGGATGCGGATCAATGTCGGAATCCGTCGAAGGCTTTCGCCGCTTCTGGAGAACAGCCGCCCCAGGATCGAACTGCTGACCTCGATCCTGCTTTCCATGCCCGGAACCCCGGTCCTGTACTACGGCGACGAGATCGGGATGGGCGACAATATCTTCCTCGGCGACCGGAACGGGGT
>JAKPQQ010000136.1 GCA_029557215.1 Fibrobacterota bacterium | reverse complement strand
CTACCGTCCCGCGCCGGTGAACATGCGGAATCCCAGCTGCACGCCGAAGCGGAAGAACCGATCGTTCCACTCCAGATCGTCGTTGGAAAGGTTCAGCCATTCGTACCCCAGCGTGGAGCCCACGACGAAGAGGGAACCCGTGTAGTTCAGGCCCACTTCGGGTCGGAACAACCAGCCGCCCATGGTCTCGTCGACGCGGAAGAGCTCGTCGGTGGCGTAGGACGCCCAGCCCACGCTCAGGTCGGCGTGGACATTCGTGGAACCGTCCGCGGGAGAGAGGGAACGCACCGGGTAGCACGCGGTGGCGATGCCGTAGTACTCCTCGCGCTCGAAGGCCGTCGCGCTGGATTTCTGGACGTTCACGTCCACCCTGCCCCGGTCGAAGCCGGCGCCGAAACCATACCAGTCGGGGATGTACAGAAGCTTGACCCCGATGGTGCTTCCCGTGATGGAGGGCCGTCCATCGGCCTCGAGATTCTCGTCCATGAAGTCCTTGGTGTCGCCTGCTCCCGCACCGTGGAGGCCGAGATCGCCCAGGACGTGGATTCCTCCGAACGCCTGCCTCCGCTGCAGGACGTCCACCCGACCCGTGACGCCGCGCATCCCGAAGTTGGCGACCACGGCCTCGGCCATCATCTTGCCGGTTTCCGTCGAGGTGTGGATCCTGGTCTGCGAGGTCTTGGTCCGCAGGGACTTGGATCCCTTGCGGATCCATTTGCCCGAAGCCGGATCCCACACGCCCCAGGTCGCGACGGCGTTCATGCCCCAATCGCCCTTGGTGGGCATGGTTCCGATGAACACAGGGTGCACCCTCAGGGATTGGACGACGAGGACGGGACGCGAGGATGTGATACGGGGAGGATCGCCCAATCCATCCGGACCAGGCGGGACCGTATCGACGCGTTCGACGACGGACGAGCGCTTCAGCTTCGTAAGAAGTTCGGTGGCGAAGACGTCGAGGACGGCTTTGCCCCACGCCTCGAGCTCCGGGAGATTGGTGGCGCCGCCGCGCTGTTCCCGGTACTGGACGGTCGTGTCGACCTCGAGGCGCGGGAGGGCCAGCGCGATCGTGTCCGCAGACCCCTTGGCGAGGACTCCGTAGCTGCGCGAGGAGTCCTTGGGAAGCTGGTCGCGGACGAGCCGTTCGGTGTTGCCCAGGGTATTGACCTGCATGGGCACGTAGATGGGCATCGGCATGTACTGGCCGAAGGACTGGAGCAGGGCGCAGGACAGAAGCGCGACGGGGAGCATGGGGACCTCGGTGGGAATGGGTGCGCCAAGAATAGAAAACGGCCCGGAACCCTTCTTTGGTTCCGAGCCGTCCGGACATCGCGAGATGTCGCTGGAAATCAGATGCTTCCGAGCATCTCCTTGACGACGGCGATCTCCTCGTTGAGTTCCTTCACGGAGAGGGCGATGCGCTCCTTGGCGAAGGCGTTGAGGTCGTAGCCCTTCACGATCTCCCACTCGCCGTGGCCGACGGTGCGGACCGGGAAGGAAGCCATGATGTCCTTGTCGATGCCGTAGGAACCGTCGGACCAGACGGCCACGGAGTGGACCGTGGAGCCGGGAGTGACGAGGCTGCGAACGTGGTCGATCAGGCCGTTGGCGGCGCTGAAGCGGCTGGAGGCGCCCGCGACGTCGATGATGGCCGCGCCGCGCTTCTGGACGGTGGGGATGAAGGTTTCCTTGGCCCAGGCTTCGTCGCCGATGACCGAAGGAGCGGCCTTGCCGCCGATCTTGGCGTTGAAGTAGTCGGGGTACTGGGTGGCCGAGTGGTTGCCCCAGATGATGGCCTCGGTGACTTCGGTGCTGTGCACGCCGGCCTTGGCGGCCAGCTGGCTCATGGCGCGGTTCTGGTCCAGACGGGTCATGGCCGAGAAGTTCTTCTTGGGCACGCGGGGGGCGCTCATGGCGCAAATCCAGGCGTTGGTGTTGCAGGGGTTGCCCA
>JAKPQQ010000112.1 GCA_029557215.1 Fibrobacterota bacterium | reverse complement strand
TCCGCGAAGCCTCCAAGAAGCTCACGGCGGACATCTATGGCAAGTTCGCCGACGGCAAGATCGCGAACTTCCCGGCAGTGACCAGGCTGTCGGCCAAACTCCGCGAGTACAGCACCGAAATCCCCGAACTCAAAGAGCTCTCCTTCGGGTCGCTCGAAGCAAGGTTGAGGCTGGAGAACGGCAACCTCCTGATTCAGGACATGACGATCGATGGATCCTCGCTGGGGATGCTGACGGTGAACGGATCCGTCGGATCCGACCAGAGGCTGGACTTGAAGACGGACGCTCATCTTCCGCAAGCCATTTCCGGCCCAATTCTCGCTGGAGCCCAAGCAGGAAATGCAGCGATCAAGAAAATGTCCGGCTCACTCGGACTCGATCCCGGAATCACGCCTCCCGTTGATGACAAGAAACGGATCATTGTCCCCATCCTGATCAAGGGGACGATCGACGACCCCGATCCAAGTGGAGACAAAGCCCGCGCAGGAAATCTGGCCAAAGGCGCTGCCGGTGCATTGGCCGCCGAAGCCAAGGCCAAGGCGGAGGCGATGGCCCGCGAGCAGGCCGACAAGCTCAAGGCCGAGGCCGAACGGAGGGCCAAGGAGGAAGCCGACAAGGTGAAGGCCGCCGCCGAGAAAAAGGCGACGGAAGTCGTCAAGGAAAAGGCGGGCGAACAAGGCACCAAGGCCCTGGACGCCCTGAAAGGCAAGATCAAGAAACCTTGGTGAGCGATTTCCGCCGCCCTTCGATACAGCGCCTCCGGCGCCACTCAGGGAACGGCGGAAACCAGTTGTCCTCGAGCTGAGTTCATGCCGCCATCGCGATCAGTGCGTGTTTCAGTTTCTGTCCGAACTCCTCGATGTCGCCGTCGGTCACCACCAGCGGCGGCATCAAGCGGATCGAAGATGGACGCGGGCTGTTCAACAGCAGTCCCTCGCGCAGGGCGGCGGCCACCAGTTCCTGACCGGTGGGGTCGGGAAGGTCGAACGCCTGCAACAGGCCCGATCCCCTGATGTCGCGCAACCCGAACTCCGGCGCGAGGGCTTCCAGCTTGGCGCGCAGGGCGAGCCCCGCGGATTTGGAGCGCGCCACCAGGTCCAGGCGTTCCATTTCCTGGATCACGGCCAGGCCCACCGCCGCGCCCAGCGGGTGGTAGGTGAACGTTCCGCCCTGGTCGCCGGGCTCGAACAGGTCGAACTTCGCGTCGGTCAGGCAGGCGCTGAGCGGATACCCCGCCCCCAGTCCTTTGCCCAAGGTCAAGACGTCGGGCCGCACCCCCAGATCCTGGAACGCGAACCACGATCCGCAACGCCCCATGCCGGTCTGGACCTCGTCGAACACGAGCAATGCCCCGTGCTTGTCGCACAGCTCCCTGGCCTTGGCGGCATATTCGACGGAAAACGGCACCACGCCGCCTTCGCCCTGCACCGGCTCGAACAGGACGGCGCAGACGTCCTTGTCCATCGCGGCTTCCAGCGCGCCGATGTCGTTGGGCGGAACATGCACGAACCCCGGCACCTTGGGCCCGAACAATCCCTGCCAAGCGGGTTTGCCGGTGGCCGACATAGTCGCCAGGGTGCGCCCGTGGAACCCGTCCAAGGTGGCGACGATCTTCCAGGCCCCTGTGGCCGCGCCGCGTTTGCGGGCGAGCTTGATCGCGCATTCGTTGGCCTCGGCGCCGGTGCAACCCAGGAACACGCGCCCGAACCCGGACAGCGAAGACAATTTCTGGGCAAGCGCGATCGCGGGCGGATTCCAGTAGCCCGGCGAACAGTGCAGCAGCGTGGACGCCTGTCCGCCCAAGGCCCGCGCGACCGCGGCGGGCGAATGGCCCAGCGCGCAGACGGCCCAGCCGCCCACGAAATCCAGGTACTCGCGACCGTCGGCGTCGCGAAGCCGCGAGCCCGAACCCGCGACGAAACAAAGATCGGGGCGCTTGGCGCCCCCCATCCACACGGACGAACCGGCCTGTGCCCATTGGGCGTTGCTTGGCGACATGGAAATCTCCTTCTACTCGATCTGTGTTGTGGGGAACGAAGGAGTCCGCCGCGCGGGAATCGACCGGACCACGGAACCGGTCGTCGCCGACGATGTCCGCGGACAGGGTCCGAGCCCGTGCTCCGTTGTGTGTGCTCCAGGACGCGATGTGGAACGCGGCGGACGGAAACCGTCTACGCGCGTCGTCGTCGGGACAAGGCCCGGATGCTGTCCGGCAGTGGAGGCACGTTCCAAGGATAGCGGTCCGGCCGCAGCCGCGTCAACCCGGGAGCTTGCGCAGGATGTAGGTTCCAGGCATGAACCGTCCTGTCTGCCTCACGATCGCAGGCTCGGATCCCAGCGGTGGCGCCGGAATCCAGGCCGACCTCAAGACCTTCCATCGCCATGGCGTGTACGGTGCCGCGGTGGTTTCGCTGGTCACCGTCCAGAATTCCCTGGGGACCCTCTCGTCGGAAGTCCTCCCCGCAGATCTCGTGGAGGCCCAGGCCCGAGCCGTGCTGGACGACCTGCCCGTGGCGTGCGTCAAGACCGGCGCGCTGGGGTGCTCGGCCGTGATCGACGCGGTGGCCCGCGCCTTGTCGGGACGCTCCTTGGCCCTGGTGGTCGACCCGGTGATGTCGGCCAAGAACGGCACGTCGTTCATGGTGGGCAGCGCGCTGGAGACCGCCATGGCGCGTCTGTTCCCGTTGGCCACGCTCCTCACGCCCAACCTCGACGAGGCATCGATCATCGTGGGGCGGTCGCTGGTGACGGTTTCCGACATGCAGGAAGCCGCGCTGGAGATGCGGGAGCGGTTCGGGTGCGCCGCCGTGCTGGTCAAGGGCGGGCATCTGGCGGGCGACGACCTGGTGGACGTGCTGTGCGACGATCGGGGGTTCGCCGAATTCGAAGCGCGCCGGATCCGCAATCCCCACACCCGCGGCACCGGCTGCACCTATTCGGCCACCCTCGCCGCGCACATGGCCCAAGGAATCGGGATGCGCGAAGCGGTCACCAAATCCCGTGCCTGGCTGCAAAAGGCGATCGAATCCGCACCGGCACTCGGACACGGCCGAGGAGGACTCGACCACTTCGCGTGAAGCATCCCCGGGAGCGTCGGTTTTTCATTGCATCGCCACGGCCAGAAGTGGCAGAATCCCCACCATGCTCACCTCCCGGTATCTCATGCAGCTCGAAGAACGCTACCGTTCGTTGCAGGAAGCTCTTGTGACGCTGACCGACGTGCTGTTGCACACCCAAAGCGAAGAAGAGCACCTCCATGCCTTCCAGGTGGCGGGACAGACCGCCATCGCGTTCTTCCGCGAAGAGGAGATCGCGATGGAGGAAAGCGGCTGTATCGCGTTGGCCGCGAACAAGGCTGGCCACAAGCGGTTCATGCACGAACTGGGGGAACTGCTCCATCGCGCCAGGAACGACGGATCGGGGATTCCCGCCGCGACCCGGCTGCGGCGCGACCTGCTCCCGTGGCTCCACGAGCACCACCGCGTGGTCGACCACCAGTTGGTGCACCATGTCCAGAAGATCGGACGCTCGGGCGAAACCACCGCGATGGCCAAACTGGCCTGAACGGGATCGCGCCCGATCAGGCGCCGAGCTGGATCAGGAATTCCACCACCAGCTTTTGATGGCGGGGATCGTCGGGATTCAATTCCACCGGATCCACGCCGTTTTCTTCCAGGAAGAACTCCAGGTCGGCGGCGAGTTCGTCGGCCGAAGCCTCGCCACGCTGCATGTCGTCGAACGTTCCCAGCCAGAGCACCTGCCCCTTGGCCTTGGTCGTTTCGTTGAAGGCCTTGCGCCAGGCTTCGATGTCCTTGAGCTTGAGCTTGCGGGCGGCCTTGAGCTTGGACAGCACCACGGCGGCGGCATCCCGTTCGGCCGCTTCTTCGGGCGCGAACCACAGCGCGAGCAGGCGCTCGTCCATGAACTGGACGGCTTCTTCCGGATCGCAGAACCAAGCGATGGTCTTGGGCTGTTCGGCCGACGAGCGGGTGTGGTCGTCATAGACGGCCAGGACCCAGCTGTCGAACGAGACCGGGAGTTTTCGTGCCGCTTCGAAGGACTGATGCGCCGGAACGCGTTGCCATGCGTACGCCATAGTCCCCCAAAGATAGATCTTGCCATCCCCCGAAATCCACCCCAGATCCACCACAAGACGCAAAACGGACCATGGCCCGCGCCCCCGCGATTTTGCACCTTGGACGGCTACAAACACATATGCAGAACCTAGAATCCATCGAATCGAAGCTTTCCCGCGCCGAGCGCCTGTCGCCCGACGATGCCCTCTGGCTCTACCGGTCGGCACCCTCCGATTGGCTGCGCCTGTGGGCCGACAAGACACGTCAAAGGCTCCATGGCGACGCCGCGTTCTACAACCGCAACGTCCATTTCGAGCCCACCAACAAGTGCATCTACGCCTGCTCGTTCTGCGCCTTCGCCCGGCGCCCCGAAGAAGGCCCCGACACCGGCGCGTGGGACCACGAGCTGTCGGACCTCCAGGCCCTTTTGGATGCGCACCCGGCCCCTGCGCTGACCGAGGTGCACATCACCGGCGGCGTGCATCCCGACCGCGGCGTGGAATACGGCGAAGCCCTGTGCTCGCTGGTGCGCGACACCCGCCCCGAGGTCCACGTCAAGGCGTTCACGGCGGTGGAGGTCGCCTACTTCGCCCGCAAGTCCGGGATCACCGTGGAGCAGGCCCTGGAACGGCTCAAGACCGCCGGCCTGGCGAGCCTCCCGGGTGGCGGGGCGGAGATCTTCGATCCCGAAGTCCGCAAGAAGATCGCCGGACAGAAATCGCCCGCGCACCGCTGGCTGGAGATCCACGAGATCGCCCACGGCCTGGGGATCAAATCCAACGCGACCATGCTCTACGGGCACGTGGAAGAACACCGCCACCGGGTGGATCACATGCTGCGCCTGCGCGAGCTGCAGGACCGCACCGGCGGCTTCATGGCGTTCATCCCGCTGCGCTACCGCAACGAGAACAACGCGCTCTCGCACCTTCCCGAAGTGTCGCCGGAAGAAGACCTGCGCAACTTCGCGGTGGCGCGCCTGTTCCTGGACAACATCCCGCACCTCAAGGCGTACTGGGTGATGCTGGGCGTTCCCCAGGCCCGCGCCGCGCTGCATTGGGGCGTCGACGACCTGGACGGCACCGTGGACGACACGACCCGGATCTATTCCATGGCCGGAGCGGAAGAAAAGAACCCCGCCATGAGCAGCGCCCGCCTGGAAGAGATCATCCGCGCCGAAGGCCGCGTCCCCATGGAACGTGACAGCCTGTACCGGCAGGTGGCACTCCGCTCGGACTGAACTCAATCCTTCTCGGGCAGGCTCCCCAGCGCGGTCACGATCTGCTTGGCGAACATGGGCAGGTCGGGGTCGCGAGCGCCCATGGAATAGACC
Source organism: Fibrobacterota bacterium (assembly GCA_029557215.1). Taxonomy (GTDB): domain Bacteria; phylum Fibrobacterota; class Fibrobacteria; order UBA5070; family UBA5070; genus UBA5070. Next base: position 42,795 of record JAKPQQ010000112.1, on the reverse strand, counting down.
AGGTCCCCCGCCTGCGCCTCGGCGGCGATCTCCAGGGGGATCTCGGCGCGGGTGGCCGGACAGGAAACGTCGTGTCCGCGCTCGCGGATGCGATCGGCCAGGTCCTTGGATGCGATGCTGCGGTCGGCGGTGCCTCCGGCGTCGTAGACCGGCGCGATCCACAATTTGTCCTGCGGCCGCAGCGCCTTGGCGAAGGACTTGGCGAAATCCTCCAGCAAGAACCGCAGAGGTCCGTAGCCGTGCGGCTGGAACACCGCCAGCACGCGCGCACCGTCGGCGGCCAACTGGGCGGCGGCCAGGCCGGCTTCCACCTTGGCGGGATTGTGCGCGAAATCGTCGAACACCCGCACGCCGCGCGCCGCGCCGACCAGCTCGTGCCGACGCCCCACGCCCTGGAACGACTCCAGCGCCTTGGCGCCCGCGACGAGATCCACGCCGGCGCACACGCCCACGGCCAGGGCCGCCAGGGCGTTTTCCACCGTGTGCATGCCGGGGCACGGGACCCGCACAGCGACGCTTCCCAGACGGAATTCGACACGATCGGCCAACAGCAGGATGTCCTGCGGCAGCGGCAGCGACGACGAATGGACGCCAAACCGGAAACTGTCGGGTCCGGCGATCTCCAGGCAATCGGGGCGGTCGCCGTGGACCACGAAGGTCGCGCTCTGGGCGCGGAACGTCGCGAAGATCCCACGCAGCTCGGACAGCTCCTTGTGGTCGCGGTCCAGGTTGAGCATCACGCCGATCTCGGGATGGTACCGCACGAGCGATCCGTCCGACTCGTCGGCCTCGATCACCAGCCAGTCGCCGGTCCCTCCCCAGGCGTTGCCCCAATGGCCCTCGTTGGACAATTCCCGCAACACGGCGCCGGAAATCACCGACGGATCGAGTCCGCCACCGCGCAGCACGCGGAACACCATGGCCGTCACGGTTGATTTGCCGCTGGTCCCCGACACCGCCACGCAGCGGGTGCGCGAGGCGATTTCGGACAGGGCTTCCGATCGGTGCACGATCCGGCACCCCAGTTCCTTGGCGCGGCGCACTTCGGGGACAGTGTCTTCGATGGCGGTGGAAACCACCAGGGTCGACCCCGGCTCCAGGCCTTCGCCGTCCTGCGCCACCAGGCGGGCACCGGCCTTGACCAATACCTCGCGGATGGACGCGCCGCCGCCTCGGTCGAACAGGCGGTCGGACCCCGACACCTTCTCGCCGCGGCCCAGCAGGTAGAACGCGATCGCGCTCATGCCCGATCCGCCGATCCCGGAAAAGTGCCAGCGCGTCATGTCGCGCACCTCGGACCGATCCATACCGGATCCCCCTCTTGGACGATTTCCGACAACCTGGCCGCGTCGGCGTTGGACATGCGCACGCAACCGTGCGAACCGGGCGATCCCAGCTCGTCTTCGCGCGCGGTGCCGTGCAGGTAGATGTACCGCTCGTAGGTGTCCACGCCCGGCCCCTTGTTCACGCCGGGCTCCAGGCCTTCCAGCCAAAAAATCCGCGTGGTGATCCAGTCGCCATCCACCGGTCCGCCGGTCCAGATCTCGCCCGTGGGCTCGCGGCTGGAGAACCGGGTCCCGTGCGCCGCCCCGTGCCCGATCACCTGCGCCACCCGGTGCCATCCCACAGGCGTCTTGCCCGAACCTTCTTCGCAGCCCAATCCGGCCTTCCCGGTCGACACCGGACAGCGGAACACCTCCACGCCGTCTTCGCGCACCGACAATTCCTGTTTGTCCGCGTCCACCTTCACCAGCCGCATGTCAGGGCTTCTGCGGAGGAGGCTGGTCGGGATCGATCTTGATGTCGGTCATCCGATCGATCTCGTCGCGCACCTGGTCCATGCGCCAACCGTCGGGATCGCCGGCCTCTTCCAGACGGCGTTCCTCGAGCGTCTGCTGGGCGATGGCGATGGCGTCGCGGGAATGCGCGTCGCGGTGGCGCTTGGCCACCATCCCGAGAAAATCGTCGACTTCGTCCAGCGGAGCCAGCAGCCCCGCCGCGGCGATCGCCTCGAAGCGAACGTCTTCGTCCTTGTGGTCCACCAGGCCCGACACGACGGCCCATGCGGCTTCCAGACGCATGTTGGCGGCCGCGTGGATCGCTTCGGCCACCAGCACGTCCTCGTTGGAACGCAGCTCGGACAGGATGATCCGCTCGAATTCGTCGTCTTCCACCAGCCCCATCGCGTAGACCGACGACACCTTCACCCAGAGATTGGGCGCCTGGTTGTAGAACCGCAGCACCAGGTCGCGGACCTCGGGCAGGAAGGCGATATGCCCCAAGGCCTCCAGGCACCGACGACGCACGTCCATGACCTCCATGCGGGCGTCCACGCGCGCCAACAGCTGGGTCTTGGTGAGTTCGTAGATCTCGCGCGGAACCAGCGGTTCGGGAGGAGCGGGGATTTCAGGATCGAAATCGTCGTCGTCGTCGTCGGGACCCCAGTCCCAACCGGCACCGTCCTGCAGGACCGGCCAGAGCGTGGCGTTGGCCACCGCCCGCACTTCCTCGTCCTTGGCATGGGCGGCCAGATCGAAGATCCGTTCCCAGATTCCCGGCAACCCGAAGTAGGTGACCGATGCGCGCAAAGCCGCCAGGACGACTTCGCTGTCGGTCGAATCCAGGTGCACCAGAAGCCGCCCCGGTGCGTCGCCGCGATCAAACTCGTAGTTTTCCAGGAGTTCCAGCTCCTTGAGAGCCTGCGAGCGAGTCATCGGTCCATCCTTTCCCATATACCCGGGTTCAAGGTAGAAAGCACCACATGCGCATCCTCCCCTTCTTGATTCTGGCCACCGGAGCCTTCGCCGAAGCCTGGCTCCCCCAAGTGGCCCAGAGATTCAAGCAGACCCCCAACGCCAAGATCCCGTTGGAATGGACCGTGACACCCGCCGGCGGATTCGCCCCCCCCCGCACCACCAAGGGAACCCTCAAGATCGCCGAGGGGAACCGCTTCCGGTTCGATTCCGATGCCCTGGTGGCCGTGTGCGACGGGAAATCGATGTGGCAGTGGAACGGATCCACCAACCAGGTCCTGGTCCACGACGCGGCCAAGGTCGACCAGGCGGGCCTCCCGTCGGGACTCCTGAAAGCCGCCCTGGAAGGCGCGGAAACGGCATCCACCCCCGACAAGCTCGGCGGGAAGGCCGTGCGGAAATTGACCCTGGACGTCTCGCGCGGACCGCTGTCCAAGTTCGTCCGCGCCTGGCTCTGGATCGACGCCGCCGCGCTGCGCCCGGTGCGCATCGAGGTCGAGGACGCCCAGGGAAGCCGCACTTCCTGGACGCTGCTCAAGATCCAGTCCTGGAAGCCCAAGCCTTCCGATTTCACCTACTCCCCCGCCAAGGGTGCCGACGTCGTCGACATGAGACAATGAATCTCCTCGCCCCAACGGCTGTCGGATTTCCCACATTGTAGGTCCCATGCACCTATTCGCGTCGATCCTCGCCATCGTTTCGGCATCCGGACCCGTCGAGCGCCAGCTCGACGCGGGAACCTGGGTGCGCCAATCCCTCACCGTGCTCCCGGCCTCGATCCAGGAATGCCCTTCCTACGAGACCTTCGAGCAGCGCGCCTGGGCCCGCCTGGGTGCGGAAATCCTGGTGCCCCTGCGGCCTCGCGCCCGCGCCGAAGCACGGGAAGAAAAGGCCTTCTGCGACGAGGCCCGCGCCGCCATGGCCGGACGGCTCTCCGGGGACTGGTCGGGACTCGCCTCCATGGGCCGGTTCGACCGCAACGAGCTCCCCGCCGAATTGATGCGGAAATTGTCCGATCTCTTCAAGGAACAACCCGTGCCGGCGTTCGCGGCGACGCTCGGAGGGCTGGCGGGCGACACCCTGCGCGGACTGCTCGCCGACAAGGCCCTGGAGCGTTCGGCCCACCTGCAATCCGACCAGCAGCAGAATTCGGCGGTGGCCACCAAGATGCGCACCCAGGACGTGGTCGACGAGGAACTGGCCCTGTTGCGTGGGTCGGCCCACGTGCTGGCGTTGCGCGCCACCTGGCTGGACGTGCGTCGCGCCGGTTCGGGCAAAGGGCTGGAGTTCCGCGCCGGGTTCCAGACCGGCATCTGGAGCTTCGATCCGGTGGCCAAGACCTTCTCGCTCGAGGCCGCCTTCGAGCGCTCCGACGACGAGACTTCGCACTCGGCCACATCGGCCGGCGCTTCGGTGGCGAGCTCGGGGAGCGACTTCACGAACCGGTTCCTGGATCTGCAGGCCTTCCGGTTCACCACCCAGATCCTGTCGGGCAACGAAGGCTGGTATCTGCGCCCGGCCTCGAAATTTTCCACCAACACCGCCGCCGACCTGTCCATGCACCGCCGGTTCCGCTACATGGAGACCCGCGCCGTGGCGGGCGGATCCGACAAGCAGGTCCAGGCCGGTTACGGCTACGTGGACCGCCGCAACAAGGAAGACAGTTCCTGGCGACTGCGCCACATCGGCGGGATCAGGCCCTACTCGGGACTGGTGCTGGAAGAAATCCCCGGCAACACCTGGGGGATCTTCTCGGGAGCATGGGTGTCGTCCACCATCGAAGACAAATCCGACACCAACGACCGCGAAGACGGCAGGTGGGTGTCGATCCGCCACACCTCGCCCATCCTGGAGTTCCGCCTCGGGGCGCGATCCAATCTGGGCAGCCTGGCCCACAACCATTTCCTGTTCGACCTGCCCATCCACTTCGGGTCGGTGGCGGGCGCCCTCAACCAGGAATACGGATCCAGGCCTACAGGATCCACCGGAGCCGACAGCGTCCTGCGGTTGACGTCCCGCATGCCCACCTCGTTCCTTTGGGGGATCGGGCTGGAACCCGGCTGGTGCTTCCGGTTCCCTGTCCGCCGTTTGTTCTTCACCGGTGGCGTGCAGGCGGGATTACGGTTCAACTTCGTCAGCCTGGGCGAAGAGGAGGTGGTGGACCAGTTCGGCCGCGACCAGACCCCCGGCAACACCGACGACCTGCCGCTCACCAGCGACGACGCTCGCGAGCTCATGAACATCGACGGGACCGTGAGCCTGCGGGGAGGCCTCCAGTGGTCGCTCACGCCCTGGTCGGGTCTCGGGTTCGAGGTCATGTACGACATCCTGCGCGGTGAAGCCGGCCAAAGCTACCGCACCGGATCGGTCGACGAAGGCGATTGGACCGGCGTGGGCGGTCCCACCACGGGGCAGGGACGCCTGCGCTGGATGTTCCAGTATGTCTGGAAGTGACGCACACTGGTAGATTGTGGGGCATGAGCAAACCTGTGGTCTACGCCTATTCCGGATGCGGCACCTGCAAAAGCGCCTTGAAGTGGCTTGCCAGCCGCGGCATCGACGCCCAAGTCAAGCCCATCCGCGAAACCCCTCCTTCGCGCAAGGAGCTGTCCGACGCCCTGGCCCAGCTGGGCGGCGTCCGGCAGTTGTTCAACACCTCCGGCGGCGACTACAAGGAACTGGGTCTCAAGGACAAGCTGGCATCCATGACGGAATCCGACGCGATCGACCTGCTCGCTTCGCGGGGCAACCTGGTCAAGCGGCCGTTCGTCGCCTTCAAGGGCAGATACCTGGTGGGATTCAAGGACCAGGCCGCCTGGGAGGCCTTCTTCGCATGACCGCTTTCCTGACCTCCGCCGACCTGCTGGAGCGAAACCGCAAGTGGTCCGAGTCGACCCGGGTGCAGGATCCGGAATTCTTCAAGCGGCTGGCCGCGCAGCAGAAGCCCCGCTTCCTCTGGATCGGCTGCTCCGACAGCCGGGTTCCCGCCAACCAGATCATCGGGCTGTCCCCGGGCGAGGTCTTCGTCCACCGCAACGTGTCCAACATCGCGCATCCCACCGACGTCAACCTGATGTCGGTGCTGGAATACGCCGTGGACGTGCTGCAGGTCTCCGAGGTGCTGCTCGTGGGCCACTACGGCTGCGGCGGGGTCCACGCCGCGCTGTCGGGACGGCTTCCGGGCATCGCCGATTTCTGGCTTGAACCGATCCGCGAGCTGCGCCGCAAACGCGCCATGCACCTGGTGGGATTGGAAGGCCGGGCCCTGGAAGACAGGATCTGCGAGCTGAACGTCGCCGAGCAGGTCTCCGTCCTCGCCCACAGCGGCATCGTCCAGAGCGCGTGGGAACGCGGGCAGAAGCTCCTGATCCACGGATGGATCTATTCCCTCGACGACGGGGTCATCAAGGACCTCGGCGTCACCCGCGACAGCGCGACCTGACCGCCCGGTTCCCGTCGCCCATGCCTCCCACCCGCCGTCGAAGGGCTCTCGGTTGAATACATTGACATCCATGCGGTTCAGTCTTTCCGTGCTCGCCTTGGCGACGTCGACCTTCGCGCAGTCCAGCGGGGCGGGTTCGGCCGAGTTCGTGTTCCTGCGCAACTTCCAGGGCGCGCGCATGGCCGGCATGGTGGGCATCCCCGCCCCCGGCGAGGATCTGGGCCAAATGGTCCTGCAGCCCGCCAGCTTCGCGCGCCTGACCACCACGCGGGTGGAAATCGGCTCCCGCTACCAGATGCCCGGGATCTCCACCGGATCGGGCGCCTACGCGAGCAAATTCATGTCGGGCGTCCTGGCTGGCCGGTTCGACTACATGAACGCCGGCGAAATCGTGGGCCGCACCGGCAACAACGACCTGACCGGCAAAATTCACCAGCCCAGCGAAATGATGCTCGACATCGCCTTCGCCGAACCGCTGGGCGACCGCCTCGCGTGGGGAGCGGGCTTCAAGGCCATCCAGGAAAACCTCGACATCGACGGCTCCCAAGCCTGGGGCCTTGCGGTGGATCTTGGCGCCACCTTCCAGCCGGGCAGCCGCCAGCTGGCCTATTCGCTGTACATGGCCAACCTGGGAACCAAGCTTTCGGGCCACACGCGTTCGGAGCGCAACTACGGCTCCCTCCCGCTCACCTTCGGGTTCGGGACGCGCTTCACACCGCCCCGTCCTCGCGGAATCGGTTTGCACTTGGACGTCCAAAAACCCATCGACAACGAGATCATGGTGCGGCTGGGCGCCGAATACAAGGTTTCCCGCTGGATCGACGTCCGCGCCGGTTGGCGCACCGACGTGCAGGAGATCTCCGACGGATTCCGAACCTGGTTCCTGGGCCGCGAACTGGAAGAAACCGCCGCCTTGCACGATCTGCGCTGGTCGCTGGGTGGCACCGCCCGCGCCGGTGACATCGGCGTGACCTACGCGTTCCAGTGGTGGACGCTCCTGGACCCCGTGCACAGCATCACCTTGACTTGGGACATCGGGCGGTTCGCCCGGTCGTCCGGAGATGAATCGCAATGAAATCGTACCCCGGTGGGCTCGAAGGATTGATCGTCGTGGAACCCAAGGTCTTCCGCGACGACCGTGGATTCTTCCTGGAGCCCTACAACGCCCCACGCTACAAGGCCGCGGGGATCGACGTCGAATTCGTGCAGGACAACCACAGCGTTTCTTCCTACGGCGTGCTGCGCGGACTGCATTTCCAGACCAGCCCCGGCCAGGCCAAGCTCCTGCGCTGCACGCGCGGCCGCATCTGGGACGTGGCGGTGGACATCCGTCCGGAATCGGCCACCTTCGGCAAATGGTGGGGCCTCGAGCTCAACGACGAACTCCACAACCAGCTGTTCATCCCGGTCGGGTTCGCGCACGGATTCTGCGTGCTGTCGGAAACCGCCGAAGTGATGTACAAGTGCTCCAACGTCTACGACCCGGTGACGGAATCCGGGGTTGCCTGGAACGATCCGGACATCGGCGTGGCCTGGCCCGTGAAGGACCCGATCATCTCCAATCGCGACATGAACAACCAGAGCTTCGCCCAGTTCAAGGCCAAGATCGCGAAATAGGGGCGTTTGCGGGAAACGTCACCTTTCCCCGACAAGGAGAGGTGACCGATCCGCCGTGTGCTGGTGAGGGGAACGACACACCCCTCTCAAGATCAGCCCCTCGCGAGGGACATCCTCCCCGATCAATCCTGCAGATCTTCCGGCTTGAGACCGGTGACGTCGGTGATCACCTCCCAGCCGATCCCATGCTCCCGCATCTTGCGAGCGCCCTCGAGCTTGGAAGCTCGGATGCCTTGTTGCAAGCCTTGCTGTATCCCTTTTTCCAGGCCTTGCTCCATACCTTTCGCGATACCTTTCGCCATGCCCGAGGCGGTGGCTTGCTCCTCGAGCATGGTCATGAACAACGGCTTGGGAAGCTGAGTCAGGTATTTGATGGTCATGGCATGTTCCTCTTCGTTCAATTTACCCACTTCTGAAATCAAGGGGAAGAGCAGGCGCGTTTCGCCTTCGTCGTGGCGAAGGAAGAAGTCGATGGTGGCAAGAAGTTTCTGGGATCTCGACATCGATCCTCCCATGGCCATCAACAGGGCGGCCGCAACCAGATTCCGGGTGTCCACCCAATCCTGTGCCTGGGTTTGCGACAATTGCACCACCCGGGTGGAAAACCGGATCACTTCGACGCCCAAAGCCATCTTGCGGAACCCATCCGGAACGGGATCGGCGTCGATCTCGGTGATCAATGCGACGGGAACGATTTCGTGGTCGGGAAATCGACTCGCGAGATCCAGGTAATATTGGGCCGTACGGACAAGATCGACAGATCTCGACGTGCTCCAATGCTCCACCAGAACAAGAAGCAGCGGCGCGCCCTCCCGGAAGCGGTATTCGATGTTGAGATCCATGACCAGCCCTTTGCGAAGCAGATCCTTTTTTCGCACCTGGACATTGTGGAATCGCCACATGGTTGGCGCTCCTCTTTGAGTGGGGATCTCGGGAAGCAGGAACGCCAAGGTGTCATCGGGGTGGAGCTGGAGCAGCTCCTTGATGGCCTGATCGACGGATACTTTGAGGGAAGCGGACTTGCGGGGCATGGCAGGATCAATATACGCAACAACTGCTCATTCGAGCACTATCAATTTAAGCATAACCAAACGGCATCCATTCGTAAAGCCGGGGGGCGCGTTATCCAGCGCAGGCTCTCCACACCTGGATTGACCCGCCTACAACGGAAGATCCCCGCATCGTGCTTTCCTCGTTTCTGGCTCGGCTTAGGTTCCATCCCAGGACACGGACCATCGCGGCGTCACACATTGACCACGCGTTGGAATCCTCCCCCGGAACCCTGACCTGGAGCCACCATGAGCCGCTATTCGAGTCTTTTCGCGACCCTCTTCGCCTGCAGCGCGATGGCGGCGACACCCGACTTTTCGCAGACCGGATTTTCCACCATGGACGGCGGCACCACCGGCGGCGCGGGTGGCCGAGTGGTGCGTCCCGCCAATCTGGAAGAGCTGAAACGCTACGCCGAAGACCCGGTCACTCCGTACGTGATCCTGGTGGACAAGGAAATGAACACCGGGATTCCCGTGAAGGTGGATGCAGACGGCGCCGTGGGCGGAAGCATCGCATCCACCTACGGCGACATCGTGCAGGTGGGCTCCAACAAGTCGATCATCGGGATCGGCGACAAGGCGTTCTTCAATCGCGTGGGTCTGCTGATCCAGAAGAAGCGCAACATCGTCGTGCGCAACATCAAGTTCACCATGCTGGACGTCCCCGTCTCCAAGACCGACGAAAACAAGGTGGTGGGATGGCGCAACGGCGCCCAGGCGGTCCTGAGCGACCCCGATTGCATCAGCATCCAGGCCGATTCGGCCGCGAGCAGCTACGAGCAGAAAAAACTCCAGGAAAGCCGCAACATCTGGATCGACCACTGCGAGTTCTACAACGATCCGCAAGCCAGCACCGACCGCTACGACGGGCTCCTGGACGCCAAGAACAACACCTACAACGTCACGATCTCCTGGAACTACTTCCACGACCACCACAAGGGGAGTCTGATCGGGAACTCCGACACCGACGAATTCGAACACAAGTTCACGTTCCACCACAACCGTTTCCGCAACATCGTCTCGCGCCAGCCCATGGTCCGGTTCGGGCGTGCCCACATCTACAACAACCACATCCACCAGGGTGGCGGCAACGGCGTGGACGTGCGGATCGGCTCCGACATGCTGATCGAAAAGAACCGGTTCGACACCCTGAGCAAGGCGATCTTCGGCTCCGACGGCGGCAAGGCCAGGATCGTCGACAACATGACCGTCGGCAATTCCAGCAAGAAGACCACCATCGCCACCCTCCCCGAAGGCACCTTCGTACCCCCCTACCCCTACAAGGCAGATCCCGTGGCGGACGTCGCCCAACTGGTCGCCGACTGGGCGGGCGTGGGCAAGATCGACACCAAGGAATACGAACAGACTTCCTCCATCGCACCGCTTGGACATCGCGCGAAGTCCATCACCGTCTGGACGGAAACCGGCAAGATCGCCCTACGCGCCCCGACCGGGCAGACGGTGCGGGTGACCGACCTCGCAGGACGCCCCTTGCACCACGTCCGGCACCGCGACGGAACGGTTCACGCGACGACACGCGGCGAAGGGATGTACCTGGTGACCATCGGGGACCAGACGGAGCGCGTGTTCGCGAAGTGACAAGTGCGCAGGATGCGCGGTCCGGGCTGACCAGTTATGGGGGAAGGGTCGTTTTTCCGAGGGCGATTGGCGTCATGGCTCTTCGACCATGAATTGCCCACTTAAACTTGAAAATCCATCTTCAGAAGTTGCTTTTTCAAGCGTAATTGGAGAATGGCCCTTCAGGGCCGTGAGGGAAATCCCCAAACCCTGAATCGCCTACGACCACGCGCTACTTCTTGGCGAGCTTGCGGGCAGGAGCGGCCTTCCTCGCAAGCAGTCCCGAAATCAACTTTCGTCCGATCCCCTCTTCGAGATTGTTCGAGCTTCGGGCTTCGCCGTGAGCCTCTTCGCCGCCTGATTCCTGGCAAGCGAGGTCATCTGAGCGATCGCGATCTGGTTCAGTTGCTTCAAACGGTCACCCGAGGCCATGCCCTGGTGGATCAGCATCGAGTTGATGCTTTCCATGTTCGAGAGTACGACCAGTTGCTCCAGCGAAGCCACATCCCGCATGTTGCCTGGCGTCTTGGGATTCGCGGCACGCCACTGTGCGGCGGTCATACCGAACAACGCGACGTTCAGGAGGTCCGCCTCGCTGGCGTAGATCGAGACAATTTGTGTCTTCGTGATCTGGGGAGGAATCAGGTGGTCCCGAACCGCGTCGGTGTGGATCCGGTAGTTGACCTTGGCCAAGGCTCGCTGGAAGCTCCACTCCAGCGAGAGCGACTGGGATTCCTCCGATTTGAGCCGATCGAACTCCTTGATGAGATAGAGCTTGAACTCGGGGCTGAGCCACGAACCGAACTCGAAGGCGATGTCCTTGTGGGCATAGGTTCCGCCGTAGCGTCCCGCACGAGCCGACAGGCCGATCGCGCCCGTGCGATCGATCCACTTCTTTGCCGAGAGATAGAAGCTGTTCCGACCCGCCTCGGCTCTAATTCCCTCGAATTCGAGGGAATTAAAACCCGGGTTGTGGATCTGCTCCCATACAGCCAGGAACAGCACCGTGTCCTTGTTCTTGAGCCACTGCTCGATCAAGGCATTCCCGCCGTCGAACCCTTTCACCATGTCCGTGAGGGATATGAAGTCCTGCGACTCCTTGGACACGACCGCGATGTCCGTTCCTTGAACCTGAATCGTTCTCGTGGCCACCGTCGCGCCCTCCCAACTTGATCCTGACGAATCAATGTAGCCCCGTTCCCTTCGCGCCCCATCCGCCCCGTGCCCAGCCACGCCTTCGCAAAATCGACACCGCCCCCGGCAATCCGGGAATGCCCGCTGACGCGATTCGCGGGGGTGTGAGGGGCGTTTTACCTTTGCCCGCTCGAGAACATCAGAATGAAAGTAGAATCGTTCAGTTTCGCAAATCAAACCCGCACCTACGGCAGAATTTGCCATCCTTCACATTCAATACTTGCCAAAAAATCAACCCACCGAGTGGTCGATTTGAAATAGGCATTCTACATGCCGGACACCGAACCCCACTCCATAGAGCGTATATGCTCCACCCCACACCAGCAAAAGGAATCGCAAACAATAGGGTGTATTCTGGGCACGCCATCGAGGCTTTCAGTCAAATAACGCCCCCGAGCACAGACCAAACGTTCAGAACAAGTCTGAGCCTATAGAGTCGCTGGATCAATATCTGATTTCGCTATTTTTCGGTAATCACATCAACTCTCTCGCCGGAAGATGGCGCATAATAGCACCGAACTCTCCCACCTCGCTTCCACTTGATCTGATCAACAATCACTTGCGTTGTATCTGTGCGAATCAAACGAATTTTTAATTCGTCAGCTATCGGAGCTCCTGAAAAACGGACACAATCGTTAACGATGAGAAGATCTCGCTGCGAGAACTGTAGCGTATCCGAAGCAACCGCACCAGTCGCGGCAAGAAGGCCCAAATGAACACACGCGTTAAATATCATTGCAATGGGCTCCTAATACCTGACCAACCAGGCATTTTCCAAAACATTCCACTTGGCGTTCCAAGGTAACAATTATACCCGGGAACCCCCTTTGAATCTTCTTTACATCCCTCAATATCCTTTGATGAGAAATCGTCATCTGAAGGAATCGGCACATCCGACTCTACGCAATCGCCGCCTTCAATACTCACCGAATACGCCCCATGAGTATGCCAATCTCCGACACAGACAGATTTCCCCGGGCATTTGGGGGGCGTTGATCCGCCACAAGTCCCTATGCTGTACGCTGTAGAGAAGTATTGATTTCCTTCTTGACAGATGGCACCAGCAAGCTCCCAACGCAGTTCTATTGAAAGCGGATTGACTTGTTTAAGAGCGTCTAATGCTACCAAATCAGCATTTCTAAATCGATCTCCAATTTTCAATCCAGAAGGATCAATCCAATTCACCGGATCATTGGCGACATAGCCGTACAGATTCACGGATCCACCCGCAAAACTAATCGGATCCTTCCCCGTCCACCGTCCCACCAGCGGATCAAAATCGCGCGCGCCAAACCGCACCACCCCCGTCGCATCATCCCGCAGTCCGCCCGCAAAACCGAAGGGTTGGAAAGCGAGGTTGGTGGAGGCCGTGATCTTGCCCCACACGTCGTAGTCGATGCGGGAACAGGAACGAAGCAAGCTTGTCGAGGGCGCGGATCCCATGCTTGGCAATGTAGACCCCAAAGACATTTCCCGTCGCACATTCGACGGTGCCAGCCTGCCCCCCCCCCCTTTGCGAACCCCTCCCCCGAAGTCCTATCTTTTAGCCCATCATGCAGCCGACAACCTTCGACGTGGTGTTTCCGTTCACGGTGCTCGTGATCCTGGGGGTCTTGGTGCCCAGTTTCATGGTGGGGGCCAACTGGTTCCTGCACCGGCAGCGCAGGACGTTCCAGGCAAAGGAAGAAGCCTACGAGTGCGGGCTATCCACGACCGTGGGCGGTGCGCAGGAGCGGTTTTCCGTCCGGTTCTACCTGATCGCCATGATCTTCCTGGCCTTCGACATCGAAGTCGCCTTCTTGTACCCGTGGGCGGTGCGCTTTTTGGACGGCGGCTGGGACATGCTGTGGATCCTGCTCGCGTTCCTGGTGATGCTGGAAGCCGTCTATCTGTATCTGTGGCGCAAGGGCGCCCTGAACTGGGATTGGTCGCACCCTCCCTCCGGTTTCCCGGAGGCCCCGCGTTCATCGATCCCGGCGCCGCCAAATTCCGGCCCTGTCAAAACCTGGGCGCGGTGACTTCTTTGGTGATATCTTCTCTATTGAGGCGGCGTCTCGATCCGGGCGCGCCGTCCCCTTCGTTCAACGAGGAACCGCGATGACCGGACACGAATCGAACCGATTCTCGAGTTTTGCGCACCGGGCACTTTCTGCCCGACTCGCCGAACTCCGTTCCCGAGCCCAGCACCGGTCGGCCGGGTTCACCATGGTGGAACTGCTGGTGGTCATCGTGATCATCGGGTTGCTGTCGGGAATGGCGGTGCCCAAGTTCCTTCGCGCCGACGCCGAAGCCAAACTGGAAGGCGACGCGCAGAAGGTGCTGTTGAATTTCCGGATCGCCAAGCAGGCGGCATCCAAGACCAACCTGCGCCATTGGGTCGTGATCGATCCTCCTCGCCGCATCTCGATCTGGCGGGCGCTCAACGATTCCATCCTCACCTTTTCTCCAGATACCAACAAGACGGTTCTGATTCTCCGCGACTCGCTCGACCACAAGTCGCAATTCGGAGTCGTTGCCGCCCTGAAATCGGCAAAGAAGGTGCCGGGGTTCGATGCTCCCACCACCGCCGCCGCCTACCATGGACTCGCCAGCTCCGATAGCACCTGGGAAGATTGCAAGGACGGCGTGGTCTATTCGGATACCACCAAGGTCCAGAGCTATGGCTGGAAAGGCAAAATGTCCGCCCCATGGGCCATCACGGCTTGCGGCGGCTCGATTTCCGATATGACCGAAGGGATCGCCTACCTGACCAGCACCGGGTCGGACGACAAGATGTACGCCATCGCCTACGATCGACGCAGCGTGCAGTTGCGGTACTTCCGGTACGCCAAAGCGACCGATTCTTGGGAGGCCTTGTGAAAAAGGGATACACCATCCTGGAAGTGCTGATCGCGGTGGTTCTTCTGGCGATCATCCTGCCGGGACTGATTCGCTGGGTCACGGCCAGCCGCCAGGCGCAAGTGGGTTCGTACCGTTCGGAGCAGGCCACCGAATACGCCCAGTACGTGCTCGATTCGCTTCGAGAGCTGCCTCGTGCCTCTCGATTGATTAAGACCAACGAACCCGTTGTCCACAACGGAATGAACTACAGCCTGACCTGGAACTACGTGAACACGACCAGTCCTTACGCCCATCCGGCTCCTGGCGCGGCGTTCGTGGAAGTCCGCTGGAAAGTCGGCAATGTCGACCGTTTGTCCCGACTGGATGGAGTCCTCCCATGAAGCGCGGTGTCACCCTGATCGAACTTCTGGTCGCCATGGCGATCGCGACCCTGGTCGGTTACATCGCCTTCGACCTGGTGCGCGACGAACAAGGCAACTACACCAAGACCCGAACCAAGGTTCGCTTGCAAGCCGACGCGCGCGACGCCGTACGCATCCTGGAAGAAGACTTCGCGAACCTGGGGTTCCGTCAAGGTTTGCGCTCCGGGGGAGCGATGCCTGTCGGGTCCGATCTGCGACGGATTTGTTTGTCGGGCACGGACACCGTGCTGCGGCCCGATCAAAGATTGTTTGTCTTCGACGACGGCGGGAACGGCAGCGACACCATCGAAGGACGCTTCTTCCGGGTCTCTCCCACCGAAGGCGTGCAATGCGCCATTTCCCCGATCCGTGTCCGGTACTTCGTGCGCGGAACCCAGCTCATCCGCCAGTTCTGGAACGCGGGCGACAGCGTCAATCTCCGCAGCGAAGCCGTCGTGCTGGAAGATGTCGTGACGATGCAAGCCCAGGCCGCGACCGACACTTTGCTGACGAATCAACTTCCGGCGGTCCGTCCCAAAAACATCCTGCTGGAAAATCCCACGCTGACCGAAGTTGGCACCGCGAACTTGACCCCCATCAAAAAGATCCCCTACGGAAGCACTGGGGACAGCTTGGCGGGCTGGAGGGGTTGGGGCAAAAACGTCAGGGAACTCCAATCGGGGATCGGGCCGAAATTGATGCCCGACGCCACCTATCGATTGAGCTGCATGATCCAGGTGGACTCCGTGTTCAAGAATGCCTTTGCGATCCCTACGGACACCGGTTTCCTGCAGGTCTATGTCCAGACCCCCAGCGCAGGCTGGACCGACACGCTGGATATCCGCCTCCCGCCGCATTCGGAGACCCCCTTCTGGGTCAGTTGGGAATTCCAACCTAACGCCACCGGTCTCGATGAAATCCAGTTCGGGCTTCGTTCACGGATCGCGGTCTCGAACACGAGCGCGCAACTCCACGTGGGGAGAATCCAGGTGTCACGTGTTTCTGGAGATCCAGTCAACGCGCTTGCCGCCCCCCAATGGTTCTGGCGCGACGCGGTCAAGGCGAACCCTGTGCAGGACTCCATGTTCCGCGCCCGGACCGAAGGTCTGAAGGTCTGGTTGGTCACGAAGTCGCGACGCGGCAACCGGGAAGGTAGCCAGCAAGTCTTCAACGGAATCGGCAACTGGTCCAGAAACGGCACAACGCCGGCCGACCCCAACAGCTACGCCATCTTCGAACGCATTCTCCCGGTGGTCCACCATGGATTCTGAGATTCGCACTCCGGTCGCCCCCGCCCGTCGCGGCGTGGCGATGTTCATCGTGCTGGGAGCCATCCTCCTGGTGACCCTGTTTGGTGCCGTCGCGCTGACCTTGTCGCAGCGCGACCAAACGCTCAGCGGCGACCTCAACGACATCAAGAGCCGCGACGAAGCCGCCTTGTCGGGTCTGCAGATGGCCATCAACCGCCTGACCGCCGACCCCGAAGCCCTCTTGTCCGTACTGAACAGCTTTGTCGACCAGAGCTACGCCAAAAAAGGCAAACCAGATTCCACCTGGCTTTCTCTGGACTCCAGCACCACGCTGCGCCTTCTGGACAAAGAACCGGAATGGTTCGCGTTGTCCAACCTCCCCGGCAACCAGACCGCCACCAAGATCCAACTGGTCGCCGTCCAACACGCCGACACGGCATCCGAAGTCAAGCTCGACAGCTCCGAGATCTACGTCACCCTTCGGTGCCTCGCCAGAGGCCGCCGCGGCGACGAAAAATCAGTCCAAGCCACCTACCGCATCCACGGAATCACAGGCGAGAACAAGAACGACACCCTCTATTATACAAGACCTCGGCACTCCTTCTATTTGGGAGGCCGTCTGATATCGACAAACATGATGCTTGGGACCGAGGGTAATGTTTATGTTGCTGGGACTGGCGGCTCTTACATCAATTCAGATGCGGAACATAAGGTGGCGGGTGATTTGCAGTGGAATGGCGACCTGAAATTAAACTCCAGCGATTCGATCCATATTTCAGGAAATTTTTACATCCAAGGTCGTTTTTCGTCCAACGGCTCCGGATTGAGAGTCGATGGGAATTTAGGAATCGGGAATGGATTCGGCAATATGGATGGAACAGCTTCAATATCTGTCGGAGGCAACCTATACATCGCAGGTGCAAGTATCGGCCCTTGGAATTCAACCCGTGGAATCCGGGTTGGCAAGTCACTGTACTATTTCCCAACCAACATGCACACCCCAAAAAGCCTTGTCGTCGGAGATACCGCATGGATTGTCCGATCGGGTACATTTACGCTCGGCGCGACTGACTCGTTCTACGTTGGGCAGCATTTATTTCTGGGCGACCCCAACTATGACCATGCTGGTTACGTGATTACTGGAGGCCAACTTTTCAAGGTCGGCAAATCGTTGTTCGCCTGTCGTAACACCCAGGTTTCGCTTCCTGGTGGTTCGGTGGGTGATTCGATCCAAATTGACGACCGCTTGATCGTTCAACCTGGGAAGACACTGTCTGTCGAAAATTCTCTGCAGGTAGAATCGAGCATAACTGGCACTGTTACTGGCGCCACTCGTACAACCTACACCACCATGAATTGGCGTCCTTGGCCAACCATGATGGGAATGGGAATTGATACAATGCTCTCCAAAACTGCGCCTCAGGATAACCCCATGGATTCCGTGAAGGTGGATGCGCTTCATTCACCCCAAGTCAACAACGCAATGATCGATCTGACAAAAGGCATGCTTGGGTCTGATCATTTCTCATCCGCACGTTTGAATCGGCTGTACGACTCTCTCAAAAATGCACGAAAGCTGCTGAATGATTACATGGTATTGAAAGTGCCATCAGGAACAACTTGGGGTATTGATGCATCCCCGGCCAAATTCCGAGGAAAAATGATCCTTGTCGTGGAAGGGGCGATTTCCGTCAACGGCGATTGGCCTGCATCCTTGAATCGTACCAACATTCAAGTTCTTGCGGTTCGGAAAGGCGGTTCTCTCGGGAATTTTGGATGGCAGGACACTCTGTCAGGAATCTTGTATTGGGAGAACC
Source organism: Fibrobacterota bacterium (assembly GCA_029557215.1). Classification (GTDB taxonomy): domain Bacteria; phylum Fibrobacterota; class Fibrobacteria; order UBA5070; family UBA5070; genus UBA5070. Next base: position 24,850 of record JAKPQQ010000112.1, on the reverse strand, counting down.
CCTGTGGGCAACAGAATTTCCAAATAGCCGCTGGTGGCGTCATGGTCGGCTCCATCTTGCTAGGGACCAGTCTTGCCACTCCAGACTTCGGCTATTCAACAGCAGAACTATGCGGCACAAACCCCTTGAGGTTGACACCAAATGCAGGCGGCCTAATTATCCTGCGTGACGAGTCCGTATTCGCCGACATCGGACGCAATCTCCCAGGTGTACTTGCTCCTGCCAAAGACGCCGCAGGTAATCCGCTGACCGTCCAAGGTACGATCGACGTCTGGTACTACACGCCTCGCCTCCGCCTAGTTCACGATCGGCCGTTCTTTGAACCGCTTGGGGTGTTCCGCTAAGAGCTAGTCCATCCGGATTTCGCGCACGGGGTAGCCCTCGGCGCGCAATCCGGTGGCCAGTTCGGCGAGCTTCCAACGCAGCTCGAACTTCCAGCCTGGATCGGGCACCACCACCCAAAGCACTTCGTTCTGCCAGCGCTTGGGCGTGCAGCGGGGGGCCAACACCGGGCCTGCCACTTTTTGCCACGCGGCCACGAACCCAGGCGATGCGGGCAACAACGCGGTGCCCAGCGAAGACTTGGCGAGGTACTTGCCCAGCAGGCTCTGGAGGTCCTTGGCGTCGCCTTCTTCCTTGTGGGCGGCGCGCTCCTTGGTGCGTCCACGGTCCAGTTCGCGGCCGTTGACCCAGTGTTCGGGATTGGGGTGGTGGCCGGGTCGGCGGAATTGGTTCATCCGATCGTCTCCCGGACTTGGCCGGCTTCCAGCAGGAAGGTGCGGTCGACTTCGAAGGGGAGATCGGCCCGGTGGGGCGAGCACAGGAACGACTGGCCGTCGCGGGGCAGCATGGCCGCCAGCCGCTTGCGGCGCGGACCGTCCAGTTCGGCGAACACGTCGTCCAGCAGCAGGACCGGCTGACGCTTCTTGTCGGACGCCAGCAGTTCGGCCGACGCCAGACGCAGCCCGATCGCCAACGATCTGGCCTGCCCCTGGCTTGCGGTCTCGCGGGCGGGGCGCCCTTCCAGCAGGATGGTCACGTCGTCGCGATGCGGGCCGAACAGGGTGGATTGGGCCTGCGATTCGGCGTTCACCAGGCGCTTGCGGCGCGATTCCAGGTGGTCGGCCAATTCCTGTCCACGGCGCGGGAGGTCGGCTTCGCCGTACGACCCGCGGTACCAGATCCCCACGCTCTCGCTCCCCCCCGAAAGCTCGGCGTGCAGCCTGCCCACGCACGGGAACAGGTCGTCCAGGATGTCCATGCGGTGTTCCAGGATGGGCACCGCCAGGCGCAACATCTGCTGGTCCAGCACTTCGCGCACCGCCCCGTCGAACCGTTCTGGCTCCTTGAGCGCCGCGTTGCGCTGCTTGACCACGCGCGCGTAGTCGCGCAGCACGTCGACCATGGCCGGATCGCTCTGGCACACCAAGGCGTCCAGGAACGAGCGCCGCAGTTCGGGGCCGCCGCGCACGAACTGCAGGTCTTCGGGGTACAAGCCCACCACAGTGAGATGCCCCACCAGCTTGGAGAACAACCGCCCCGGCTCGCCGTTCACCCGCACGTCCTTGCGACCGTTCAGATCGCAGGAAGCGGCCAGCTCCACCGGATCGGTGTCGTTGGATGCCTCCACCCGTGCCACGAACCGATCGGTCCCCCACCGCACCAGGTCCTTTTCGCTGCGCGAGCGCGGCGAAAACCCCAAGGCGCAAACATGGATTGCTTCCAGGAGGTTGCTCTTGCCCACCCCGTTGGGTCCCAGCAGCAGGTTGGCGCCCGAATGGGCCTCCAGCTGCACGCTGTGCCAAGACCGGAAATCCTGGAGGCTCAGCCTACGGATGCGCATCGCGTCAAGATCCGAAAATTCTGCAAAAACAAAAATGTCCTTCCGCCCTTGGCACCAAAGGTGCCCCGCCGAGGCCTTGAACGCCTAAGCGGTCGAGACGCACCTACGGTGCTCCTCAGGACGAACGGACATTTTCCGACAACTCCTTGGAAACGCCGAGACGGCTCAGTCGGCCAGGCGCAGGGGCATCAGGATGAAGAACGCGTCGGGGGCTTCGACAGCCGATTCCAACACGCACGCCTGGGTGGGCTGGTTCATCTTCATGCGCACCTGGGGAGCGTCGACCAGCTTCAGAATTTCGGTGAGGTAGCCGGCGTTGAACCCGATGTCGAAGGCGTCGCCCTGGTATTCCACCGGCAGGCTGTCGCGACCTTCGCCGCCCAGATCCAGGTTCTGGGTGGAAATTTCCAGACGGCCCGGCGCGAACGACAGGCGGATCTGGCGGGTGTTGCGATTGGCGAGCGTGGCCACGCGACGTACGATGGCGGCCAGGTCGTCGCGGTGCACCGTCGCGATGCGCGAGCTGGACTTGGGCACCACCTGCGAATAGTTCGGGTACGGACCTTCGATCAGCTTGGTGAAGATTTCCACCACGCCGCAGCGGAAGCGAGCCGAACCGTCGGCCAAATGGACTTCCACCTGCGTTTCTTCGCCCACCGCCACGCGCAGCACCTGCGTGATGGCCTTCGGGGGGATGATGACGCTGTGGGTGAGGCTTTGCGAATCGGAGGTGGGCGCCGTGGCGTAGCCCATGCGGTGTCCGTCGGTGGACACCATGGCCATCTTGCCCTGGCCGGGTTCCCACAACACGCCGTTGAGCGCCAGGCGAGTCTGGTCGGTGGACACCGCGAACATCGTGCGCTCCGACAATTTCCGGAGAGAGCCCGCGGCGACCAGGAATCCGTCTTCGCCTTCCAGCACCGGCAGCGCCGGGAATTCGGAGGCGTCGACGCCGGCCAGGCGGCAGGTGAAGCCACCTTCCGAACGCAGCACCAGATGAAAATCCTTCACGGTGAATTCCACCGGGAGATCGGGCAGCTCGCGAACCACGTCGACCAGCGAGCGCGCGGGAACGACGATGTCGCCCGCTTGGCGCAGATCGACCGCGATGGCGATGCGGACGCCCAGATCCAGGTCCGTGGCGGTCACGCGAAGCTCGCCTTCGGAGGCCGACAGAAGGAAGTTCTGGAGGATGGGAAGGGTGGATTTGCCCGGAACTGCGCTGCTGCAGATCTGCAGGGCTTCCAAAAGCGCGGACTTGGCGACGGTAAACTGCATGATGCTGAATATTAGCTCATCCTGACATAAGTTTGGCTATGTCATGAATCAGCTCGTTTTGGATTTGCCCAGCACCCTCCTGGATCGCCTCCAGCCCTATGCCCAGCTCCTGGGCGTCACCTTGGAAGAAGCCGCCCTCAAGGCCCTGGAAAAAGGCCTGCCCAGTCCGCGGATGGCGCAAGGCTCGCTCTTCGATTCCCAAGCCGCCCTTGGGACGGATTCCCCCCCGGTCGCCCCGTCTGCCAGGCCATCGCCCAAGCCGCTGACCAAAGGGTTCGACGGAACCTGGCAGCTTTGGGCCGACGGCGCCTGTTCGGGCAATCCCGGCCCGGGAGGGTTCGGAGCGATCGTGGTGGGCCCCGACGGCGAGCTGGAAATTTCCCGTGGCTACAGGAACACCACCAACAACCGCATGGAACTGCGCGGAGCGATCGAGGCGCTGGAACAGGTACCGCCCGGCGCCAGCGCCATCCTGCACACCGACAGCCGCTACGTGGTGGACGCCATCGAGAAAAGATGGGTGGACGGCTGGATCAAGCGCGGTTGGCGCAAGGCCGACGGCGGCGAAGTGAAGAACGTGGACCTGTGGGAACTCCTGACGGCCGCCATGCGAGGCAAACGCGTGAAATTCAAGTGGGTGGAAGGCCACGCGGGCAACGCCGGCAACGAGCGTTGCGACAAGCTCGCCGTCGCGGCCGCCAAAGGCCCCCGGCTGGAACCCGACCGCGAAGGCTGATTCCCGGGACCCTTGTTTCACGGAGCGCGCAGGTGGCGACGTTTTTGGGGTGAGCGTGCATGCGGAGGTATATTCCCAGACCATGCCCGTATCATCCGATCTCCACCTCGGCCCACCCGCCCGCGCAGCCAAGGTCCTGGCGGATCTTTCCCGCACTCCCGCGCACGTCGCGGAAGTCTTCGAAGATCTGTCCCACTGGGAACGCATCTGGCGCCCCGGCCCCGACGCCTGGAACTGCGCGGAAATCGCGGGCCACCTCCTGGATGCGGAAATCGCCTTCGCCTACCGTCTGCGCATGGCGCTGGCCGAACCCGGCAAGCTGCTCGACGCCTTCGACCAGGACGCGTGGGTTTCCACCCAGCGCTATTCGGAAGTCCCGGTGGAAGAAACCTTGGCCACGTTCGCGGCCTTGCGCAGGAACCTGGTCCTGCAAGTCTCGCGCGTCACGGACGACGAACTGGGACGCCATTACATCCATTCCAGCCGCGGTCACCAGACCATCCTGGATCTGATCGAATTTCTGAAGACCCACGACGCCCGCCACCTGGTGCAGTTGGGCAAGGTCTCGGAACACGCCCGCCAAGCGCGCCCGATCGGCTGAGTCCCCTTCAAGGGGCGACCGGAAAACAATATCGTGGCATCCGGACTTGAAAATCCGATGATGTTATCTTTGCCGCACCCGCGAACCGCCAACTTCCAGCAAAGCAGAATTCGCGATGAATCGATTCCGTCTGGCAGCCATCTTCGCTTGCGTGGTCCTTTTCGCTTCCTGCGGAACCAAGAACGTCTCGGAACCCGAAGTCGTCGACGACGGATCCGACAGTCTGGCGGCCCAGGCCAGGTTCGATTCGCTGGTGACCGAGGCGATCTCAGGGATCTGGGATTACAAGCCGACCCCGAATCCCGGTGCCGAGACGAGCATCGCCGCCAGGATCGTGGTGCTGCCCTCGGGCAAGTCCTACGACACGATCACCGTCCTGAACCGGGCCACGGAGGAAAATTCCTGGCACGCGACCGAACGGACCTGGAACCTCTCGGGAAAAGCCCTGATCTTCACCCAGATTTCCTGTCGCAAGCTAGGGAACGACGAAAAGTGGGTGGACCAGACCTGCGCCGAGCCCCTGAACGACACCTTGGAAGCCGATTCCCTCCTGGACGGATCGCTGTTGGCGCTGCGGGGGCGTCTGGGCGCCTTGAGCTACCAGCGCCGCTGAGACTCCCTCAGGCCGGACCCACGACGGACTTGGCCAGCGCGAGGAACGCTTCGCCGCGCTCCTTGTAGTTCTTGAACAGGCCAAAGCTCGCGCAGGCGGGCGAAAGCAGCACCGATCCGCCTTGGGCCACCGCTTGGCGGCAGGCGTCGAAGGCTTGGGGAAGGTGCGGGAAGTCCATCAGCGCGAAGTGGAGCGGGCCTTCCTGTTCCAGGGCCGCGCGCAATCGTTCGGCGGTGGCACCGATCAACCCCACGAACTTCAGGTTGCTGGCGGCGCGCAGACCTTCGGCCAGTTCGGTGAAATCGATCCCCTTGTCGCTGCCACCCAGGATGAGCGCCAAGGGCCGGTCCGACAACGCCTCGACGGCGGCCAAGGCGGCTTCCGGCCGGGTGGCGTAGGAATCGTTGTAGTAGCGGATCCCGTTCTGTTCGCCGGCGAACTGCAGCCGGTGAGGGAGGCCCGCGAATCCGACGGCCCCCGCATGGCAGGATTCGTCGGAAGCCCCCAGGATGCGCGCCGCCGCCCAGGCGAGCGAGGCGTTCACGAGCTGGAACGCGCCGGGGACCAACATGTCTTCGCGCCGCAGCACCACGTTCCCCTGCGCGTCGCGCACCACCTCGCGGTCGGGAACCAGCTCGCCGCCTTCGCCGATCCCGTGCGGGATTCCCGATCCCGCCATGCCCACGAACACGGAGCCCGGATCGGAAGAAAGGAACACCGCGTGGTCGGTGTCGTTCTGATCTTCGCACAGGCGGGCCTTGGCGTTCCAGTATTCGATCTGGTCCACGTGCCAGTCCAGGTGCTCGATGGTCACCCGTCCCGCCACGCCCACGCGCGGACAGAAATCGTCCCGTTCCAGCCCCGCGGGCAGGATGGACGGAGCCCCGAGATCGCAAAGCTGGAACGACGAAAGTTCCAGCAGCACGGTTTCCGGAAGATCGGGCCGCAGCAACAGGTCCAGCATGGGGGTCCCGATGTTCCCGCCCACCAGATGGTCGATCCCGGCGTGGCGGAGCATGTCGGAAAGCAGCGTGGTGACGGTCCCTTTGCCGAAGGTGCCGGTGATCCCGGCCACGCGCCCCTTGCGCACTCCCTGGAACAGCGCCAGGAAGATGGGCAGCTGCGACAGGATCCGTCCACCGGTTCCGCGAAAGGCCTGGAACGCGGGCTGATCGGGGCGCACCCCGGCCGATCGGACCACGGTTCCCTTGGACGGGAGCTCGGCCAGGTAGTCGGCGCCGCAGCGCCGATCGCAGCCGTCGGGCGCCGGGACGTCGGGATTCCTGTCGCGCAAGGTCACGCGCTCGTAGCCCGCCCCCAGCAGGAACTTGGCGGTGGATTGGCCTTCCACCCCGCCGCCGACGATCTCGACGGGTTCGGGGACGAGTTCACGCAGGACGGACAGGTATTCGGAAGGCACGCGCATGGGAAGGAAAGGTAGGAGTTCAATACTCCAGCAGGCTGGCCAGCACGTTCTCCATGGGACGCCGGGCCGATCCCGTCAGGTCCTGGGGGTGCAGAGCCACGCGAAGTCCCAGCGGAAGCGGCCCCAGGAGCTTGCGCTGGGCGGGAAGCGATCGGTTCCAGGTGCGCGCCAACAGCGACTCGCCTCCCCAGCTGGAAATCACCGGCGACCAGAGCATTTCACCGGGCACCGCGACCCCGAACCGGAGATCCACCTGCGCGAACCCCAGCTTGAACAAGGCCCCCACGCTGTCCGAAGGCATCTTCCAGCAGGGTGGACAAAATCCTTCGGGCTTGGGGAGCCCGGCCTGCTTCCAGTCCAGCAAGGCGCGGCGGGCGCGATCGGCCACCATCACGGCATCCAACCCCGCGAACTCGGCCTCGTCGACATCGGCGCGGTGGGTCCAGCCGTGGATCCAGAGCGTGTGCCCCTTTTCCTTGAGCTTGAGCAACCGCTTCACGAACTCGCGCGGCAATCCGGCGCCGCGATCGGCGGGTCCGCCCTCGTGGCGCGGCACGACCAGAAGATCCGGCATGGGCAGGCGCAGGCTCGCGCACAGCTCGATCCATTCCGAACAGGCATCCCAGGTCAACGGCGAAACGTCGTGCAACCTGATCCGCACCGACGAGTTCTGGTACTTTTCCTCCATGCATTTCAATTTGCTTGTCTACGACCTCGATGGCACCCTTTTCGAGACACTTCCCGACTTGAACACCGCCGTCAACCTCGCCCTGGCCCACCACGGACACCCCCGGGCGACCGAATCCCAGGTCCGGAAGGCGATCGGCGACGGCGCCAGGATCCTGATTTCCCGCCTGGCCCGAGCCGGTTCTTCGGAAGAGGAGATCGACAAGATCTGGGCCACCTTCCGCGAACGCTACCTGGAAGTCTGCGCCGATTCGTCGTTCGTGCTCCCTGGAGTGGAATCCTTCCTGGAAGCCCGCTCCCGGGATCTGCCCGGTCGCCACCAGGCGATCCTGACCAACAAGCCCCAGGCTCCCTCGGACCTTTTGTCCGAGCGGTTCGCGATGAACCGTTGGGTGGGACGCGTGGTGGGCGGCGACACCCCCTTTGGACGCAAACCCGACCCGACCGGCTTGAGACACCTGATGACTTGGGCGAACACCACCCCCGAGCGAACCCTCATGATCGGCGACGGCCCGGCCGACCTGGCGGTAGCGCACCAAGCGGGGGTCAAATGCGTTCTGGTCGAAGGCGGCTACGGAAATCCGGAAGAATTGAATGGCCTCCCTTGGGACTGGAAAGTGGCAAATTTCGCCGAATTAGCCGTTCTTTGGCCAGAAATCGAGCCTAGAAACCCGTGAAAAGGGTTTCTATCCCTCCCCAGCACGGAGGGGTCGGCATTACATTTAGGGACGAATGGCGTCCAAGTCCAAGAAGAGCAAGGGTCCAGAGAAGAAGCTTCCTCCCGCGTCGTCCGTCTCGAAGAAGTCCTCTTCTTCGGTCAAGGCGCCACTGAAGCCGACTCCCAAGGTCGCGCCCAAGGCCGCCGCGAAAGCGCCTGCCAAGCCCGCAGCCAAATCGGCTCCGGCCAAGAAGCCCGTACCCAAGGCACCGGTCAAACCGGTCAAACCAGCTCCCAAGGTCGCGCCCAAGGCTGCCGCGAAAGCGCCTGCGAAACCTTCAGCAAAGCAAGCGACTGTCAAAAAGCCAGCCCCCAAGGCACCGGTCAAGCCGGTCAAACAGGCCAAGCCGACTCCCAAAGTCGCGGCCAAGGCCAAAGCTCCGGTCAAACCCGCAGCCAAGCCTGCGCCTGCCAAAAAGCCGGCGCCCAAAGTTCCGGCCAAGCCGGTCAAACCGACCAAAGCCGCTCCCAAGACTCCGGTGAAAGCTCCGGTCAAGACCGCAGCCAAACCTGCGCCTGCCAAAAAGCCGGCGCCCAAGGCTCCGGCCAAGTCGGCGGTGGTCGCCGCGGCAAAGAAATCCGTCGCTCCGTCCACCAAGGCGGCGCCATCCAAGGCGAAGTCCACGGCAAAACCTGTCGCAGAATCCAAGATCGCCGCCAAGGCCGCTCCCGAAGCCAAAGCGAAAGGCAAGGGAGTCAAGATCGAACTGTTCAAGGGTCCGTTCTTCCAGGAAGTCGTGGTGGGATCCCCCGCCACCCGCAAGAACAAGACGCCCCAGGCGGCTCCTTCGGCTGTCCGCAAGCCCAAGGGCGAAGAAAGCCACGACGAGCTGATCGCCCGGATCGAGCGCGAGCTCCTGACCGTGCGCATGACCTCTCGCAAGGTCCAGCGCGAACAGCTCTGCACAAAGTGCTGCATCAATCCGGTCGAACCCGGCTACATGGTCGATCGCGACACGGGCTACTGCCTGGAATGCGCCTTGGTCCTCGGGCTTGGGCACACTCGCGAAGCGCGCCAGCAGAACTTCCATCCCAGCCTGATGAAGGCCGAAGAGGGCGAAGAACCCGCCGAAGCGGAAGCCCCCGAAGAATAGGATTCGGCGTCGCATCCGATGCCTCCAAGGAGCGACCCGGGACGACCGGGTTCGCTCTTTTCATTTCACCAACACACCATCATCGGTCCGCAGAGGTCCATCATGTCCGAAATCGCCCTCCCCAAGACCTTCCGCCAGCTCCTGGGCCAGACGCTCTCCGCCGATTTCCGCAAGGAAGTCGTCGAGACCCTCCTGACCGACAAGGAAGCCAAACCGGCCGCGCAGGAAGCCCTGGGCACGATCGCCGCCCTGCGCAAGATGCGCCCCCAGACCATTTCCACCCTGGGTCGCCCAGAGCGCATGAGCCTGTTCCTGACAAGTCTTGGCCAGCCCGCCATGGAAACCTCCGCGATGCAGGCCCTGCAGGTGTGGTTCCTTCGCAAGGGTCGTCCGCTCATGGCCCAGATGCTGGATTCGTGGAAGATCCCCCACGACAACGGCGAACTCGCCGACGACGCCCAATTGCCGGCACTTTCCGCCGACCAGGTCCGCGACGCGGCGACCGAAGCCGCCAAGAGCCACCCCAAGTCCGCGGTGACGGCTTACGTCGCCTACAACCACCTCGCGCCTTCGGCCGAAGGGTGGGAAGAAAGCTTCGGAACCGTTCTGGCCGAGCTTCTCGCCGGAAACTGACCCCGCGGTGAACGCGGAATGGCGCCAGCCTTTCCGCCCACCGCCGATGAACTGCTACATTCGAGCCTCGTCGTTCCTGACGGGAGGCATCGATGACCAAACGATTCCGCTGGCACCTGGTTCTGCTCGCGGCCTGCTCGATCCAGCTCCACGCACGCGAGGAGCTGCGGTTCGAGGCGCACGCGCCCATGTTGTCTTCCGGCACCATGACCCAGTTGAACATGGCCTCGCTGTTCGCCAACGGCGCGCAGCCCACCGGCAACCTGGTGACCGTGAGCGTGGTCAACACCGACGCGGTCTCGCACACGTTCCGCCTGCTGTTCGAACTCAAGGCGATCCCCGCGAACCAGAGGATCAGGGAATCGTGCACCGATCTGCTGCCCGAAGAAGGCGGCCAAGGCTGCTGGATCCAGCGGAAGATCCTGGCGAACGTGACCCTGGCCCCGGGCAAAGCCTGGGTGAGGACCTCGTCGGCACTGGAAAACGAAGGTTTCCAGAGCAAAGGGGTCGAGGCGGACAATTCGCCGTTCCAGCGGATGGTCGCCCGCGAAGGACAGATTCCGCCCGGCGCGCTGTACCTGAACGTGGCGCTCCTGTGCCCCTACAAGACCGGCGGGTTCGAAGACATGCAGCGGCGTCCCACCGACGACCTCTGCAAGTACACGAGCACCAACCGCGCCGAATACCCGTTCATCACCACCTTCCAGCCCACCCAACCCGTCCGGAACCTCATGCCGGGTTCGGTGGCCTCCCGGGGGTTCGACCAGATCCAGACCACCACCCCCAACTTCGTGTTCGCCGGCAACCTCGACGGATTCGACCTGGGTGGCGCATCGCCGTACCGGATTTCCATCTGGGAAGTCCGCTCCGGCGAATCCGTGGGCGAGGCCATGGACCGCCGCCCGGTGCGCACCGCCGCCGTCGACCGTTCGCCCGTCCTGTGGCGCGGCGATTGGACTCCTCTGGAAAACGAAAAGCGCTACGTCTGGCGGGTCGACGCGATCCTGCGGGGATTGACCAACGACTGGCTCCCATCCGAACCCTTCGGGTTCGTCACCCCGTCGCCGACCCCCGAAGACAAATCCCGTTCCCAGGCGTCGCTGGGGGTTTCCATCGCGCCGACGACCGACGCGCCGCACCCGACGCCCGAACAACTCGAGATCCTGGAACAGCTGGCCCTGATCATCGGGCCGCACCGCCCCGTGCTCGAACAGCTGGTCCGCACCTCGCTCCCCGACCCGTACGGGCTGCGCATCGGCGCCGATCCCGCCAGCCGGACGGATTTCCGGAACCTGGTGCGGGACATCCTGGACGGGCGCGCCGGCGTGGTCGGAGCGGAGGTCAAGCCATGAAGACCCCGATCCTGCTCGCCCTGCTGGCGTCGTCGCTCCTGGCCAAGGACATCCCGTTGGCGGTGGTCGTGCGCGTGAAGGGAGGCGTGACGGCGGGCCCCCCCAAGGCGCTCAAGCCCGTGAAGTCCGGGGACGTGATTTCCAAGGACTGGGTGGTCAAGACGGAATCCGACGGCAGTGCGCTGTTGCGGCTCCTGAAGGACAAGTCGCTGGCCGATGTCAAGAAGTCGTCCACGGTGGAGCTCGACGCCCGTTCCAACGGCGCGGGAACGGTCCAGGACATCGCGGTGCTCGCCGGCGAGGTGGCGTTCCAGGTCCCGCCGGGCGGCGACGGGGGCAAGGCACGGTCGGAGACGACGGTGGCCACCGCCAAGGGCGCCCAGTTCGGCATGTCGACGGCGACGAACGGATCGACGCGGGTCGACGTCCTGACAGGAACCGTCCAGGTCTGCAACCAGATGACCGGCGAGCACCAGTCGGTGCGGTCCGGCCAAAGCCTGGTGTCGGGCTACGAGGGGTTCGGCGAGCTGCGCCAGGTGGCGTCCGACTCGTCCCTGGCCCGCATGGACGCCCCGTCCAACCGGACGGTCCCCGCCGAACAAACCACCCAGCTCCAGGTTCCGTTCACGGATCCCGTCACCGGCAAGACCTCGACGCTGGTCGTCCAGGTGAAGCTCAACCGCTGAGGACCCTCACCGTGAAACACGCAATCATGGGGATCGGACTCGGACTCGCGGCGGCCACCGCGTTGGCGGCCGGACTCCCGACCACGCAACCCGGCGCCGGCGCCAGGATGGACTTCCAGCTCCCGCTGCCCGGCGAATCCATCCCACCGGAAGGCGGCGGCCTGCTCGTGCAGACGGATTCGAGCATCCACCAGGTGGTGTTCCGCTGGACAGGTGCCGACAAGGGTTCGGCCGAAGGCAACGTCCAGTTCGAAGGATTCTTCCAGGCCCAGACCGGCGCGCTCAAGCCGGGAAGCTGGACCGTGGAAGCGCAAGGGTTCGACGCCCAGGGACGCCTGGTCGCCCGGCGCAGCACCACGTTCCAGGTGGGAGCGGCCCCTACGCCCCAGGCGATCGGGAACACCGCCGTGGACGCCCGCGTGATGCAGGACTTCTACGTCTCGGTGGACGCCGGGACCAAGTTCGGAGTCGGCGAGAACGACCTGCGTTCCTACCGCTCCCTGGAACTGCTTCCCGACAAGAATCGGCAACCCGGTCCGGCCATGGAACCCTACGACCGGATCCTGTCGGGCAGCGCCACGATGGCCTACCAGCTGCAGCAAGGACAGTTCCGCCTGAAGGTGCGGGGCTCCAGCGACCTGTCCGAAACCTGGGGGCATTCGGCCAGCCCGTCCCGGATCGGGGCCGACCTGCACTGGAACTCCTGGGCCGAAGCCCACCTGGGCGACCAGTACCCGGCGTGGAACCAGCTGCTCATGGACGGCGTGCGCGTGCGCGGCGTCGGGATGGGCCTGGCGGCGATGGACGACGGATCGCCCGTGGCGCGGGTGGATTTCGCCATCGGAACCCTGCGGCCGTCGATCGATCCGCAGATCCGCACCTGGGGAGACGCCATCGACACGATCCCGGCCCAGTTCCAGCGCTCGTTCCAGGCCTTCCGCCTGGGGCTGGGCGACGGCGCGCCGGTGGGATGGAACCTGACGTTCATCCATTCGGCGGACCGCACGGCCGGCGTCGATCTCCGGCTCCACGACAGCCTGGGCGGACAGACCCCGCGCGAGAACCTGGCCATGGGGACGGATCTTGTCACGAGGCTCTGGAAGAACCGGATCGAGGCCTACGCCGGAGCCGCGTTGGCGATCACCACCGACGACACCCGCCAGAAGAGCGCGATGGACTCCCTGCGCGACGCGGAAGACATCCCGCTCCCAGGGTTCGTCGACGACCTGATCAACATCAACCTGACCACCCGCGGCGTGGAGCGGCTGTCCTACGGCGGCGCCGACGTGGGCGGGTTCTTCTGGGACAACATGGCGATCCGCACCGGCGGGCGCCTGCTGATCCCGCTGGGAGCGACCAACCGGCTGCGTCTGGAAACCCGCTGGATCCACGTGGGATCGCAGTTCCAGTCCTTCGCCCGCAGCGTGCAGGAATCGCCCCGCACCGGCATCGAGTGGAGCTCGTCGGTGGCGCTGGCCCGCGACGCCCTGCTGCTGTCGGTTTCCGGCAGCGAAACGAACACCCATCCCGCCCTGGGCGAATCCGTCCCGACGCACTCGATCTTCATGAACCTGTCCCTGACACCCCCGAACGCGCCGTTCGGATGGTACGCGCAATCCGGCGTGGTCAACGGCGGCGGCGGCGAGGAATCGCGCAGCGAATCGTGGAACACCAGCAGCGGACTGTTCGGGAGCGTGCGCACGTCCGGAGCGGGCAACCTGCATTGGCGGGCCGGGTACGGATTCTTCGAGAGCTCCGTCGGGACGACGGTGTCCGACATCGACACTTCCGGATCCGCCGGCGTGCAATCGATCGAGTTCACTCCACGCCGATTCAAGTCCACCGTCCGCACGCATTCGATGGACGCCAACCTCCGCTGGCGTCCGATCCGCGATCTCGAGACGCGCACCGGCTACATGCTTGCCAGCATGGGGATCCCCGGCGACACCACCGTGTCGGGACAGACCCGGACCCACCGGATCCAAGGGGGATTCAGTTTCTGGCGCCTGTCGCACCGGCTGGAGACCGCCCTGGACGGCAGCGTCGTGCTGCGCCCCGACCAGCAAGGACCCGACGCGACGAGCTGGGCCCAGGGCGTGCGCGTGTCGTGGGAGCTGGCCGCCAGCCACACCGTGCGGATTTCCCAGCGCTGGGCGCTGCTGGCGGGTGGCCGACAGGATCTGCGCTTCGACGTCGGCTGGGAAGCGTGGCTCTGAGGTAGCGCACGAAAAAGCCGCACCCTTCGCGAGGATGCGGCTTCGTCCCGACCGGACCGCTTCGCCGACATCGCTCCCGTTCCTCGATCGGGAGCGACGCGGCGGCATGGAGCGGAATCGTCAGAGCTCGAAGTTGTACTTCTTGCGGAACCTGCAGGGCACGGGCTTGCCCTGGTCGATCAGCGGCTTGAACCGCGTGGCCCTGAGCGAACGCCGGACGGCTTCGTCGAAATCCTTGCCACCCGAGCGGATGAACTGGATGTCGGAGACCTTGCCCTTCTCGTCCAGGGTGACCATCACCTCGACCACCGCCTGCACGCCCTGGTCGAGCGCCCATTCCGGATAGACCGGCATGACGTCGTCGACCACCATCGCGTCGAAGCTCGACTGGATGGGCGCCGGCGGCAACGGGGGAGGCGCCTTCTTGACCACCGTGTCGGCGCGCGTCATGAGGGTGTTGCCCGTGGCCACCGCGAATCCGCCGTTGGCCGCCGTGCCGTCTTCGGGAATGCCGAACTGCGGAGGAGGCGGATCGTCCATGGGCGGAGGCGGAGGCTGGTCCGGATCCGGCGGGACAGGTTTTGGCGGTTCCAGTTCCTTGGGAGGAGGAGGAGGCTCCTCCTTGGGAGGTGGCGGAGGCGGTGGCGGCGGAGGCGCCTCGCGGACTTCCACGATCGTGACGAATTCGTCCAATGGGACGACGTCGCGCAACAGGATCGACAGCGAGAACAGTCCTCCCCACGCGGCCAGGAACAAGGCGGCCGCGCCGACCTCGGGCCAGCCGACCTTCCGCTTGGGGATGTCGGGCAGCGCGAGCCGGTCGGGTACCGGCCCCAGCACGCCCTTGCGGCGCACGCGCCGCTGGGAAAGCGTGGTCACGGACGGACCACCTTGAGGGCGTACTTGGTGATTCCGGCCCCGCGCACCAGATCGATGATGTCGACCACCTTCTGGTACTGGAGTTCGCGATCGGCGCCGATCAGCACCTGGTGTTCGGGATCGCGCGCCACCGCGCCGCGCAGCACGGCGGCGATGGAGGCGGTGTCCAGTTTCTGTCCGTCCAGGTAGGTGTTGCCGTCCTTGTCGACCACCAGGCCCGACGCCTTGGGCGCCTGCTGTCCGGCGTTGGCCGCCTTGGGGACCTGGAGGGCGATCTCGCGCTGGTCGATCACCGAGCTCGTGATCATGAAGATGATCAGGAGCACCAGGAAGATGTCGACCAGCGGCGTGATGTTGATGGACGAGATGATGTCTTCGTCGTTTCCTGCCGCGGCGGCCATGTCACTTCTCCTTGGCGGCGGCGTTCAGCGAGCGCGCCACCACCAGCCCGCGGACTTCGCGCGAGCCGTCCAGGATGGTCCGGATGCGGTTCTTGAGCACGTTGAACGCGACCACGGCCGGGATCGCGATGGTCAGGCCCAGGGCGGTGGCCACCAGGGCGCGCGCGATGGCCACCATCACCTCGGTGGACCCTTTGCCGCCGGCTTCGGCGAACTTGTTGAAGGCGATCAGGATGCCCAGGACGGTTCCTGTCAGCCCCAGGAACGGCGCGTTGGCGCCCACGGTCCCCAGGAACGACACGCCGGATTCGAGGTGGCGTTTTTCCGCCGACTCCTGGACTTCGTAGACCTTCTCCAGCGCCTCGGGCGAAAGCCCCTGCGACTCCTTGCCCAGCTTGACCACGCGTCCGGGGAGCGTGCGTTCCTCTTCCACCGTGACCTGGATGTGGTCCAGCGAAGATCCGCTGGAAAGGTTCTCGGACAGGAGCTTCTTCCACTTGGCCGCGTCGCCGGCGGCGACGGAAAGCGTCTTCCAGCGCCAGATGAACAGGACGAGCCCTGTCACGCCCAGCACGACCAGCAGCGCGTAGAGCGCGATTTCGATGGTGAACAGGACCGGAGCGAAGGTCCCGATGAAATTGGCGTTCATGGATGGATTCTCCTGGATTGGGAATGTGAGGGGGGTGAAGATGGGTCGGATCGTCATCGACGGCGCCGGAACGGCCACCGTCGGATTCCGTCAATTCCTGGGCTTGTACTGGACGCCTTCGCAGAAGGCCGGATCGAACGCGTCGCCGTCCTGCACGTGGAGCTTCCACGCTTCGCGGCAGGCCGCGGCGCGAAGTTGGCGCACCGGGAACGTGTCG
This sequence comes from Fibrobacterota bacterium, assembly GCA_029557215.1. Taxonomy (GTDB): domain Bacteria; phylum Fibrobacterota; class Fibrobacteria; order UBA5070; family UBA5070; genus UBA5070. Next base: position 8,821 of record JAKPQQ010000112.1, on the reverse strand, counting down.
GAGGCGAGCGCGAAGACGTTGATCGAGAAGCTGTCGACCAGAGCGCCCGCGAAGTAGCCCGATCCGCCCTGGATGTTGGAATAGGCGATCGTGGTGCGGTCGCCTCCTGCGACGCCCTGCAGCGAGGCGTTGTAGGTGGGATAGGACGGATCGGTCGCGTAGACGTAGAGCGTGTTCTTGCCGGTGTACCCGATCCCGACGTTGGAGAACAGGAACACGTCCGGCCAGCCCGCCATCTCGGTGGCGGTCACCGGCATCGGCGAGAAGTAGTAGCGGGTCTCGCCGGGCTGGAAGAGCCGCGCAGAATCCTCCCTGGTGTAGCCGGTGGCCCCCCGGGAGCGCCGGAACTGCTGCTGGACCACGTTCTGGATGAAGGCTCTCGAAGTGTCGAAGCGCTGCACGGAAAACGCCCCGCCGAACCCGGCTCCGTACTTCAGGTGGAATTGGTATTCCCGGTACGGAAGCAGCGTCGACTGGCCGGCGGAATTCTTGACCTGCCGGGTGATGCCCGAGATGTAGAGAACGCTTTCGCCGGAGAAGATCCGCCGCATCACCATGTCGCCGTTTCGGAGGCTGTCCAGGGTGGCGGACGTGATCCGGTAGCGTTCCCTGCGGCCGGGCAACAGCGAATCGAGTTCCATGGCGTACCAGGCGCTGTCGTTGATGGGCATTCCCACCGAAAGCGAAGGCACCAGCGCCTCGAGCGGCGCCATCACGCTGTCGGCGATCGACCAGGCGGCGGGAACCGTGGTCGTCGCGGAAAGCTCGGTCCGGCGAAGCTCCTTGCCCGTGGGCCAGTCTCGCGATGCGTTCCACAACACAGACGCCCGGAGTTCGTAGGAAGCCCCGGGCACCACGCGGTGGGACCGCACCGGGACCCAGGCGACCGCGCTGCCGGGCACGGACCGGTAGCTGACGGAATCCGACGGATCCCCCACTCGGGAAACGACCATCGTCGCCTCCTCCACGAAGGCCCGCGTGGAGTCGTAGTCCTGCTCCAGCGATTGGGTCCTCTCCAGCCAAAGGGTGTCGAAATCCTTGGTTCCCACCGCGAAGAGCGAAAGCAGGAGCTTGGGGTCTCCGCCCTCGTACTCGGAAGGAGTCATATTCCAGGGGCCGTTGCATCCAAAAACCCCAAGGAGCGCGGCAGTTGCGAGAATCGACTTGTTCATGATGGCTTTCCCCTCAGAACTGGTATTCGTAGCCGAAGAAGAACGGAAGGATCGGGAACTGGGTGGTTTCCTCGCGCTTCGGTGGATTCTTTTCGGTGTCGTAGTTGATGGAAAAGACGTTCACCGCGTCGGTGACGTTGATGATCGTGTAGTAGAACCGCCATTTGCCGGTGCGCCCGAAGTCGAACGGGGTCACGTCCAGACGGAAGTACCCCGGTCGGCGCGTCACGTTGCGAGGCTTGAATTCCGCGACGGTGTTCCCGTCGACTCCCGTTGTCGGACCGCCCGCTCCGGATCCGCCATCCACGCCTTGCATGGGTTCGCGAGCCCTGTAGTAGTACTGGTAATCGGTCATGGGCAGCCCCGAGTTCACGTTGAGCTGGAAGCTGGACCGGAAGAAGTCGGCCTTCTTCATGGCCCAAAGCGCGACCATGGGCGGGAACAGCACCGACGTGGCGACCTTCGCCGCGGTCGGCACGGCCTTCTTGTCGGAAGTCAAGCCTTCATCGGATCCGGGCCCCAGCCAGTTCAGGCCGCCGGTGGTCTTGAAGGTGTAACGCTGGTCCCAGTCGGCCCAGTAGGGATCGAAGCTCTTCTTGACCAGGTCGTTCTGGAAATCGCGCTGCTGGAGCGCCGACCAGCCGACGGTCCCGCTTGCGGATGCCGTCCACCAACCATCCTCCTTGGCCACCGCGAGCTCGCCGCCCATGGCCCAGCCGTCGAGCTTCTGGAAGTTCTGCGCGAAGAAGTCGTAGCCCGACGCGTCCTGGCTGGAATCCTGCCTCTGGGAAGTGCTCTGCACCAGCAGAGGCACCGCGTAGATGTCCTTGTAGTAGCCTTCCAGGCTCACGCGCAGCCCCAGCTTGGTCAGGTTGGTGCGCTCCACCCCCAGCGAGGTCATGTACTGGTAGGTGGGCTCCATGGGATCCTGCGCGGCGTACCAGAACTCGGTGGGCAATTCCAGGTCGGCGAACCGGATGCTGGTCATGTACTGGGTGTAGCGACCCCAGTGGAGGTCGGCCTTCCAGTCGGGAGCGAAGCGCCAGGTGAAGCTCGCGCGAGGATCCGCGTAGATGTCGTTGGCCAGATCCATGTCGTTGTAGACGCGCACGCCGGCGGTGATGGTCTTCTTCGTGTCCAGCACCCAGCGATCCTGGATGTAGGCCGCGTGGAGGTCGGATTCCGTCTTGGAGCGGTAGTCCACGGACGCGACGGGGATCTTCTGGCCGAACAGGACCTCGTGGCGATTGAACTCGTAGCCACCTGTCACGCGATGGAAGGGATTGGGGTTCCACTGCAGCTCGGCGCGGGCGTTCCAGGTGTCGATGGAGTTTTCGAAACTGAAGATGTCGGCGAACTTCAGGAGCTGGTCGTACTTGGAATAGGCCAGCGTTCCGCTGGCGATCCAATCGGTCCCCAACCGTTTACGGAAATTGACCGGGATCGCCCGGTTGCCCCATTCCACGGAAATCGGATCGAAGTCCAGCTTGTCGCGGCCGTCGTAGGCCGACACGCGGATCGAGTCGCCTCCGCGCCCCCAGGCCCCGCTCCCCTGCCAGTCCCAGAAGTCGTAATCCAGCTGGAGGTCGGTGGCTTCCAGTTCGCGAGCCAGCTCCAAGGCGGATCCGATCCAGGTCCGCCGTCCGGCGAGAGCCCACGTAAGCTCGTCCTTGCGTCCATCCACGGCGAGGGTTCCCGAGAAGGTGGTCAGCCGCAGCGACCCTTGCGACTTCACCTCTTCCAGGCTGTCGACGGGCTTTCCCATGACGACGGATTCCGTCTTGCGCACGCCCTTGTCGAGCCAACGGCGCAGGGTGCGGCTGGAATCGAGCGAATTGTCGATGTCGGAGGCCCCGACCTTGGAGTTCACCAGGAGCACCGACGCCAGGCGATTGCCGTAGCGGGGTTCGAATCCGCCCTTGTAGAAGTCCAATCCACCCACCGCGTCGGCGAGGAACGTGCTGAACAACCCGCCGAAGTGCGCGGGGGAATAGACCGCGGCGTTGTCGAACAGGATCAGGTTCTGGTCGGAACTGGAACCGCGCACGTAGATCTTGGTGGAAAAATCCGACGACTGCACCACACCCGGCAGCGCCTGCACGGCGCGGATCACGTCGGGTTCTCCCAGGCCCGGCAGACGCTTGATGGTCTGCACCGTCACGCGTTCCTGCCCCAGCACGCGCGGCGGACGCCGCTTGCCCTTGATGGTCACCGTGCGACCGGCGGCGGATTTCACGACCTTGGGCCCCTCGTCGGACTTCAGGGCCGTGCTGTCGAAATTCGTCGTGTCGACGATGGTGCGGATCGTGTCGCGGGTTTCCACCACGCTGTCGATCTTGACTTCCAGAGGAGCCACGTCCAGCGTGTCGAATCCCTGCGGCCGCACCTTCGTGCACAAGGTTTCTCCGGCGATCTTCAGGCACAGTTCGTAGGCGTCGGAAACGCGCGCGAGACTGTCGGTCTCGATCGAGGCCAGATACCCCCCCGCCGAATCCATCCTGGCGACCACGCCATCCAACGTGACCTGCGATCCCGCCGGCGCCTGGCCGCGCACCACCAGCGGAACGCGGGGTCCGCGCCCCGCCGTGTCCGTCGCCACCGGCGCGCCGGAATTCGCGACGGAATCCGTCGCCACCGCCGACGGAACGGTCGCGGAACGAACGGAATCCGCCATCACGCGGGCCGAATCGGCCACGACCGCGGTCGGAGCCGCCGACGGTTCGGTGGAGATCCGGGTTATCGCGAGGGCGGAAATCGCCAACAGGGCTGGAGGGGTCAACCCGATCGTCTTCATTACGGTTCTCCGTTGCGTTTCTTGTCGTTGTTTCCCTTGGAACACCTTGCGCGCGGAGATGTGTCACCCATCTGCGCGGATTTTCCGTTTTCCCGGCCGGTCCCGTCGTCCTGTCGCGCCAGGCGCGGATCGAGCTGGAACAGCACCTTGGCCACGTCGTCGATCATGGCGGGATCTTCCTTGAACACCGTCAGGGACAGCATCGCCAATCCGTGGACCGAGGCCCAGAGCGCGCTGGCCACCGCTTCGGGCGCATGACCTCGGTAGAATCCGGCCGCCTGCAGTCCCTCGGCGTCGCGCAAAAGGGCCGAATACCCGTCGTGGGCGTCCTTGAGCGCCTCCTGTTCGCGGCGCACCAGATAATCGGGTCGCCGCAGGAACATGAGATGGAAGAACACCGGGTTTTCGCGGGCGAACCGGACATACGCCTTGCCGGTGGCGACCACGCGCTCCACCGGGTCGGACTCGCGCGCTCCGGCGGCGTCCAGGCTTTGCCCGAACGAACAGAACGCCTCGCCCAGAAGCGCCATCAGGAGGGCGTCCTTGTCCTTGAAATGATGGTAGATCGTGGTCACGGAGTACCCGATCCTGGCCGCGACCTTGCGCATGGAAAAACCATCGTAGCCCAATTCCACGAACAACGCACCGGCCTCGCGGAGAATGCTCTCGCGCAATTCCTTGCGATCCCGGTCCCTCCGGGAACGACTGGCGTTCTGGACCACGACCTCGCTGGGGCGCGGCTTGGGGTTCCTCTTGGCAGGGCCGGTTTTGATTGGGAAACTGGTCTTCATGGTTTACAGCGTTAACTTATCAAACACCGATCGACAAAACCAGAACATCCTCGGGTCGTCCCACCGGTGCGGCAAGCTACGAGGATTTATCCCAAAGAGATCCCGATTGCGCACGAACCGATGGGATGTAGGTTAACCGGTATGGATTTGAGCCTATTCCGTTTTCTCAAGGGCGACCCGGCGCATCTGGACGGGCATCTGGTGGCGATCGCCAAGCTGGATCCGCCCCTGCCCCACGACCACGTCGCCGCCGCGATGATGCGCAACGGATTGTTGATCGTCCAAGGCAACTACCACGACCAGAAGACCATGGCGGATTTCTTCCGGACCGAGTTCGGGCTTTCCATGGAGCGCGGAATCGAGGAAATGATCGACCAGGCGCGCGAAAACGGCGGCCTGGAGGGCGCGCTGGATCCCGACCAGGTCCGCGAGCGGCTTCGTTCCATGGGCGATTCCGAGTTCCTGCCCATCCCCGCCAAGGTGATCCATCTGGACAGCCTGGATGCCGCCAAGGAATTGTCCGGAGACGTGGTGTACCTGGGCGAGTTCGCCGAATTCCAGTTCGCCCAGATGGCCGTGAACGCCTTCCCGATCCTGTACCAGGCGCGCTACCGCGAACAGGAACGCGCCGCGATGCGGGTGGAAATCGAGAAGATGCTCGACCGCCTGATCCAGCCCGAACCCGTCGGCACCGAGCCCGATCTGATCACCTTCGAAGGCGACGCCGAGGCCCATCTGCTCAAGGATGTCCTGCCCGGCATGTTCTACGCCGCCGAAGACAGCACCGAAGCCATCGCCGCGGAAAAGCGATTCCGCTCCTTCATGGCCCCGCACATGTATCCCCAGGACGTGGAGCTGATGGTCTCGCTCGTGCCTTCGGTGCGCCACGGCCAGGCCCACGCCCTGCGGCATCTGGAGCTGCTGGTCCGCAAGGCGGTGGCGCTCCAACGCGAGAACTGGAAACAACTGGAAACCCTGCGCAAGGAACTGTCCGAGTTCGAATCGCGGCCGGGATAGACAATCGGGGGCCGGGCTGACCGCCCCGAGGCGGGGGTGTACCGGAAATCCCGCCATTACGGACAGGCGTCACGGTTGTAGGGGCGATTCACGAATCGCCCCTACAAGGCGCATTCGGCCACCATCGCAATAGGCGAATGCGATTCCCCCTACGAACAAAGGCCATCCTGACGGACGGCCTTTGTTTTTGCGAGTCGGGGTGACACGATTCGAACGTGCGACCTCTGCCGTTCCGAACGTGGCGCTCTGCCTGCTGAGCCATATCCCGGGGCGCTTCCTTCCTACGAACAAAGGCCATCCTGACGGACGGCCTTTGTTTTGCGAGTCGGGGTGACACGATTCGAACGTGCGACCTCTACGTCCCGAACGTAGCGCTCTACCAGCTGAGCCACACCCCGTTTCTCGTCGCGGGCGGCGCCATTGCTGGTGCACACCTCGATCCGAGGGAGCGTAAAGATAGCAAGCTTTTTGCGAACCGCGAAATTTTCTGCGCCCCCGCACTTCTTCCTTTCCGTCCTTGCGCACCCCCCCACGCCCCTGGTATAGTGGTTTACCGATTGGAGGAGAACTGAATGGAATTGGATGCTCCGAAAATCCTCGTCGTCGACGACGAGTTCGCCATCTGCCAGGTGATCCAGGACTACCTGGGGCTGAGGAAGTTCGAGGTCACGACCGCGACGAACTTCGAGGAGGCGTGCTCGCAGTTGGCCCGCAAGGATTTCGACATCCTGCTTTCCGACATCCGCATGCCCGGCAAATCGGGAACCGACCTTCTGCGCCACGTGCGGCGCCACCATCCTCGCATCGCCACCGTCCTGTTCACCGGCTACGCCGACATCGGCCTGGCCGTGTCGTCCATGCAGGAAGGCGCCTACGACTTCATCCTCAAGCCGATCCACCTCGAACAAGTCCACATGTCGATCCTCAACGCCCTGGAAAAGCGCTCCCTGAAAGACGAGGTGAGACGCTACCAGAAGGGCCTGGAAGAATTGGTGGAGCGGCGCACCCGCGAACTGCGCGAAACCTTGAAGAAGCTCGAGGCGGCCAACCTGGACACGGTGACCCGCCTTTCGCGGGCGGCGGAAATGCGCGACGACCAGACCGGCAACCACGTGCTGCGGATGCGTTCCTACAGCGCTGCCCTGGCCCGCCAGATGGGATTTTCGCCCGAAGAAGTCGACAACCTCTACGTCGCCAGCTCCATGCACGACATCGGGAAGATCGGCGTCCCCGACCAGATCCTTCTCAAGCCGGGAAAGCTCGACCCCGACGAGCTCGTGATCATGCGGCGGCATGCGGAAATCGGCGACATGATCCTGGCCGACGCCGACAGCCCCATGCTGCGGATCGCCCAGTCGGTGGCCCGCAGCCACCACGAGAAATGGGACGGCACAGGCTATCCAGACGGACTCGCAGGCGACAAGATCCCCATCTACGGACGGATCGTCGCGCTGGCCGACGTCTGGGACGCGCTCACCACCAAGCGCTGCTACAAGCCGGCATTCGGCCTGGAAGCCTCGACGGAAATCGTATTGCAATCTTCCGGGACGCATTTTGACCCCGACGTGGTGGCCGCCTTCAAGAAAGCCCAGGACGAATTCGGATTCATCCTGGCCGAATTCATGGACAAGCCGGATTCCGTCCCCCCCGAGTCCGACTCCTTGCACTGAACCGCGGATCGTTCAAGCCTCGGATCGCGGACGCGAGGATCATCGCTTGATCGACCAGCTGCGATCTTTGATGCTACGTTTCCCATCCTTCTTGGGCACGTCCTGAGATCGGGCCTTTAGCTCAGTCGGTTAGAGCACGCGACTCATAATCGCTTGGTCCTCGGTTCAAGTCCGGGAAGGCCCATTTTCTTCTTCGCTCCGCGAGCACATTCCGCTACGGCACCATTCGATACAAAGCGATCTCGTGGAACATCCCGCCAACGCGAACCATTTCCCGATTGACTTCGCGCTGACGGAGCTCCAGGCGACCAGGAACCGACCCTTTGGCGGCTACCTTTGGGGTTTTCCCTAAAGGACTCACGACCGTGTTGACGCTACCTCAGCTCGAACGCCACCTCTTCAAGGCCGCCGACATCCTGCGCGGCAAGATGGATGCCTCCGAGTTCAAGGAATACATCTTCGGGATGCTGTTCCTGAAGCGTTGCTCCGACGTGTTCGAGCAGCGCAGGGATGATGTCATCGCGGAACGTGTGCGCGCCGGAGAATCACAAGCCGCCGCCGAGGCGTCGGCCAACAACCCCCGCTGGTACAAGGTCGAAGGCTCCTTCTGGGTTCCGCCCGAGTCGCGTTACGAACACCTGCTCGATCATGCACACCACAACGTGGGCGACTCCCTGAACAAGGCCCTGGCCGGCGTGGAAAGCGGCAACTCCAGCCTGCGCGAGGTGCTGGAGCACATCGACTTCACGCGCAAGGTTGGCCAAAGCAAGATCCCCGACATCAAGCTGCGAGAGCTGATCACGCATTTCGGGAAGGTGCGGCTGCGTAACGAGGACTTCGAGTTTCCCGACCTGCTGGGTGCGGCGTACGAGTACCTGATCGCGCAGTTCGCCGACTCGGCCGGCAAGAAGGGCGGCGAGTTCTACACGCCTCGCGCGGTGGTGCGCCTGATGGTGCGCCTGCTCAAACCCGACGTGCAGCACCACGTGTACGACCCCTGCTGTGGATCGGGCGGCATGCTCATCACGGCCAAGGAGTTCATGGACGAGCAGGGTCAGGAGGGCCGCCGCGCCAACCTGTACGGCCAGGAGGCCAGCGGCACGGTCTGGTCGATCGCCAAGATGAACATGCTGCTGCACGGAATCAACACCGCCGACCTGCGCAACGAAGACACCCTTGCCGAACCGCAGCACGTGGAAGACGGCGAGCTGATGCGCTTCGATCGCATCCTGACCAATCCGCCGTTTTCCATCAACTGGGGTAACACCGAGAAGAACTCCGACGGCACGCCCGCGTGGAACCCCAAGTTCCCGGAACGCTTCCCGTACGGGCAAGTGGGCCTGGGCTCCAAGAAGGCCGACCTGATGTTCGTGCAGC
>JAKPQQ010000071.1 GCA_029557215.1 Fibrobacterota bacterium | reverse complement strand
CTGGCACCCTTCGGGTGCCGCCGACTGCTTTGTGATGCCATGGCGGTCGCCCCGAACGGATTTTGGCACGGCACCCGCCGTTCGCCTTGCAAGGGCGATTCGTGAATCGCCCCTACGGCGATCGGGCGAAACGATTTATGCGGGCGCTTGGTTCTTGCCCGTCAGGCGCCGGTAGGCTTCGCGATATTTGTCCAGGGTCTTTTCGACCACTTCGGCGGGCAGCGCGGGGGCGGGCGGGTTCTTGTCCCAGGAGATCGACTCGTAGTGGTCGCGCACGAACTGCTTGTCGAAACTCGGCTGCGCCTTGCCGGGGGCGTACTCGCTGGCCGGCCAGAACCGGGAACTGTCGGGCGTGAGGACTTCGTCGATCAGGCTCACGCGGCCGTCGATCAGGCCGAACTCGAACTTGGTGTCGGCCAGGATGATGCCCACCGATTCGGCGTGGGCGGCGGCCTTGGCGTACAGCGAAAGGGTGGCTTCTTCCAGGTACTCGACGACCTGGGGGCCGCAGATGCGCCCGGCGGTTTCGCGGTCCACGTTTTCGTCGTGGCCGATGTCGTTTTTTGCCGCCGGGGTGAAGATGGGGGAGGGAAGGCGCGAACCGTCCACCAGTCCCGCGGGCAGTTCGTGTCCGCAGACGGAACCTGTCTTGAGGTAGTCCTTGAGGCCCGAGCCCACCAGGTAGCCGCGCGCCACGCATTCCACGTCGAACCGCTTGGCCTTGCGCACCAGCATGGAACGGCCTTCCAGCTGCGAAGCGAAGGGCTTGAGCTGTTCGGGGTACTTGTCGGGGGTGCTGGCCACCAGGTGGTGCGGGAATCCCAGCAGTTCGAACCAGAACAGGCTCATCTGCGTGAGCAGGATGCCTTTGCCGGGAATGGGCGTGGGGGATACCGCGTCGAACGCCGAGATGCGGTCGGTGGCCACCAGGAGGAGCTGGTCGCCCAGATCCCAGATGTCGCGGACCTTGCCGCGGGCGCGAAGGGTGATTCCTGGCAGGTCGGACTGGAGCAGAGCGGTCATGGTGGGCCGCAAGGTAGCTAACGGGCCGTCAACGCAGACCGGTGGCGCGGAAGGTGCGCCGCAGCGCCGGGTGTTCCACCAGCAGGAGTTCCCGACCGGGGCACACGCGCGAGGCGTCGGACAGGCGTTCCAGGTGTCCGGTCCACAGGAGACGGCCGCGGGTGTCGCGGATGCGCACGTCCCCGGCGACGAATCCATGGGCTTTTGGCTGGCTGGCCAGCGGCGAGGTCCCGGCCGTGGTCGTGTCGCGGCGCAAGGCCCAGCTCTGGTGTCCGTTGGCGAAGATGGCCCGCGCGCGAAGACCGGTGGGAACCGCGATCTGGCCCGACTCGTTCTTTCCCCAGGCCACCACCGTGCCGTCGCGTTTCAGGGCCAGGGAGTGCTCGTCGCCGGCGGCGATGGCGACCACCTCGGAAAGTCCGGCGGGAACGTTGCTTTGGGAGTCCATGCCTCCCTGGGCGAACACCGTGCTGTCTTCCAAAAGCGCCAGGGTGTGGGTGCGACCGACCGCGACCGCGACCACCCCACCAATTCCTGTCAACACCTGGGTGGCGTTGTAATCCGTCAGGCTGCCCCACAGCCATTCGGTCATGCTGCCGTCGTTCTGCAGCGCCACGGCGTGTTCGTCGGCCAAGGCGATCGCGACCAGCCGGGGCATCGCGCGCAGATCCCTCGCGAATTCCGGATCGGGCGAACCCCACACGACCGCCGTGCCGTCCTGCTTGAGGGCGACGCCGTAGCGGAGCGCGGTGGCCACGCTCTTGACCTGGGACAAGCCGTAGGGGAGGGTGATCTGGCCCAGGTGGTTGTCGCCCCAGGCGACCACGGTTCCGTCGGTCTTCAGGGCGAGGTTGTGGTCGGCACGGCTCCGGATGGCGGCCACTCCGGACAGGCCCTCGGGCAATGTGGTCTGGGTTTTCGAATTGTCGCCCCAGGCCACCACGGATCCGTCGTCCTTGAGAGCCACGGTGTGGGCGTCGCCGATCGCGAGCGAAGCGATCCCGCCAAGGCCTTGCGGCAGCGCGGTGTTCGTGTTCCCGGCACCCCAGCCGACCACTTCCCCGTTGTCCACGAGCGCGAGCGCGTGGACCGACAGGACCGCGACAAGAAGGAAAACCTGGGATAGAAGCTTGGAAGGCACGGAACCTCCGGGACGGGATTGGATGTTCTGTAGGGATCCGCGATCGGGAGTGGAAGCGGGTTCCACGGTCGGATCGGAAGGCGGCGAATCTCGGTATTCAGGTAAAGGTAAATGACGTCGCAGCCCATCGAGGGGAGCAAAGATGGGCGAGTGTCGCGTCCCTGAATCGCACGATCGCGGAGTGTGGATCCGTTCAGGAAACCCGCTGTCGCGGTGGGTTTCAGGAGCTACGCGATGTCACCAATCGAAGGAAACCCCGAATGTGCCGCCGTAGGAATCGACGGGCAGGACGGCGTCGGCACCGCGCTTGGCCGCGATCTTCTTGGTGGTCGCCGAGCGGGTGGACACGGCGCTCTGCCCGAAGCTGCGGGAAACGTCCAGGTGCGCACGAAGGCTTTCGATCGGTTTCCAGGCGACCATCCAGGAAAGGGTTTGGTCGACCACCACGCCGCTCGAGGAAACCGACACGACGCTCGATTCCGCGCGCTTGGCCGAGGCCTTCGCGAGCTTGGCGTCGCCGGTGGAAACGGGTTCGACATCGACCGTCGAGCTGGTCTTCCAGTATTCGCCGGTCCAGGCGGGGCCGGTGGTCCAGGATCCGGAAGTCCATCGAAGCGAGGTCGACCATCCCCATGCGTCGACATATTCCGACGTCCAGGTCCCGGTCGCGTCCAGGTAGTCCTGCCAGCGGCGGTTCCACGACGCCCCGACCGAACCGATCCACGATCCGGCAAAGGTGGTCGCGTCGAGGGAAGCTCCGGAAAACCCTCGCGAAAGCCCCGACCATCCGCCCGCGACTCCGGCGGAAAGGCTCGCCAACTCGGACAATTCCCGGTCCCAGGTCCAGTCGGCGGACGTCCTCCAGTCGTCGGGGCCTTCCTGCGTGGTCCATTCCGCGTCGAGGCCGAGCGTGTGGTCCATCGAAGGCATCCACGACGCCGACGCCCCGAAGACCCCCAGATGCGTCACGAGATCGTCCGGACTTCGGGATGCGCGGTTCCAGCCCAGGCGCGGCGAAAAGGAGGCGACGTCCGTCCCGAAGCCGCGCGAGACCTCCATCCAGACGGTTCTTGTCGTGCTGTCCAGGTCGGAACCGCCAAGGCTTGTCCGGAAGTCCAGGCTCCAGTTCCGTTCGTAGGTTTCGCCCGGCGCGAAGACGTCCTCGAACGCGCCGTCTTCCAGCGGCTCGGTCGGTTCCATCGCCTCGGCGGCCGACGGCGCGTCGGAAGACGGAGCGATGGCCGAATCCGCGAGGTCCGCGGCGGCGGTGTCCGCCTGCGCCGGGACGGGTGGCGGCATGGGCGGGTCTTCGCCGAAGGTCGTGTCGATCGCGCCGGGTTCTTCCATCGCCACGGGCTTGGCCGCCTGCGCGGAACCGAAGCACAGGAACGCGGCGATGCAGGTCGCCGAAAGGCGTGGATGGAGGGAATCGGACGCGAGAGGCTGGAACCTTGGCATGGATCCAGCGTAGCAAGAAGCTCCGGGGGAATCAAAGGGATTTCCGGAGGATTCGCTTTCCTAGCTTTGGGCGATGCTCGATCTGGATGCACTGAAGGCCTTCGTGGCCGCCTGCGAGGAAGGATCGGTGAGCCGCGCCGCCCAGAGGTTGTTCCGCTCCCAGCCCGCCACGACGCGACAAATATTGTCTTTGGAGAAGGCGCTCGGGGCCGTGCTCCTGGATCGCTCCTCGCGCGGCGTCAAGCCCTCGGCCGCGGGCGAGGCCGTTCTGCACAAGGCCCAGAAACTGTTGCGCGACGTGGAGAACCTGACCGGTTCCGCGCGCGATCCGGTCGGCGAATCGGGCGACCTGCGCATCGCCTCCAGCGACACGGTGGCCCAGTACTGGCTCGCGCCCATCCTGGGGCGGTTCGCCAGGAGCGCTCCGCAGGCCCGGCTGCACCTGGACATCTCCAGTTCGCCGGAAATCGCCAACCGCGTGGCCTCGGGGTTGGACGATGTCGGGTTCGTGCTCCTGCCGCTGCACCATCCATCGCTCATCCACCGCACGGTGCTGTGCTACCGGCACGTCGCGGCGTTCGCCAAAGGGGCCGCGCCGTCGGGTGTCGGGCCGATCTCGGCTTCGGACCTGGCCGATTCCCCGCTGGTGTTGCTGGGGCGCCAGACCCGTTCGCGCCAGCTCATCGAAGAAGGCTTCTTGGCCAAGGGGCTCTGGCCGCAGCGGGTGGTGGAAGTCGGCAACGTGTCCGTGCAGAAAGAGCTGGTGCGCGTGGGGCTGGGCGTGGGCGTGCTGCCCGACTACGCCGCCAGGCCAGGCGACGGACTGGAGTACCGCCCGATCGACGGCGCGTCGGTGCGCGAGATCGCGCTGGTGACCCATCGCACCGATTTCCACGGGGCGCTGGCCGACCGGTTCGTGAAGATGGTCCTGGAACCGGGATAGGCTTCCCGACCGAGGAACGCCCGCGGTCGGAAAATGTCGGCCCCGGGGCCGTGACGCCCCGGAACGTCAGCCCAGGATCGAAAGTCCCGCGAAGCCCGCCACCAGGCGCTTGGTCTCGTGCCCGAACTGCACGTCCAGACGCGCGGCGTTGCCCGATCCGTGGATCTTGGTGACGCGTCCGGTCCCGAACTTGGGGTGGCTCACGCGCATGCCCACGCGGTAGGCGCCACCGGCGTTGGACTGGTCTTCCGATTCGTAGTCGGGAAACGTCTTGCGCGCGGGCATCGCCGAAACGGGAGCCTTGTTCGTGTTGGAAAGCCCGAGCGACGGTCCTCCCGAAGAGGAGCGGACCGTGGTGGGAGGAAGGGCTGGAGCCGGGCCGCCCATGCTGCGCAGCGCGCCCGGCGGGAAGGCCGGGCGGCGGACGGTGTTGCGGAATCCCATCTGCTGCCCACGGGATTCGTCCAGGTCGCCGCCGGAAAACGTCGGGCGACGCGACGCGGCCGCGGTCTCGAATTCGATGGCTTCCGCGTCGATCTCGTCCAGGAAGCGCGATGGGATGCACGCGTCGCGCACGCCGAACCGGGTGCGGATGCGGGCATTGAAGACATGCAGCTTCTTGCGGGCGCGGGTGGCGCCCACGTAGAACAGGCGGCGTTCTTCTTCCAGGGCGTCGGTGCCGCCGTCCTGGCGCAGCATGGGGAACAGGCCCTCTTCGCAGCCGGCCAGGCACACGACGTCGTATTCCAGTCCCTTGGACGTGTGCAGGGTCTGGAGGATCACGGTCTTCTCGTCGGGGTTCTTGGTGTCGGCGTCCGACACCAGGGCGACTTCTTCCAGGAAGCCCTTCAATCCGGCCTCGGGGTTGCGGGTGGCGAAATCGGCCGCGGCCGACACGACTTCCTGCAGGTTGGACAGCCGTTCCTTGGATTCGTCGGTGTCTTCGGCTTCCAGGGCGGCTTCCATGCCCGATTCCACGATGGCGCGTTCCACGATCTCTTCGAGCGTGACTTCTTCCTTCATGGCCCACTGCCATTTGCGCAGGATCTGTCCCATGCCCTGGGCCTTGGTGCCGCGCACGCCTTCGGGAGGCGTGCCGCACAAGGCTTCCACCAGGTCGCCGCCCAGGTCGCGTTCGGCCTTGGAGCGGTACAGTTCCAGCGTCTTTTCGCCGATGCCGCGACGCGGCGCCTGCGAGGCGCGTTCCAGCGCCCGGAAATCCTTGGGGTTCACCAGCAGCCGCAACCAGGCCATGGCGTCCTTGACTTCGGCGCGGTCGTAGAACCGCACGCCGCCGATCATCACGTAGGGCACGCCTTCGCGGCGCATGGCGTCTTCCAGCGAGCGCGACTGGCTGTTGGTGCGGTACAGCACCGCCATGGAACGGTTGTCGGCAAGCGCCTGGCGGGCGATTCCGCCGATCCTGCGGCCTTCGGCGAGTTCGTCTTCCTCGGTCCAGAGCGAGACCTTGTCGCCGGCGGCTTCGGCGGTCCAGATCGATTTTTCCTTGCGGCTCTTGTTGTTCTTGATGACGGATCCCGCCACCTTGAGGATGTTGCCGGTGCTGCGGTAGTTCTGCTCCAGCTTGACCACGTGGGCGCTGGGGTAGTCCTTCTCGAAGTCCAGGATGTTGGTGATGTCGGCGCCGCGCCAGGAATAGATCGACTGGTCGTCGTCGCCCACCACCATGATCCGGCCGTGGGTGGCCAGGCGCTTCACGATCTGGTACTGGACGTTGTTGGTGTCCTGGTACTCGTCGATCAGGATGTACTGGAACCGGTTGCGCCACCATTCCTCGCGTTCCGGGAATCGCCGGAACAGATCCAGCGTGTTCAGGAGCAGGTCGTCGAAGTCCATGGCGTCGGCGGCCTTGAGCGCCTTCTGGTAGTGGTCCATCACCTTGGCGGCGTTCTTGGACACCGGATCGAACGCCGCGGCCAGCTGTTCGGGGCCTTCGTCGCGGTTCTTGGCCGAACTGATGATGCGACGGAAAACGTCGGGCGTGGGCGTCTTGAGGGAGAGCTTCTCGCAGGCTTCGGAGATCACCTTGCGCTGGTCGTCGTCGTCGTAGATCGTGAAGGCGTCGCCGTAGCCCAGGTATCCGCCGTCGCGGCGCAAAATCCGCGCGCAGATGCCGTGGAAGGTGCCCATCCACTCGGGGGCCGATTGCCCCATGAGCTTTTCCGCGCGTTCGCGCATTTCGCGGGCGGCCTTGTTCGTGAACGTGAGCGCCAGGATCTCCCAGGGCTTGCGCTGCAGGCCACCGATCAACCAGGCGATCTTCCAGGTCAGGACGCGGGTCTTGCCCGATCCCGCCCCCGCCAGGATCAGCTGGGGACGGTCGTTCACAAGGACGGCTTCCGCCTGCGCCGGATTGAGTTCGGCGCGGATCCGCTCTTCCAAGGTCATTGGGAATCTCTCCTCAGGTGTCGGCTTGGGAAGCGGCGATGACCTGTTCGATGGTGGTGAGGCCCTGGAGAGCTTTCTCCAGGCCGTCGCGGCGGAGGGTGATCATGCCCTTCGTCTTCGCGTAGTTCTTGATGACGTCCGACGATTCGCGGGCGAGCACCATGGAGCGGACGTTCTCGTCGGGCGCCATGAGTTCGAAGATGCCCAGGCGGCCGCGGTATCCGCTGCCCTGGCAGTTCTTGCAACCCCTGCCGTGGAAGAACCTCGTGCCGGGGCGGATGCCGATGCGGATGAGGGTGTCGTCGGGGTAGATCTTCTCTTCGCGGCACTTGGGACAGATCCTGCGCACCAGTCGCTGGGCGAGCACGCCCTTGACGCAACTTGACACGAGGAACGGTTCCAGCCCCATGTCCAGAAGGCGCGTGAAGGCGCCGGCCGAGTCGTTGGTGTGCAGGGTGGAAAAGACCAGGTGACCGGTGAGCGCCGCCTGCACGGCCATTTCGGCGGTCTCCTTGTCGCGCATTTCGCCCAGCATGATGATGTCGGGGTCCTGGCGCAGGATGGCGCGGATGCCCGCGGCGAAGGTGAAGCCGGCCAGGTTGTTGATCTGTCCCTGGCTCACGCCGGGGATGTTCATTTCCACGGGGTCTTCCATCGTGACGATGTTGACCTCGGGGGACAGCACCTTGCGCACGCAGGAATACAGCGTGGACGACTTGCCCGAACCCGTGGGGCCCGTCACCAGGATGATCCCGTCGGGCATGTTGATCATCTCTTCGAAGATCTCGTACATCTTGGGCTGGAAGCCCATCTTCTCCAACGGGATGTTGTTCGCGTTGGGATCCAGGATACGCATCACGATCTTTTCCGACACGCCCCGCTGGCGCAGCATGGTCGGGAACGAACTGACGCGCAGGTCCACTTCCTTGCCGTTGTGCTTGATCGTGAAGCGTCCGTCCAGGGGCTTGCGCTTTTCGGCGATGTCCATGCTGGCCAGCACCTTGAGGCGCGAGATGATCTGGCTCATCAGCTTGGCCGGGATGTTCGGCTTCTCGATCAGGTCGCCGTCGATGCGGTAGCGCAGCCGCAGGTGGGTCTCCTGCGGCTCCAGATGGATGTCGGAAGCGCCCGCCGCCACGGCCTCGTTGATGATGATGTTCACGATCTTGACGACCTGGCGACCTTCTTCGTCGGCCAGCTGTTCGTCTTCGACCTGGTTCTTCACCAGTTCGAGTTCCTTGTCGTCGCCGATCAGGCCCTGGAACAGTTCCTGCAGGTTGCCGCCGCCGGCCGCGTAGGCGCGGTCCAGGGCGGTGAGGATCTCCTTTTCCGTCGCGAGCATGGGCTCCACGTCGCGGCCGGTCTTGAACTTGATGTGGTCCAGCGTGCGCAGGTTGGACGGATCGGCCATGGCGACCGTCAGGATGTTGTCGCGCTCGAAGATGGGCACGACCTTGTAGGATCGGGCCATTTCCTGGGGGACCAGCTTCACGATGGCCGGATCCAGGTTGATGTTCTCCAGGATCACGCGCTGCACGTCGATCTGGGCGGAGATCACATCCAGGAGCTTGTTCTCCTCGATGAATCCTTTCTCCACCAGCACCTTGCCCAGCTGCTTGCCGGTGCGCTTCTGTTCGTCCAGGGCCTGCCCGATCTGGGCGTCGGTCAGGAATCCCTGGTCGACCAGGATCTCGCCCAGGCGCTTGCGCTGTCCCGAAAGCTCCAGCTGCAGACCGAGCACGCTTTCCAGGGTGTCCTGGTTGATGTGCCCCATCATGACAAGAACCGTCCCCAGGCTGGTGCCGGTGCGCTTGTGCTCTTCCATCGCGTGGTCGAGCACGTCCTGGTTGATCAGGCCCTGGGCGAGGAGGATTTCTCCGATTTTCTTGCGACGGCGTCTCTGTGCCATGGGTTTCCGTAGTTCAAAGGGGTCGAGGACTCAAGTTAGCCATCCGGTGCGATTCCGGCATCAATTGGAGTTCGGCGTCTAGGCGTGGACCCAACCCGATGGTGCCATTTTCCGGCGCTTGCCGTCCAGCTCCGACCACGATCCGGATCCGACCTCCACCCGCCCGATGCGGCGGGCGGTGGCGGGGAGCCGTTTGGCGGACCGCTCCGGCATGGTCAACAGCAGGCAATGGTCCTCGCCGCCATGGAGGATCCAATCGATCGAATCGGGTTTCCCGAGCGATCGCGCCGTCCGGGACAGGGCGGGGGACGGCGCCAGATGCTCCAAGTCCACCACCAGGGCGGCGCCCGATGCCCGCGCCAGGTGTTCCAGCTCGCTGGACAGCCCGTCGGAGAGGTCGATCGCGGCATGCACATCCAGGTCCATCAGGGCGATGGCTTCGGGGAACGGCGGCTTGGGGCGGCGGTGCGCCAAGACCGCCTTGCGCAGGGCGGGCTCGTTCGCGCGGCCCAGCGACAAGGCCTCCAGCCCGGCGGCCGACCACCCCGGTTCGCCCACGAGCACGATCGCGTCGCCGGGGCGCGCTCCCGATCGGGTCCAGGTTCGTTTGGACCGTGGGGTCCCCAGCAGGCTCAGGCTCACGAACCCGGGGCCCCGGGTTCGCACGGTGTCGCCGCCCACGATTTCGCAACCGTAGGCCTTGCATGCGGCCTTGGCGCCCTTCGCCAGATCGCGGAAGGTCGCGTCGGTCCAGTCGCGCCCCATGCCCACCGACCACACCGCCTGGGTGGGAACGGCGCCCATGGCCAGGATGTCGGCCACGTTCTGGGCCACGGCCTTCCAGCCCACGTCGGAAGGCGTGGACCAGTCGAACCGGAAATGCACGCCTTCGGCCAGGGCGTCGCAGCACAAAAACTGTCCGTTCGCCAGGCGGGCCGCGTCGTCGCCCACCTTGGCCGGATCGCCGCTCCAGCCAAAGGCTTTGGCGATCCGATCGAATTCGGCGGTGCGGGGGTGGTTCACTCCGGTTCCATGGCGGCCAGGGGTTCGGACACGATCACCCACTTGACGCCGCGCACGCGGGTGTACGACAGCACCGCCGGAGGGCCTTCCAGGTTCTTGAGCGTGCGCAGGGCCTTTTCCGGGAGCACCGCCACGCCGCGCTTCTTCACGGCCATGCACGAGCGCCCCGCTTGGCGCAGGAGCGATTCTTCGGTGCCGGCCTTGAGAGGGCCGTGCGTGAGCACCCGGTAGCCTTTCAAGAAATTCGAACGGACGACCTCGGGGCCGGTCAGCCACGCGATGGACGCGTCCATGCGGCGCAACCGGTGGTCCTGCCCGAACGCCGCGAACAGGTGGCTTCGCACCATGGCCTTCACGGGCTCGAACACGAACGCTTCGGGGGCTTCGGCCAGGTCGTCGTCGAATGCGTCTTCCGCGCGCGACTTGGGGGCGGCGTAGGATTCCCAGATTCCGTCGCGCCATTCCGAAACCCGCAGGGTTCCGGCGGTGGCGAGCGATCCGGTCCACACGATCTGCTCGCGCAGTTCGTCGCGGGTCCCCACGAATTCCGTTTCCGCCGCGATCTCCAGGATGCCTTCCGGAGCGCCGGGCGAAAGCTTGATCGCACCGGCCTCGAACCGCGAAACCAATTTCCGGATTCCCGCGAGATCGGGCGAAAGCCCGCCGTGGTCCCAGCGGTCTTCGCCCTGGTCGCGTCCGCCGGTGCGCCGGTCGGGGTCCAGGTGGAACGCCTGGACATCCAGGGAGTCGGGGAGCGAGGGGAGTTCGCACGGGGAGTGGGTGTGCGCCTCCAGACCCAGCGCAGACAGATTGTGTCGCGCCAGTTCCAGCGCCACGGGGTCCAGGTCCACCAGGTCCACCGCCATCCCGGCGCGGGCCAGCTCGATCGCGTCGCCGCCCGAACCGCAGCACAGGTCGGCGATTCTTGTCCAGCCGGCCTTGGCGAACCGTTGGGCCTTCCAGGCGGCGGTTTCGCGGCCGCTGGCCTGCTCCAGGAGGCGTCGCGTGAACAGCATGCGCCAAGCCGCGTCGCCGAACTTGGAGGCGGCGCGACGTCGCAGCTCCAGCTGCTCCTGCACCAGGCGGGAGCGGTCGGCGTCCAGGCGCTTGCGCAGCTTCTGGGCCAGCGCCAGCGGGTCCGATCCGGCCGAATTCCCCAGTTCGGCGAGGATGGCCGCGCCTTCCCCGCGCAGGAACTCGAGGTCTTCAAGTGTCATGCGCGAGCGATCTCAATCATTGGGGTTCAGGTTCTGCATGCTGGTGAGCATGAGCGCCACGAACACCATGAAACCGCCCGCGAACATCATCTGCTGCTTGAACGGGAGCGTCCGCGGCGGAAGCTGCTTGATGTCGGAAGTGTCGGAGGCGGGTGCCGCCGGGGCCGGGGGCGCGGTCGTTGCGGCGATCGGCGAAGGAGCGTTCGCGGGCGTGCTCGGCTTGGCGGATGTGTCGGAGGCCGCGGGTGTCCGGCCCATCGCCTTGGCGATGGCGATCGAATCGGTGACCCGGCTGCGGGCCAGGATCTGTTCGGAGATCGGCGCGCTCCGCGAAGGGGACGCGGCGAACGCGACCCCCACCACCGCCGCGAGCGCGAGCGTCCTCAACCCGCCAAGGCCTTCTTGAGGAGGTCGTTCACGGCGCTCGGGTTCGCCTTGCCCTGGGTGGCCTTCATGACCTGTCCCACAAAAAAGCCGAACAGCTTTTCCTTGCCGCCGCGGTAGCCTTCCAGTTCCTTGGGGTTGGCCGCGATCACTTCGGCGATGGCCTTGTCGATCGCGCCGGTGTCGGTGATCTGGCGCAGGCCCTTCTCCTCGATCAGCTGGTCCGGGGTCTTGCCGGATTCGGCCATGAGCTCGAAGATGTCCTTGGCGATCTTGCCGGAAATCGTCTTGTCTTCGATCCGCTCGATCAGCGAGGCGACGTGGCCGGGGCCGATGGGCAGGTCGGAAATCGTCCTGGTCGAATCCTTGAGCAGGCGCAGGACGTCGCCCATGAACCAGTTGGACGCCTGTTTGGCGGGAGCGCCGGCGGCCAGGATGGCTTCGTACCAGTCGGCCTGCACCTTGTCGGCGGTGATCACGCGGGCGTCGTATTCGGGCAGGCCCAGCTGTCCCACGTAGCGCGCCACGCGGTCTTCCGGAAGTTCGGGCAGGGTCGCGCGGATCTCTTCGATCATGCTCTCCGACACCTGCAGAGGGATGATGTCGGGTTCGGGGAAGTAGCGGTAGTCCTGGGCGTCCTCCTTGGAACGCAGGGAACGCGTCGTGCCCTTGGCGACGTCGTAGGCGCGGGTCTCCTGCAGGACCTGCCCGCCGTTGTCCAGGATTTCCGCCTGGCGCATGATCTCGTGCTGCACGGCCTTCTCGATGTTGGAGAAGGAATTCATGTTCTTGAGTTCCACGCGGGTTCCGAACGGCGCGTCGTCGCTCTTTCGCAGCGACACGTTCACGTCGCAACGGAAGTTGCCTTCCTCCATGTTGCAGTCGCTCACGCCCAGGTATTCCAGGATCTGCTTCAACCGTTGCAGGTACAGCAGGGCCTCGTCGATGGACCGCATGTCGGGCCCGGTCACGATTTCGCACAGCGGCGTGCCGCAGCGGTTGGCGTCGAACAGGGAATCGGCTCCGCGGTCGTGCAGGAGCTTTCCGGCGTCGTCCTCCATGTGGATTCGGACGATCGAGATCTCCTTGTCGATCGCGCCGTCCTTGATGCGCAGCTTGCCGTCGACGCAGATGGGATGGTCGTAGATGGGCATGCCGCCCGTCTGCGTGATCTGGTAGTTGCGCGGGACGTCGGGGTAGAAGTACGCCTTGCGCGTGAACAGCGCGTTGCGATCGATGCTGCAGCCAAGGGCCAGGCCCATGCGGATCGCGTATTCCACGGCCTTCGCGTTGGGCACCGGGAGCGTGCCGGGCATTCCAAGGCAGACCGGGCAGGTGTGCACGTTGGGCTCTTCGCCGAACGAACGTTCGCAGCCGCAAAAGAGCTTGGTACGGGTCGCCAACTGGGTGTGGACTTCGAGTCCGATCACGATCGAATAAGCCATAGTCCGCAAAGATAGGTTTGGTGGCAGTTGTTGTCGGCATTTGGCGGGTTCTGCCCAGGTCCGGGGGAGCCGGTCCCGGAAGCGGCGACCTCGATGGAGGATCGGGCCGGTTCTGTCCGACAGGCATTGACCACTTTTCGCGACGGTGTTAACTTCTCCCGACTCTGTTGGAGAGGTGGCCGAGTGGCTTAAGGCGACGGTTTGCTAAATCGTTGTAGGCCAAAACCTACCGGGGGTTCGAATCCCCCCCTCTCCGTTCCAGCATCCGAGCCCCGGAGGCGCAAGCCGCCGGGGCTCGTTCGTTTCGGGGTTCGCCACGAACCCTCGTCGTGGGGCGTCCGAGGTTCTTACCATTGGAGTCCCTGTCGTCCGGATCCGGCATTTCGGGAATCGTCCGCCGGATCCCATCTCTTCGAGGAACCGCCAATGACCGTTCGCGTCCGATTCGCTCCCTCTCCGACCGGCTATCTGCACGTGGGAGGCGCCCGTTCGGCCCTCTTCAACTGGTTGTTCGCGCGCAAGATGGGCGGCAAGTTCCTGGTGCGCATCGAAGACACCGACCAGAGCCGCTACAACGAACAGGCGCTGCACGACCTGATCCGCGACCTCAAGTGGTTGGGGCTCAACTGGGACGAAGGCCCCGAGGTGGGCGGTCCCCACGAGCCGTACTACCAGAGCCGGCGGCTGGATCTGTACAAGAGGCACGCCGACGAGCTGTTGGCCAATGGCCACGCCTACCGCTGCTTCTGCACCGCCGAGCGCATGGACGAAGTCCGCAAGCGCCAGGAAGAAAACAAGCTCCCTCCCGGGTACGACAGGCATTGTCGCGACCTGGACCCCGCCGAATCCGACCGCCGCGCGGCCGCAGGCGAAACCTTCGTGGTGCGCTTCAAGGCGCCCATGACGGGCAAGACGGTGTTCAACGACCTGGTCCGCGGCGAGATCGAATACCAGAACCACGTGCTCGACGACCTGGTCCTCCTGAAGACCGACGGGTTCCCCACCTACCACCTGGCCAACGTGGTCGACGACCACGCCATGGAGATCACCCACGTCCTGCGCGGCGACGAGTGGATCCCGTCCACCCCCCGCCACGTGCTCCTTTACAAGGCCTTCGGCTGGGATCCTCCCGTGTTCTGCCATCTGCCCGTGATCCTGGCTCCCGGCGGCGGCAAGCTGTCCAAGCGCAAGGGCGCGGTGTCGGTGGGCGAATACCGCGAGAAGGGCTACCTCCCGCACGCGCTGTTCAACTTCCTCGCTTTGCTTGGCTGGAGCCCCGGCGACGAGCGCGAGAAGATGACCCTGCAGGAGCTGGTCGACAGTTTCAGTCTGGAGCGCGTGAACCCCAAGTCGGCGGCCTTCGACGAAACGAAGCTCGAGTGGCTCAACGGACAATATCTGATCGAGACCCCCGCCCAGGACCTGTACGACGAGGTCCGGCGCCTGCTGGAACAGCGCGGCTACGGCCCCGATCTCGCGGCCATGCCCGAGATGCTCGCCAAGCACGTGGGCCTGCTCAAGGATCGCTCCAAGCGCATCGACGAGCTGGTGGACACGGGGCTCTATTTCTGGCGCGAGCCCGATTCCTACGAGGAAAAGGCCCTGGCCAAGCACTGGAAGCCCGAGACCAAGGATCGCATGGCCAAGCTCGCCGCCAAGCTCGGCGGGGTCGAATGGAACCACGCCGCCCTGGAAGCGCTCTACCGGAGCGAGGCGGAAGAACAGGGGATCAAGTTCGCGGATCTGATCCATCCCACCCGCCTGGCGGTGTCGGGGCTGTCGTTCGGACCGGGCTTGTTCGAGCTCCTGGAGGCGCTCGGTCGCGAGGCCGTGATGCGTCGGATCGGGACCGCCCTGGAAAAGCTGGGCGGGTGATCGGACAAGCCGACCCGACCATTTCCATCACGCTCCGCGCACCAGCGATTCCTAACTTCTGACTGTGAACACCGGCAGGCTGATCCCACCCGTTGGAGAGTTCGTCTCCCCGGAAGGTCTAGGCGTCATCCAGATCGACGCCGACCTGAAGATCGTGGACATCAATCGATGGGCCGCGCGTTTGTTCGGCGTGGAATCCGAAGCCTGGCTGGGACGCCAGGCCACCGACCTGGGCGGCGACCTGCTGGAATCCGGACCGCTGGTGGATCTGGCCGAATACCTGGCCAACCCGCTCGGGTTCGCCGAATGGGAACGCGACACGTCGTCCAACGCCGACCACGCGCGCAGCCTGCACTTCCGCGCCATGGCGCAGACCTACGGGCACACGCTGCTGGTGGAGGACGTCACCGAGCGCCGCGCCCTGGAAAGCCGTTCCAAGGCGATCGTGGCGTCGGCCAAGGACGGCATGGTGGTGGTCGACGAGCAGGGGATCATCCAGTGGCCCAACGGAAGGTTCGGGCAGCTGTTCGGGTTGCACTGGCGCCAGTTCAAGGGCATGAAGTTCCAGATGGCCATGGATCTGGTGAGCGAGTGCTTTGAAAACCGCACCGAGCT
>JAKPQQ010000027.1 GCA_029557215.1 Fibrobacterota bacterium | reverse complement strand
GCTGCATCGTCGCGAGTTCGGTGGGTACTGGTTCGCCACCGGCACGCCCACGTTCCTGGTGGAGCTGCTCAAGCAGGCCGACACGGACCTGCGCGATCTGGACGGGATCGAGGTCCCGGCGACGGCCTTCGCCGACTATCGATTGGACGCCGACCGCCCCTTGCCGGTGATCTACCAGAGCGGGTACCTCACAATCCAGAGCTACGACGCCCGGTATCGTCTGTATCGGCTGGGATTCCCCAATGCCGAGGTGCGGGAAGGCTTTCTTTCCTTCCTTCTGCCCAGCTACACGGCCCAGCCATCCGATCGCGGAGGCTTCCACATCAGCAAGTTCAGCGAGGAG
The DNA here is from genome assembly GCA_029557215.1 of Fibrobacterota bacterium. Taxonomy (GTDB): domain Bacteria; phylum Fibrobacterota; class Fibrobacteria; order UBA5070; family UBA5070; genus UBA5070. Next base: position 2,360 of record JAKPQQ010000027.1, on the reverse strand, counting down.
CTGGAAGCTGGCGACGTCGAGGCTTTCCTGAAGCGTCTGCGATGCTTCTTCGAGAAGATCCCCTACGACCTCAACGACCGGACGGAGCGGCACTACCAGGTGGTGTTCTACCTGGTCTTCACCCTGCTGGGACAATTCCTGCACACCGAGCTGAAGTCGGCCAACGGCCGCGCCGACGCGGTTGTGGGCACCGACACCCACGTGTTCGTGTTCGAATTCAAATTGAACGGCACGGCCGAACAAGCCTTGGCCCAGATCGACGATCGCGGCTACGCGGTCCCCTGGCAGGCCGACGGCCGACAGGTGGTGAAGGTGGGCGTGGAGTTCGACCGGACCACGCGCAATATCGGGAAGTGGATCGTCGCCTCCGGAGGTTGAGCGTAGCGAGGTTCCGGGCGCGTGGGCGCAAGCCGCGTCGAAGGAGTCTGCTTCGCTGGTTTCGGCGACGTTCGATCCTTGGATCGAGCTCGGTCAACATTCCCGTTACTCACTGTGCCTGGCTGGGCCGCAGCCACGTTGGATCGCCAGGACTGTGGTTTAGCTTTGGCGCATGTCCCGTCCGTGCACTCTCTTTCGATAGCGAGTCCGTCATGAACTTCATTCGGCTTCTGGCTTTCGCAACTCTTTGCGCTCTTCCGACCCTGGTTGGGGCTATGGATCTCTCAGGCTCTGTGCTTGGGGCCGATCGCAAGCCACTTGCTGGTGTCCAGGTCAGGCTGGTTGGCGGAAATATCGTGGCCACCTCGGATGCCATGGGCGAGTGGCGTATCGAGTCTCCATCGGCATGGATCGGGCCACGGCAGGTTCGCCGCATGGAGACGCCTTGGATGATGGTGGTGGAAGACGGAAGGCTTCGTCTGCGTATAGCCGGACGCGATCTTGCCGGGCGCGGGGGTGGGGAGCATCGCTTCCCTGTCGGTGCGCCCCTCGCTGCAGGCAGGGTGCAGGGCGTTCTGGACACGCTGACCTATTCCCTGGGTGGCAGAGTCCTGCTGCGCGATACCATCTCCGCATCCCGGACGGGAATCGTCCGCATCCTCGATTCCACCTTCAATCCCGCCATCGTGTACGGATACCTCACCGACTCCCGCGATGGACGAACCTACCGCGCTGTGAAGCTCGGGAACCAGGTGTGGATGGCCGAGAACCTGGATTTCGAGGCGGACAAATCCTGGTGGTACAACGACAACCCCGACCTTGGAGCCAGGTACGGCCGCTTGTACACCTGGGCGTCGGCGTTGGTCCTCCCGGATTCCTGCAACAAGAAGATTTGCGGGAGACGGATCCAAGCACGGCACCGCGGGATTTGTCCCGAAGGCTGGCGCATTCCGGACATCGCGGATTGGAACGAGCTGGAGACGGCAGCTGGAGGCTCCACCGCGGGATCCGGATTGAAGTCCGTCGCCGATTGGCGCGACAACGGCAACGGCACCGATACGTATGGCTTCCGCGGTCTTCCGGGAGGACACGGCTACGCCGAAGTCGCTTACGACAGGCTCGGTGAGCGAGGTTGGTGGTGGAGCGTCGGCGAGTCCGACGAGACGTTAGGGAACGGGCGGATCCTGGAAGGCGAGAAGGCCGACCTGATCAACGGGCTGACAACCAAGGGTTCCGGCCTCTCGGTCCGGTGCATCCAGGATGGGGCGCAGCTGCCTGAGCCAGTCGTCACGAGGGAAGGCATGAAGCTCGTTCCCGCCGGCACATTCGTGATGGGGAGTCCCGAGACGGAGGCGAATCGACTGGGGTCCGAAATCCAGCACAGCGTAACCTTGAGCGCCTTCTGGATGGATACGACCCTCGTGACCCAGGGCCAATACGAGGCCGTGATGGGTGTGAATCCCTCCTACTACGTCCGATGCGGAATCAATTGCCCGGTGGAGGAGGTGACCTGGTTCGATGCGGTTTTGTACTGCAATGCGCGCAGCAAGCGGGATGGGCTGGATACGGTCTACACCTATGCATCCATGACGGGCACCTATGGCGACGGGGTGAGTGCTCTGGAAGGAATCAAATCCGACTTGAGCAGGAGCGGCTACCGACTTCCGACCGAAGCGCAATGGGAGTATGCGGCTCGGGGCGGCACCACGACGGCATACTACTGGGGAGATAGCGCCAGTGCGGATACGATGAACGAGAAGGCGTGGTATTCGGGGAACAGCAATTCCACAACGAGTCCAGTTGCGACCAAGCAGGCCAATCCGTTCGGCCTGTACGATATGGTCGGCAACGTAGGCGAGTGGACCAACGACTGGTATGGCGCCTACGCCACCACCGAACAGACAGATCCCGAGGGGCCTTCGTCCGGTTACTCACGGGTGGTTCGGGGAGGCGGCTGGGGTACTCCCGCTACGTACCTTCGT
>JAKPQQ010000009.1 GCA_029557215.1 Fibrobacterota bacterium | reverse complement strand
CCAGCTCGGGATCCGCCGCGGTCGTGGCCCAAGGCGTCGTTCCCTTCGCGCTGGGGACCGATACCGCGGGCTCGGGACGCGTGCCCGCCGGGCTGAACGGCATCGTGGGCCTGAAGCCCACACGCGGACGCTTTTCCAATTCCGGCGTGGTCCCCGCGTGCAGGACCCTCGACTGCGTCTCGATCTTCGCCCGCACCCTGGACGACGCGGATCTTGTCGCCGACGTCATGGAAGGATTCGATCCGGAAGATCCGTACTCCCGGAAATCCGATCCATCCGCCCCGCTGGGCATTCCCGAAATCTTCCGACTGGGGGTTCCCCGCGATCCCGAGTTCTTCGGGGACGAGGCTTCCAAAGCCGGATTCCGTCTCGCCGTCGCCTCGGCCAGATCCCTGGGCGCCGAGATCGTCCCCGTGGACTACGAACCTTTCGCCCGGCTGGCGGAACTCCTCTACCAGGGGCCGTGGGTGGCCGAGCGCTGGACAGTCGTGGAGGAGCTGCACAGGCGGGATCCATCCGCCATCCATCCCGTCGTGCGCGGGATCGTGGAAGGTGCCGCGAAGTTCAGCGCCGCCGATGCGTTCCGCTCCGAATACCGCCGCGCCGAACTGGCCCGGGCCGTGCAGGCCGCGATGTCCGACTTCGACGCGCTGATGGTCCCGACCGCCGTGATCGCCCCCACCATCGAGGAGGTCCTGGCCGACCCGTTGGACCCCAACAGCCGCCTGGGCACCTACACCAACTTCGCGAACTTCGCCGACCTGTGCGCGCTGTCGCTTCCCGCCGGGATGCGGGTCGACGGCATTCCCTTCGGGGTGACGTTCCTCGCGCCCGCCTGGCACGATCGGAAATTGTCTTCCCTTGGCCGGCGCTGGAGCCGACTGTTCGATTCCAGGCTTCCCGGCGACGACGCCCTGTCGCGTCCCGCTCCGCCGGATTCCGTCCGGCTGGCGGTGGTCGGCGCTCACCTCTCCGGCATGCCGCTCAACCACCAGCTCGTCTCGCGGGGGGCGAGCTTCGTGGAGCGCACCACCACCTCGGGCGGATATCGGCTCCACGCCATCCCGGGAACGGTCCCGCCCAAGCCAGGCCTGGAGCGGCTCGCTCCCGGCCTGGCCGGCAACGCCATCGAGGTCGAGCTCTGGGACGTCCCCCTGGGCCTGTTCGGATCGTTCGTGGCCGAGGTCCCTCCCCCGTTGGGGATCGGATCCGTCGAATTGTCCGACGGACGGGTCGTGAAGGGATTCATCTGCGAAGGATTCGCCCTCGGGAACGCCCGCGACATCACCGCCTTCGGAGGCTGGCGCTCCTACCTCGCCAGCCTGTCCGCACCCCAATAGGAGCCCCCCATGTTCGACACGATCCTGATCGCCAACCGAGGCGAAATCGCCCTCCGAGCCATCAAGACCTGCAAGCGCCTCGGGATCCGGACCGCGATCGTCCACTCGGACCCCGACCGCTCGACGCTTCCTGCCAGATCGGCCGACATGGCCGTCCGGCTTCCCGGCGAAAAACCCGCCGACACCTACCTGCGCATCGACGCGGTGCTGGAAGCCGCCAAATCCGTCGGAGCGAAGGCGATCTATCCCGGATACGGATTCCTGTCCGAAAGCACCGAGTTCGCCGAAGCCTGCGAGACCGCGGGCATCCGGTTCGTGGGTCCGACCTCGCACCAGATCCGCGAGTTCGGCCTCAAGCACCGCGCGCGCGAACTGGCGGCGGCCGCGGGGGTTCCCATGACGCCCGGGACCGGCCTGCTGTCGGGAATCGACGAGGCGTTGGAAGCCGCCTCGAAGATCGGCTACCCCATCATGCTCAAGAGCACCGCGGGCGGCGGCGGGATCGGGCTTTCGCGCTGCGACGATCCCGAAGCCCTGCGCGCCGCGTTCGAAAGCGTGCAGCGCCTGGGCAAGCAGTACTTCCGCGACGCGGGCGTGTTCCTGGAGCGCTGCGTGGAAAAGGCCCGGCACGTCGAGGTGCAGATCTTCGGGGACGGGAAAGGACGCGTGCTCGCCCTGGGCGAGCGCGACTGCTCGCTGCAGCGGCGCAACCAGAAGGTGGTGGAAGAAACCCCCGCCCCCAACCTGCCCGCCGCCACCCGCAAGGCGTTGCTCGAATCCGCCGTGCGCCTGGGCGAATCGGTGTCGTACCGCTCTGCGGGAACGGTGGAGTTCATCTACGACGCCGCGCGCGACGAGTTCTACTTCCTGGAGGTCAACACCCGCCTGCAGGTGGAACACCCGGTGACGGAAATGGTCGTCGGAGTCGACCTGATCGAGCAGATGCTGCGCGTGGCGGCTGGCGAGGAACCCGACTGGGACGCGTTGTGCAAGCCGCCCCGAGGCGCGGCGATGGAGGTGCGCATCTACGCCGAGGATCCGCTGCGCAACTTCCAGCCCTCCCCGGGCGAACTCACCGAGGTTTCGTTCCCCGACGACATCCGCCTGGACGGATGGATCGAGACGGGATCCGTCGTGTCTCCCTACTACGACCCGATGCTCGCCAAGCTCGTCGTGCATGGCGACACGCGCGAAGAGGCGCTCGCGAAGCTGCGCTCGGCCCTGGACGCCACGCGGCTTTCCGGCATCTCCACCAACCTCGAGTACCTTCGCGCCATCGCCGCGGGAGAAGTCTTCGGCACCGGCGCGGTCTGGACCCGCCATCTCGATTCCTTCGAGTTCGCCACCACTTCGATCGAGGTGTTGGATCCCGGCACCCAGACCAGCGTGCAGGACCACCCCGGACGCCTGGGCTACTGGAACATCGGCGTGCCCCCGTCGGGACCCATGGACGACGAAGCCTTCCGGATCGCCAACCGCATCGTGGGCAACCACCCTTCCGCGGCGGGGCTGGAATGCACCCTGGTCGGCCCCACCCTCAGGTTCCACGCCTCGGGAACCGTCGCGCTCGCGGGAGCGGTCTGCGACGCGCGGCTCGACGGCGATCCGGTCCCGATGTGGTCGCCGATCCATGTCCGACCTGGACAGATCCTGACCACAGGGCGAGCCACCAGCGGATGCCGCCTCTACATCGCCTTCCGCAACGGACTGGACGTCCCGGTCTACCTGGGAAGCCGCTCCACCTTCTCGCTGGGGCAGTTCGGCGGACACGCGGGCAGACTCCTGCGCGCCGGCGACATGCTGCCGGTGTCCGATCCTTCCCGGGCGGCCTGCACCACCCCGGCCCCCGTCGCCGCCCCGATGCCCGCTTCGAGCGGCATCGTCCCGTCGTACGGGAACGACTGGGAGATCGGCGTGGTCTACGGCCCCCACGGCGCGCCCGATTTCCTCACCCTGGAAGCCGTCGACCAGTTCCTGTCGTCAAGCTGGAAGGTCCACCACAACTCCAACCGCCTCGGCGTGCGGTTGATCGGCCCCAAGCCCACCTGGACCCGCACCGACGGCGGCGAGGCCGGATTGCACCCTTCCAACGTCCACGACTGCGAATACGCGGTGGGGAGCATCAACTTCACCGGCGACAGCCCGGTGATCCTCACCTGCGACGGCCCCAGCCTGGGCGGATTCGTGTGTCCGTTCACCATCGCCCGCGCCGAACTGTGGAAGGTGGGTCAGGTGAAACCCGGCGACTCGATCCGGTTCAAGGCGATTTCCGCCGAAGAAGCCGTCGCCCTCGAAGAAGCCCAGAAGAACCGCATCGACAGACTGTCGGCCGTGGCGATGCCATCGCTTCCGGCGCCTTCCCTTTTGCCGGCCACCACGCCATCGGCGACCATCGTCGCCAGGGTGACGGCCAACGGACACCATCCCGAGATCGTCTACCGGCAGGCGGGCGACACCTACCTCCTGCTGGAGTACGGCGAAAACGTCCTCGACATGGCATTGAGGCTCCGCGTCCACCTGGTGATGGAGGCTCTCGCGAAGGAACCCGTCCCCGGAATCCAGGAATTGTCGCCTGGCGTCCGCTCCCTCCAGGTGCGGTTCGAACCGACGGAGATCTCGCAGACGGAACTTGTCAAAACGCTCCTGGCCCTGGAAGAATCGCTTCCGGACGTGGAAGACCTGAAGATCCCCACGCGCGTGGTCCACATGCCCATGGCCTTCCAGGACTCGGCCACCCTGGGCGCCATCCGGCGCTACCAGGAAACCGTCCGGGCCACCGCGCCGTGGCTTCCCAGCAACGTGGAGTTCATGCGCCGCATCAACGGCCTGGACAGCGTGGAGCAGGTGCGCGACATCCTGTTCAAGACCAGCTACCTGATCATGGGCCTGGGCGACGTGTACCTGGGCGCGCCGTGCGCCGTGCCGCTGGATCCGCGCCACCGCCTGCTGACTTCCAAGTACAATCCCGCCCGCACCTACACCGCCGAAGGCACCGTGGGAATCGGCGGCGTGTACATGTGCATCTACGGAATGGATTCGCCGGGCGGATACCAGTTGGTGGGCCGCACGCTCCCCATCTGGAACAAGTTCAACCGCAACCCCGTGTTCACCCCGGGCGAGCCCTGGCTTCTGAAGTTCTTCGACCAGGTTCGGTTCTATCCGGTGAGCGAGGAGGAACTGGACGACCTTCGCGCCAGGTTCCGCGACGGAACCGCCACCGTGAGGATCGAGGAGGAGATCTTCGACTACGCCGCCTACAAGCGGTTCCTGTCCGACAACGCCGACGACATCTCGGCGTTCCAGGCGCGGCAGAAAGCGGCGTTCGACGCCGAGGTCGAGCACTGGAAGGCCGAAGAGGCCAGGATCTCGGCCGTGGCCCCCGCCATGGCCGAGGAGATCGCCGAACATGTCGGACTGGAAGTCAAGGCGGAAACCTCGGGAAGCGTGTGGAAGCTCCTGGCGGAACCAGGTGCCCGCGTGGAGAAGGGACAACCCCTCCTCGTCGTGGAAGCGATGAAGATGGAGCTTCCGGTTCTCGCTCCGCAGGAGGGGATCCTGAAGGCATTCCGCTGCAAACCCGGAACGGTGGTGTCCACCCACGACACGCTGGCCTGGATCGAACCGGCATGACCCGAAGCGACCATGGCGAGACTCCGACCCGGAAGACTCGCCCGGGTCGCGAGTTTGGGCTAACTTCCACTCCCAGGGTGGAAGCGGACAAACCGAAGAATCTCGCCGAAAGCGTGTACGAGCAGGTCAAATCCGACCTGTTCGATTTCCATCTGCTGCCCGGCGACCGGTTCACCGAAGCGGACGTGGCGACAAAAACCGGCGCAAGCCGCACCCCTGTACGCGAAGCCCTCTACAGGCTGCAGCAGGAAGGTTATCTGGAAGTCCACTTCCGCAACGGATGGCAGGTCCGCCCGCTGGACTTCGTGCGACTCGACGAATCGTACGACCTGCGGATCGTGCTGGAACAGGTGGCCGCCAAGCGCCTGGAATCCGCATCGCCCGAATCGCTTTGCGAACTGCTGGATCGTCTCGACGGAATCTGGCTCAAACCACCGGCCAGAAGGAGCTACGAGGCGGTCGAGGTCGCCGATTGGGACGAATCCTTCCATTGCTCCCTCGTGGCGGCGGCGGGCAACCGGGAAATCGCCCGCGTTCACGCCGAAGCGTCGGAAAAGGTCCGCATCATCCGACGCCTGGATTTCACCCAACGCACCCGCGTCGAAGCCACCTACGAGGAACACGCCGCCATCCTGAAGGCGTTGCGCGCAAGACGCGGCGACGAAGCCGCGCGGTTGCTCGGGGCGCACATCACGGTGTCGCGCATCGAAGTACGGAATCTGACGCTGCACAAGCTGCAAAGCGCGCGGAGCTCCTAGACCATCCCTCACCCCGGTGCTGTCATCGGACACGGCATGTTCAACTGCCTGAGTCCGGGAGTCCGCAGCACCGGCATCGACTGGTACCGCCGCTCGTGCAGCTCCCGCACTCGTGCCGCCACTTGCTCCTTGGTCTCGTCGGGATTGCTCACCAGGCCCCGTGGCGTGGCGCCTGCGTCCATACGCCCATCCATCACCCGGTACACGTATTCGTTGAGCGATTCACCCGCTTGCGCCCGTGGCGTCGGCAAATCGGGGATCCAGCCGTCGGGTCCATAACCACCGCCCACATCTGCATGGACTCCCCTTCCCAAGCCTTCCACACTCAATCCCACCCATGAATATCCATGGGACCTTTCCAGGGATGCAGAATCAACCCCTTGGCCACCGAGTCAAGAGTATTGGAGTACCCCCAATCGCTCACACATGGCCCGAATGCGGCAAGTGCCGTAGCCCCATGCCGGATGGTGTGCCGACAATCCGACTTGGCCACGGCGCGAGCTTGGATCCGCACCGAATCGCCCGGGTAGAACGTGAACCGGATGTGGTACTTCTGGTTGGCCGTGTCCAAAGGCGGCAAGATCTGGAACGGGAAGGGGCGGGTGTGATCGATATGATCCCGATCATACCAAGCGACGATCAACGGAGAATCCAGAACGGTACTCGACGCAATTTCGATCGCAGACGTCCCAAAACTTCCCAGCATCTGCACGTGTTCGCGACTCAAAGAATCCCCCGGGCGCATCAAGGAGGCCCAGATCATCCCGGGAATATGGTTGATCGACTCCAGATCGTAGTAGACACGCGGTGGGTGCCGCGATCCGGCGCATCCCATAAGCATCAGAAGAAGCACCGACAGCGACATAAACTGTCTCATTTTCGCCCTCCGAAATAGACATCCCGCTTGCGACGCGACAGATCCAGGAACCAACGGGAATCATGGAAATATTCCGCTGTCAGGCGACGGAAATTCTCCCATCCGGATTGCAAGGTCGACTCGAGCAGACTGGGATCCTCCGCGTACTTCAGGAATTCCAGCACCAGATGACCCGCCGGAAGTGGCGTAAACCACTGACGATACTTTGGCGGTACATCTTCCACCTTCTGCCACACCACCCCCGCCGCCGCAGCCCTGACGCGCATGACCTCCAAGGCCAACCGGGAAAGATCGTTCCCCAATTGACGGATTCCCGGAGTCCTCAATACGGGCATCGACTGGTACCGCTCCGGAATCGGCTTGCCCGTCAGGCGACTCTCTTCGCGTGCCCGCTCGAACTCCGCCATCTCTTGACGGTACCGCCGTTCGTGCAGCTCGCGCACCCGCGAGGCCACCTGTTCCTTGGTCTCGTCGGGGTTGCTCACCAGACCCCGTGGCGTGGCACCCACCTCCATGCGTCCGTCCATCACCCGATACACGTACTCGTTCAAGGATTCCCCCGTTTGCGCCCGTGGCGTCGGCAAATCGGGGATCCAGCCGTCGGGTCCGTAACCACCGCCCACATCTGCATGGACTCCCCTTCCCAAGCCTTCCACACTCAATCCCACCCATGAATATCCATGGGACCTTTCCAGGGATGCAGAATTAACCCCTTGGCCACCGAGTCAAGAGTATTGGAGTACCCCCAATCGCTCACGCACGGACCAAATCCGGAAAGGGCAGTTTTCCCATGCCTGATCGTATGCCGACAATCCGACTTGGCCAC
>JAKPQQ010000264.1 GCA_029557215.1 Fibrobacterota bacterium | reverse complement strand
TCGCCGGCACCGAGGCCAAGCGCTACCTCAAGGCTTCCTTCTGCCTGGAATACGACGCCGACAAGTACAAGGATCTGGCCAAGAAGATCGAACCCCAGATGATGCGCGTCGAAGCGGTCGTGAACCGGACGCTGTCGGCCGCCACCTTCGAGATGGTCAGCAGCCCGACGATCCAGGATTCCCTGACACGGAAAATGACCAAGGACATCAACAAGATGCTCAAACACGAAAAACTCCAGCTGAACGCGGTGCTCGTCACCGAGTGGCTGGTCCAGTAGGTCGCCGGCCATGGGCGACATCCTCTCGCAGGAAGAGATCGACGCCCTCCTCGCGTCCGTGGGAGGAGGATCGAGTCCGGCGCCCGCGTCGGCTCCTCCCCCTCCGTCCGCCTCGAGCTCCTCTTCGTCGGGCCTTTCCGGACTGGGTCCGAGGGCCGAACGCCCGCGAAACGACGACCGCAAGGTCAGCCTCTACGATTTCCGTCGCCCGGACCGCGTGTCCAAGGACCAGATGCGGGTCCTGCAGAACCTGCACGAAGGGTTCTCGAGGGTGCTTTCCACCACGCTCACCTCGTACCTGCGCACCCTGATCGAGGTGGAACTGGTGTCGGTCGACCAGCTCACCTACAACGAATTCGTGATGAGCGTCACCAATCCCAGCTGCATCTACATCTTCCAGATGGAACCGCTGTCGGGGAACGCGATCTTCGAGATCAACCCCTCGCTCGTGTTCTTCATGATCGACCGGCTGTTCGGCGGCCCCGGCAAGGCGATGCAGTACAACCGGGAATTGACCGACATCGAGCGCTCGGTCATGAACAAGATCGTGGAACGCCTGCTCCTGGACCTCAAGGAAGCCTGGGAGTACCTGGGGATATTCCACCCCAAGATCGAAAGCTACGAGAACAACCCCCAGTTCGTGCAGATCGCGCCGGCGTCGGAAACCGTCATCCTGATCTCGTTCGAACTCCGCAGCCGCCACACGTCGGGCCTCATGAGCATGTGCATGCCCTACATGTTCCTGGAACCGGTGATGGGCCACCTTTCGGCCGAAAACTGGATCTCCAGCGCCCGCGGAGCCACCGCCGACACCCGCAAGATCGTGGAACGCGAACTGTCCGGAACCCCGGTGGAACTGCGCGCGATCTTCGGGAAGACCACGCTTTCCATGCGGCAGATGTTGAGCCTGCAGGAAGGAGACACCCTGATCCTGGACAAGTCCCGCAATTCCGACCTGGTTCTCGCCGCCGGAGGCAAGGGGCGGTTCCTCTGCAGACCCGGCCAGCTCAGGGGCCGCAAGTGCGTCCAGGTCACCTCACTGATCGAACGCGAGGTCGGCGATGTCGACTGAACTGGCTTCCTTCGCCGACGACCTCGCGGCGGTCTTCTGCACCGTCGTGCGCCAGACGCTGCGCACCGCGCTGGGTCGCGGCTGCAACCTCCAGGTGGGCGAACGGCTTCCCGGATCCCCGGCCGCCACACCGATCTCGCTGCGCTTCACGCTGGCCGACCACGCCGCCGCGGAAGTCGCGATGCTCCTGGATCTGGAGACGGCCGCCATCCTGGCCGACCTCATGATGATGGGCGACGGCACGGCCCCCTGGAGCGACGAGCACCAGGACGCCTTGCAGGAACTGGGCAACCAGATGGCGGGAGCGATCTCCACCAACCAGACCGAGCGCTGGGGACAGAGGTTGACGTTCAAGGCCAGCGTCGAGGAAGGCGCGCCCGGCGCGGATGCCGCATTCTATCCCATCGAGATCGACATCCAGGGATTCCCGCTGCGGTCTTCGCTCCTGGCCGTGGCCAAGCCGCTGCAGGAAAAACTCGCCGATCTGGACGACGCGAAATCGAGCCAGTCCGATTTCCCCAAGCAGGACGACTTCACCGAAGGCCTGTCCGATCTGCTGGACCAGCTGGCCCCGACCCCGCGCAAGGCGCCCGAACCCGCGCCGCTTCCCCAGGCCGGTGGGCAACCAACGGCACAAGGCGCCTCGCGCCCCGCGTCGAGCACCATCGGCGCACCTGCCGGGGCGACCGCCTGGATCGATTCCAACGACCCTTCCGTGCAACGGCTCCTGGACGTTCCCATCGACGTCACGATCGAACTCGGGCAGACCGAACTTTCCATCCGCAGGATCCTGGAGATCGGCCCCGGAAGCATCATCGAGCTGGATCGGATGGCCGGCGAACCGGTGGACCTCGTCGTGAACGACAAGGTCATCGCGCAGGGGGAAGTCGTGGTGATCGAAGAAAACTTCGGGATCCGAATCACCCATCTGGTGACGCCCGAAGAACGCGCGAGGCCCGCGCGATGAACGGATTCCGTCGACAACTCCTCGCGTGGAGCCTGCTGTTGGGCCTCTCCTCGTCGCTTCCGGCCCAGACGCCGGGCATCGGGGACACGGCGGTCCCGAACCCGCCCGCGACCCGCGAGACCATCGCGGATCCGAAGGAAGAAGCCGAGATCCAGGCGAAGGTGCGCGCCGCGCAGGCCGCCTGGGATTCCGGGCCGAGCGCCCCCGCATCGTCGGGATCCCCCGTTTCCGGCGCCTCGCTGGGGGGACTCCTGGTCCAGGTGTTCGCGAGCCTCGCGATCCTCGGATTCGCCGCCCTCGTGCTCGTGTTCCTCCTGCGGCGGGCCAAAGGCGGAAAAGGCGGGTCGCAGAACAAGGGCGGGCTGGTCGACATCCTGGAGACCAGGTCGGTGGGCCCCTCGCGCCAGATCGCGATGATCCGCCTGCACAACCGGGTGGTCGCCGTGGCGTTCACGGGCCAGTCGTCCACCCTGCTTTCGGAATTCACCGGAAACGAAGCCGCCGAGATCGTCGCCGACACGGGCGACGGCAAGACCCCGATCCGCGAATTCGCGGCGACCCTGGACACCCTGATGGGCAGATTCCGTCACTCCCCCGGCCAACCACCCCGGCCTGCCGGGCAGGAGGACGCCGGATGAGCGGCCGCCGCACGTTCGCCCGATGGCTTCCCTTCCTGGTCGCGGGACTGGTCCTGGCGCTGGCCGCGCCGCTGGACGCCCAGGTCCTTCCCAAGGTGACCATCGGGATCGACCAGGCCAAGACCCCCCAGGAGGCGTCGGTCACCCTGCAGATCGTGTTCCTGATGACGATCCTGTCGATCGCGCCGGGGATCATGCTGCTCATGACCCCGTTCACGCGCATCGCCGTCGTGCTGGGATTCCTCAAGCGCGCGCTGGGCGCCCAGACGGTTCCGCCCAACCAGGTGGTGATGGGGCTCGCGATCCTCCTGACCTGGTTCGTGATGCAACCCCAGATCACGGAAATCAACGACAACGCCCTGCAACCCTACCTCGCGCAGGAGATCGGCTACAAGGAGGCCCTGGACAAGGCGATGAAGCCCATGAGATCGTTCATGCTCCGCCAGTGCGGCGAAAACGAACTGGCCGTCATGGTCCGCGTGTCCAAGACGCCGCGCCCGGCCACCGTGGACGACATCCCCAACGCGGTCCTGATCCCGGCGTTCGTGATGTCGGAGATGAAGACTGCGTTCATCATCGGGTTCCTGATCTACCTGCCGTTTCTCGTCATCGACATGGTGGTCGCCTCGGTGCTCATGAGCCTGGGCATGATGATGCTGCCCCCGGTGATGGTGAGCCTTCCCCTCAAACTCATCCTCTTCGTCCTGGTGGACGGCTGGACCCTGATCACCCAGGGCCTGGTGGCCAGCTTCCGGTGAGGCGTCCATGAGCGAGAACGACATCGTCGCCCTGGTGCGCGAGACCCTCTGGGTGGCCCTCCTGCTGTGCGCGCCCGTGCTGCTGGTGACGCTGGTGGTGGGCCTGATCCTTTCCGTGCTGCAGGCCGCGACCTCGATTTCCGAGGCCACCCTCACGTTCCTGCCCAAGCTCGTCGCCGGAGGGGCCGCCACCCTGTTCGCATTTCCCTGGATGATCCACCTGTTCCGGGACTACTTCACGCACATGATCTCGCTGTTCAAGCAGGTGCATCCGTGAGCACCGTGCTGGAAAGCATCGCCGGACTGGCCAGCGGACAGGTGCAGCTCGCCGGACTGGCCATGATCCGGATCGCCTCGATGGTCGTCCTGCTGCCGGTGCTGGGCAGCCAGTCGCTGCCCGCGCAGGCCAAGATCGGCCTCGCCTTCGCGCTGCTGCTGTGCGTGTTCCCCACGCTGCCTCGCGACACCGCCGCCATGCCGGATTCCGTCCCGGGGTTCCTGGGTCTGGCGCTGCGCGAAGCCGCGATCGGGATGATCGCCGGCTGGACGTTCGGCCTGATCTTCCAGGTGATGGAATTCGCGGGCGCCGTGATCGACATGCAGGCGGGCTTTTCCATGGTCGAACTGTTCGACCCGACCACAGGCGAATCCACCCACCTGTTCGGACAATTCCTGGGAATCGCGGCGACGGTCACCTTCCTGGCAGGCGGGGGCCACACGCATCTGGTGGCGGCCCTGGCCGAATCGTTCAGGAGCATCCCCCTGGCCACCGCGCAGATGGAGATCGCCAGCTTCCTGCCCGCCATCTCCGCGCTGGTCGCGCGCTCCATCCTGCTGGGAATCCAGCTGTGCGGCCCGATCCTCATGGCGCTCCTGATGCTCACGCTCACCATGGCGGTGATCTCCCGGATCATGCCCTCCATGAACGCCTGGCTCGTGGTCATGCCGCTGCAGATCCTGACCGCCTGCGCCGTCACGGCGTTGAGCCTCCCCATCCTGCTCGGAACCTTCCGGGGCTGGCAGGACGACGTCTTCCGGGCCGCCGACACGATCCTCGCCGGGATGAGGTGAGCCATGGCCGCCGAAGACGAAGGCAGGACGGAAGACCCGACCGACAAGAAGAAGAACGAGGCCCGCAAGCAGGGCAAGACGCCCCGGGTCCAGGACCTCCAGCAGTCGGCCACGCTCTTCGCCGCCGCGATCGCCCTGTGGATCCTGGGAGCGGGCATGATGAGGAGCCTGTCCGATCTTCTCGTGGAATGCTTCCGCGCCATCCCCACCTGGAGGGTCGACGACGCGTCCATCACGGCCTGGGGCCTGCCCGGCACCCTGTTCATCCTGCGACAGATCCTGCCCGTGGCGATCCCGGTCGCGCTGGTGATCGTCGTCGTCAGCATCGCGACGATCGGTTTGCAGTTCAACACGGAAGTCATCAAGTTCGACCCGAGCAAGGCGTTCCAGTTCTCGCTCGCCCGGCTGTTCGGGGCCAAGACCTGGATCGAGCTCGGGAAATCGGCTCTGCGGATGCTCGTGGTCTCGGTCATCGGCTTCAAGATCATCTGGGACAACCGCGACGCGTTCCTGGAGATGGCCGCCTGGCCCGTCGCCGCCCAGGCGCTCTTCACGGCCGGCATCGCGCTGGAAGCCGTGCTCAAGATGTCCGTCGTCCTGGTCGTGCTCGGCATCGCCGACTGGTTCTACCAGAAGAGGAGCTGGCTGGAAGACCTCAAGATGACCAAGCACGAAGTGAAGGACGAGGCGAGGTCGTCCGAAGGCGACCCCCAGGTCAAGGGCAAGATCCGCTCCATGCGCCGCGAGATGCACAAGCGGTTCATGATGGGGGAAGTCCCCAAGGCCACCGTCGTGGTCACCAACCCCACCCACTTCGCCGTCGCGTTGCGCTACAACCAGGGAGTCGACCGTTCGCCCGTGGTGGTGGCCAAGGGCGCCGACCTTGTCGCCAAGCGCATCCGCGAGATCGCCACCGAACACGGCGTGCCGCTGGTGGAAAACCCTCCGCTGGCCCGGGCGCTGCACGCCCAGGTCGAACCCGGCGACGAGATCCCGAACGAACTCTACGCGGCGGTCGCGGAAGTCCTCGCCTTCGTGTTCCGCACCGGCAAGAACCGGCTGAAGCCCGTCGCCGCATGGGGGATCCTGTTCGCGGCCTGCGCCGGAGCGCTGTTCCAGCAAGGTTGTGCGTGGCCGCTGGACGATGCCGACTCCGCCTTGTCGGTGCAGCTGCAGGTTCCCGACCCTTCGGGCGAGTACCGGGGCGGGGAAGTCGTCGTGCGCGCGGCCATCCGGCGCGCAGGACGGGATTCGACATCCCTCGCCTGGGGTCTGGGGCGAGCCACGCTGGTCTCGCGCGGGATCGTGCGCGACGTCGACGGCAACATCGTCCACGACACGCTGGTTCTGCGCTGGGACACGCTTCCGCCGAACGCCGACACCACCGGAAGGACGCTTCCCCGGGACACGCTCCGCTACTACGCGGGGAGCCTGGAACGGGCATCCTTCGCCTTCACGGTGCGCAACGTCCTGCCCCGTCTGGATTCGATGGTCACGGGCCCTTCGCTCGATTCCGGTTCGCAACGCACCGTGCTGCCCCGCCAGGACACCCTCGTGCTGGCCGTGCATCCCGGCGAAAACGCCCTGATCCGCTATCGCATGGTCGATCCCGACACGAATTGGCCGGTTCGCTGGGACGCGGAGCTTCCGATCCGGCTCGGTGCCGCGGGGACCCTCGCGTGGCGGTCCGGAACCCCCGGCGATTCGGTGATGCTCTGGAAGGCTCCCACCGATTCGCTGGTGGACACCACCGTGACGCTGTTCCTGACCGACGGGCTTGGCGGCGGACGCCAGCCATGGCGCCTGCGGTTGTGCACCTACAGGGAACAGGGAAGCGTCTGGGCCGGCACGCGCTCGGAGCTGGTCAAGATCGCCCTGACGAGAGGACGAAAACCGGTCGTCGTGCACCGGATCAGGGGATTCTCCGAAGTCGTTTCCATGGACATCGATCCGTTGCGCGACGGAGGCACGCTGCTTGCGGTGGATCGCGGAGCCGCCGCGGTGCGCAAGTTCACCAGCACGGGCATCGCGAGGCCGCTTTCCGATTCGACGCCGGGCGCGCGATCGGTGTCGTGCGACGTCGACGGCTCGTTCTGCTGGGTCGGAGGCGCCGACGCGGGCGGACTCGCCGGAAGGCTGTCGCGGATCGACGGATCCACGCTCGTCTTCCGATCCATGCCCGGCCTGATCCAATCCATCGCGGTCGACCAGAACGCCTGGGGCAGGGCCTGGTTCGCCAGCGCCGACAGCGGGTTCCTCGGGCGCACCTCGGGCGGCAGGCTCGACACGATCCTGCGCGGCGCGCTCCGGCGCCCCGTGTCGATCACCTGGGACGAAAGCCGTTCCATCCTGTGGGTGGCCGACCTCGGAACGTCGTCGGTGGTCGCGTTCGATTCGTCCGGACGGATCCTGCGCACCATCTCGTCGGTCCACCGGC
>JAKPQQ010000262.1 GCA_029557215.1 Fibrobacterota bacterium | reverse complement strand
CCGCGATCGCGCCCAGTAGAGGTCGGTGCCGTCGTCGAAGACCACGTACACCAGCGACTGCCCGAAGAACGAATACCCCCGCACGGCCTGCGCGCCGGGAGTGGAAACCAGCTTGCGCGACAGGGGCTGGGTGATCTGGTCCTCCACCGTCTGCGGCGAGGCCCCGTCCCAGTTGGTCTGGACGATCACCTGCGGGTCGGACAGGTCGGGGATGGCGTCCAACGGGATGGTCCGCAGCGCCCAGATCCCGGCCAGCGAGACGAACGCCACGAGCATCAGCACCAGGAACCGGTTGCCCAGCGACCAGGCGATCACGCCTCCCAGGATCCCCCGTTGCGACGGATTCTGTCTATCCGGAGGGGCAAGGCCGTTCATCGCGCACCCCCGTGGCCCGCGTGCGGCGAAGCCGCATCCGCTCCGGCCGTCAGCTGGTCCAGCGCCGCCTGCAGGCGGCTTTCGCCGTCCAGAAGGAACTGCGCCGACACCACCACCTCGTCGCCGGCCTCGATGCCCGAACGCACCAGGGTCCTGCCGCCCGACGACGGCCCGAGCACGACCTCCACCGGGCGGAACCGTCCGGCGCCCAGATCCAGGAACACGATGTCGCGCGCGCCGGAATGCAGGACGGCGTCGGCGGGGATGACGAATCCCGTCTCTTTCCGCGATTGGAAGGTGGCCCGGTACAGCGCCCCGACGCGGATGTCGGATCCCTTGGTCGCGGCCAGGCGGACACGGGTCGATCGCGTGGCGCGTTCGACTTCCGGCGCGACGGACACGACGCGCGCCTGGACAGGCTCGGCGAGACCGTCGCCGCGGACCTCGACAGGGTCGCCCACGCGCACCGAAACCGCGTCCCTCGCCGGAAGCCGCGCCTGCAGGATCGCTCCCGAGCCTTCCACGATCCGGAACAGTTCCGTGCCCGCCATGGCCGACTGGCCCCGGGTGGCGTTGCGCGAGCGCACCCAACCGTTCGCGGGCGACAGGACGGGAATCGTCCGTAGCGGCCGCCCCAGTTCCAGGGCCTTGGCGAAGGACGCGTCGGGGAACCCCAGGTTCCGCAGCTGTTCGCGCGAAGCCTGCGCCCCGACGCTGTCGCCGCGGCGGTGGGCCGCCAGCCAGTCGCCCTGCGCGGCCACGAGGTCGGGGCTGTACAGGGATGCCAAGATCTGTCCGATCTTCACGCGGTCGCCTTCGCGAAGACCCGACACCGTTTCCAGGTAGCCCATGGAACGGATCGTGATCGAGATCTCTGCCGATTCGTCCAGGATGCCTTCGGCGTCGGCGCGGAACTCGCGACCCAGCACGCCGGCGTCCACCATCTCGGTGCGCACGCCGATCTTCTGCACGATCGCGGGGTCCACCTGCACGTCCTTGCCCGCGGTCGTGTAGGTTCCCGTGTCGGCGGCCGCATCGCCCGCGGGGGCCTCCTTGCCTGCCGAGAACTTCACGAGGTCCATCCCGCAGATGGGGCAGTCGCCCGGCTTTTCCTGGATGATCTGCGGATGCATGGGGCAGTGGTAGGCGGTCTTGCCCGCTTCTCCCGACGCCTCGTGGTCGTGGTCGCGCGAATCCGAGCAGCCCGACACGCTTGTGACGGAAAATGTCACCACCAGCGCGGCGGCCAGCAACGTCTTGATGCGGTTCATTCTTCACCTTCCAGGTTGGCGATCGCGACGCCCGCGGCGGCGGCGAGTCGGGACCGTTCGAGTTCGTAGTCACCACGGCGCATGAGGCGTTCCATCCGCGCCATGCGCACCATGTCTTCCATGGCCAGGACCATGGCGAGCATTTCGCGGCCCTGGCCGAATCGCGTCCGGGCGTCCTGCAGCGCCGCTTCCTGCCCTGGCAGGATCGTCGCGTCCAGTTCGCGCAGGGCTTCCCACGCCGCGCGCGCCTTCCGGGAATGGCCGACGATCTCGGAGACCGCCATGCGCCGCATCGCCTCGCCCCCGGCGCGGGCCACCCTCGCCTTGGCCCGGGCCTGGGAGGATTCGCCCACGGCCATGCCGCGCGCCCAGGGGACGAACGGCAGGGTCATGCCCGCCATGACGCCCCATCCTGGCATTCCGTCGCTCATGCGCATGGCCATCGCACCCACCATGAAGTCGGGACGCAGCGAGGTTCGCATGGACACGGCCATCGATTCCTCCATCGCGGCGTCGGCCGCCATGGAAAGGATGTCGGGTCGCTCCGAGGCCAGGCGCACGAGGTCGGAATCGTTCCAGCCGGGAGCCACCGGCGGACCCGGGACCATGCGGCTCGTCTCGGTTCCGGTCCACGATTCCCGCATGGCGCTGGCCGCGCGGGCTTCGGCCAAGGCCTGCTCCTTCTGCAGTCGCAGTTGGCGCGAGCGGGTGTCGGCGAGCCAGGCCTCGGCGGCGGTGGCCATTCCCTGGGACTGGCTGCGGCGGACCGTGGCGGCCAAGACCACGGCCAGGCTTTCCTGCGCGGCGAGCACCTGGAGCTTTTCCCAGGCCATCCATTCCATCCAGGCGGCTTCGCGGACGGCCAGTTCCATCTTGCGGATTTCTTCGGCCGAATCGGCCAGGGCCATCCGCAGCTGGGCCTCGCGGACCCGCCGCAGATCCGACGTTTTGCCGGGACCCGGGATCATCTGGGAAAGACTCAGGTCGACGGCTCCGTCGGACCGCAGATCCAGTTGCGCGCTGGGCGGCATCCAGGCGCCCGCGCCCGCCAGCGGGCCGCGTCGTGAAGCCACCATGTCGGCGGTGGCCATGCCTTGGGGGTGCTGGCGCCGGGCCAGATCCACCCAGGTTTGGACAGGATCCGTCGTGGAATCCGGCGGGGCCGCGAAAGCGCCCGCGAAAGCGATGGCCAGGATCAGGCTGGACATGGCAGGTTTCCTCTCTGCTCGCGTGGAAGTCGCTCCAAGGCTCCAGCATCGCACCGGAGCCTCGGGAGTGTCTAGTCGCGAAGGGAGTTCAGCAGAGAATGGCCTGGTTGCGAAGCCAGGCGGGCTGCGCGCTCGCGGCGCGCCATCGATCGGGGTGCGGCAGGATCGCCAAGGAGGCCGATCGCGGCACCGGAACCGAAAGTGGCGATTCCCGCAAGGCGGGAGCGGATGCGAAGGAATATCGCGTTTCGCGGGTCTGGTCGACCGCGTCCGAGGACCACGACAACTGCGGGCAGTCGCAAGGCGGCTCCATGCGGGGTTCGCCGGCAAGGACGTTGCCGTGGAGCCCGGCGGCAGGTTCGCAACAGGTGGCTTGCTCGCGGGCTTGGAGCGCCTCCTGGGCCATCGGGCACAGGTAGGTGTTCGCCCACACCGGGGCCAGCACCGACACCAACGCCAAGACCAGAAGCCACCAGGCTCCCGTAGTCGGGCGATGTCGACGAGATCCACGCATGGCAACCAATCTACACGTGCCGGAGGCAAAGCGCAAACGGCGAGGTTCGGCAGCGGCCTCGGAGCGTTCGATCCTGGACAATCCGGGTCGGGAATCGGACACTGGTTCCCTAACGCCGATGGAAACGATCCCGACCTTCGCCTTGCTCAACGTCCGGTTGGACGGTTGGTACCAGAACCAGATCTGGCACGGCGTGTCGACGGCGGCGCGGTTGCTGGGCGTGCGATTGGTGGCTCTGGTGGGCAGCGCGTTCCGGGATCCCGAGCGAAGAGGGGGATCGGAGTCGGTGTATGCCTTGGCGGGTTCGCCCAGGATCGACGGGTATCTCCCGGCGGTGGGAGCCTTGGCGAATTTTTCGGGCAAGGACACGGTCCTGGAGTTCCTGGAGTCGCTCCCGCCTCGTCCCACGGTCTGCGTCGGGATGGAGCTCGGCGCCTACCCGGCCGTGTATCCCGACGGCGAGGGGATCGGAAGGATCGTCGGGCATCTGGTGGAAGCCCACGGCCTCACGCGCCTTGCCTACATGGGAGGGCCGCGCGCGAACCCGGACGCGGTCCATCGCCTAACGGATTTTGTCAATACCGCCGCGAAGGAGGGGGTGGCCGTGCCCCCGGGATGGATCATGGAGGGCGACTTCTCGCCCGAGCTCGCCAAGAGGCTGTTCGACGCCTTCCTGGAGCGCGAGGGGGCGCCACCCCGGGCGCTGGTGTGCGCCAACGACGCCATGGCCCTGGGTGTGCGCAAATCCTGTCGCGAACGGGGGGTCCGGATCCCGGAAGACATGGTCCTGACGGGATTCGACGACATCGACGAAGCGGCCACCATGAGCCCTTCCCTCACGAGCGTCGACGCGGTGGCCTACCAGGTGGGGTTCCGGGCGGTGGAGCTGCTGCACGAGCTCTGCCTGGGGCGCGAGGTCCGTTCCGAGGCGATCCCCACCGCGCTCGTGCTGCTCCGCTCCTGCGGATGTCGTTCGGGCGGGGCGACCTCCTTGCATCTGCCCCGGCTCCTGGCCGAGGCGACGGGCGTTCCCGGATTGGACAAATTGCGCGCGACGCTGTTCGATCCGGTGCAGTCGGGGCTGTTCCTGGAGCGGCTGGAGGCCGTGCTCGAGGATGCCGACCACGCCGAGCTGGATCTGTGGGAAGAGAGGATCTTCGCGGTGGCCACGTCCGCGCCGCCGCCGCACGCTTCGGCGGCGCTCCTGCGCGCGCAGTCCGCGGTGTCGCACGCGCGGCGCGGAGTGGACCTCAACCAGCGCCAGGCGCTGCAGATCCTTCTGCGCGACCAGTATTGGGCGTTGCAGCAGATGGTGTCGCTCAAGCCCGGCGAAGATCTTCCGCATCGCATCCTGGACGCGTTCCGGATCCTGGCGGGGCATCGCCTGCGCGTGCTGCTGTTTCGCGCCGACGGCGCACCGGTCCAGGATCCGCGGTTCGACCTGGGCGGGTTCGAGATCGAGGTCGACGTGGCGAACCGGACGGTCGCTTCGGCGCCGCGCGACGCCCTGCTGCCTTCGGGAGGGCTTCCGGTGGCGTCGTGGATCGCCATGCCGCTTTCGCTGGGGGCGGAACATTTCGGGGTGGTGCAGGTGCGGGACTGGAACTCCAACGAGGTCTTCCTGGAAAGCCTGCGGTATTCGCTTTCCATGGCGCTTTCCATGGCGCATCGCTCCAGGCAGGAACACGACGCGCGCGAGGAATTGCGCAAGCTGTCGCACCGCGACGAACTGACCGGCGTTCTCAACCGACGGGGACTCCTGGAACAGGGCGAATTCCTGGTGAGGTCGGCCATGCGCAGCGGGACCAGGATCGGGGTGGTCCTGTGCGACCTGGACGGCCTCAAGGAGATCAACGACGCACACGGCCACGCCGACGGAGACAAGGCGATCCAGTGCCTGGCCCGGGCGCTGGAAGACGGATTCCGTCAAAGCGACGTGGTGGGGCGGCTGGGCGGCGACGAATTCGCGGTGGTCACGCTCCTGGCGGCCGAAGGCGGTCTGGAAGGCGCCATCGAGCGCGTGCGCCGGGCCCTGGCGAAGAGGGCGGCCGAACTGGGACGGCCCTGGACGGCCAGGACCAGCGCGGGATGGATGGCCTGGGTCCCGGGCGACGGAGAAACCCTGGAACAGGCGATCATCCGCGCCGACCAGAGCCTGTACCACGACAAGCGCCAGCGCAAGGGACGCGAGGGGTTTTGACGGATTCCGTCTGCTCCCTGGTCGCGCCGGGATCCTATCCGCGCAGGCCGGCCCAGTCGTGGTGGAAGATTCCCGGCTTGTCCAGGCGCTCGAAGGTGTGCGACCCGAAGTAGTCGCGCTGGGCCTGGAGCAGGTTCGCCGACACCCGCTCCGATCGGTATCCGTCGTGGTAGGCGAGCGCCGACGCGAAGGCGGGCGCGGGAATGCCCGCGCGCACGGCTTCGCCGACCACCCGGCGCCAGCCCGGTTGGGCCTTGGCGACCTTCTCGCGGAAGATGGGTGCCACCAGCAGGTTGGGCAGGGACGGGTCCTCCAGGAAGGCCTGGAAGATGTCGTCCAGGAAACGGGCGCGCACGATGCACCCCCCGCGCCAGAGCAGCGCGGTGCGGCCCAGATCCAGATCCCAGCCATGGTGGGCGCTGGCGGCGGCCAGGAGCTGGAACCCTTGGGCGTAGGAACAGATCTTGGACGCGTGGAGCGCGTCGCGCACCGCGGCCACGAACTCCTCGCGATCGCCGACGAATTCCGTCGCGACCGGACCGGGCAGGATCCGGGATGCGGCGACGCGATCCGTCTTAAGGGCGGAAAGCGACCTGGCGAACACGGCCTCCGCGAGGGTGGGCGCGGGAACGCCCAGTTCCAGCGCGCTCTGGCCGGTCCAGACCCCGGTGCCCTTCTGGCCGGCCTTGTCGAGGATCACGTCCACGAAGGGTTTGCCGGTGTCGGGATCCAGGGTGGCGAGGATCTCGGAGGAGATCTCCACCAGGTAGCTGTCGAGGTCGCCCTTGTTCCATTCCGCGAAGACGCGGGACATCTCGGGCGCCGACATCCCCAGCACGCCGGAAAGCAGCGCGTAGGCTTCGCAGATCAGCTGCATGTCGCCGTACTCGATGCCGTTGTGGACCATCTTCACGTAGTGGCCCGCGCCGTCCGGCCCCACCCAGGCGCAGCAGGGAATGTCGGAATCCGGGCCCACCTTGGCGGAAATCGCCGTGAGGATCGGTTCGACCTCCGCCCACGCTTCGCGCGTGCCGCCCGCCATGATGGACGGACCGCGCAGCGCGCCTTCTTCGCCGCCCGAAACCCCGACCCCCAGGTAGCGCAGGCCCTTGGCCTCCAGGTCGCGGGTGCGGCGGATGGTGTCGGTCCAGCGGCTGTTGCCCGCGTCGATCAGGATGTCGCCCGGGTCCAGATGCGGGACCAGTTCCTGCAGCACCGAGTCCACCGCCGCGCCCGCCTTCACCATGAGCACGATCCTGCGCGGCTTCCCGAGCGAGGCCGCGAATTCCGCGATGCTTCGGGCGCCCACGATCCGCCTGCCCATGCCGCGCCCCGACAGGAGTTCGTCCACCTTGGCGACGCTGCGGTTGTGGACGGCCACGGCGAATCCGCGGCTTTCCATGTTGAGCGCCAGGTTCTCGCCCATCACGGCGAGCCCGATCAGACCGATGTCGGCTTGCATGGCGGTTCCTTTCCGGGAATCCCGGGGTTGTCGTTTCTTGTCAAGGTGAGGTCCGGCGACGGCCCCGGTTCCAGGCGGGAGCGCATCCATTCCACCAGCGAGGGGTAGGTCTCCGTCCCGAGGGCGCGTCGCGTGAGCGTCGCCGCGCGGGCAGGGTCGGTGTTCCACAGCGCGCGCAGCAGGTTGCGCAGCATCTTGTGGCGCCCGGCACGGCGCAGCGGGGTCTTGGTGAACAGCGACTGGAACCCGCCTCCCGGACGGCAGATGTCGGTCCATTCCTCCCAGGTTCCCGGCCAGCCCCCGGGGAGGACGTTTTCCGTCAGGATCCTGCGGTTCCAGGGGCAGACCTGCTGGCAGATGTCGCACCCGAACACCTCCGACCGCGCCGAGCGCGCGGCGACGTTTTCCGTCGTGTGGCGGTCTTCGATGCTCCAGTGCGACAGGCACCTCGAGGCGTCGATGCGTCCGGGCTCCAGGAACGCCCCGGTGGGGCAGGCGTCCAGGCAGGCGGTGCAGGATCCGCAGTGGTCGGGGTGCGGCGGCGGCACGTCGACGTCCTCCAGCGAAAGCAGGAGTCCGCCCAGGTGGAACGCGCTCCCCTTGCGGGTCACGAGCAGGGTGTTCCTGCCGCGCCACCCGAGGCCCGCCGCGACGGCGAGTTCCACTTCGGGGAGGTGCTGGTCGTCGCAGAACTGGAACGTGCGCAGCCCCGGGAATTCGGCCTCCAGGTCGGAGGCGATCGCCTTGAGCCGTCCATCCAGGCGGTAGTGGTAGTCGCGACCGCGCGCGTACCCGGCAACCTCTGGGCGCGACCCGGGCGCCACGGCCGCGGGGAGGTCGTAGGGGAGCTCGACCACCAGGAACGACCGGGCCCAGGGCCACTGGACCTGCGGGCGGATGCGCGATTCGATCGATTTCGCGAGCCAGTCCATGGTGCCGTGCAGGCCGTCGGCCGTCCAGGAACGGACCCTGTCCTCGCGGCCTTCGACCGGGAGCGACGCCAGCGGCGCGAGCCCCCACTCCAGGCCGTGGGGTTCCAGGACGCGGGACACCCTGCTCCGGACGGATCCCGTCATCGGGGTCGGCGGCGGCCCCGCGACATGCGGTCGGCCAGGACGATGGCGTCCACCAGAGAGCCGTCGTCGGCGGGAAGCTTCCAGGCGATGTCGAACCCGGTCCCGTGGTCGGGGCTGGTCCGCACGATGGGAAGCCCCAGCGT
>JAKPQQ010000230.1 GCA_029557215.1 Fibrobacterota bacterium | reverse complement strand
TTCGGACAGTCGCTGGTGTACGTGGTCTTCGACGACGGCACCGACCTCTACTGGGCGCGATCTCGGGTGCAGGAGATGCTGGCCTCGCTGGGCACGGCGCTGCCTCGCGGGGTGTCGCCCAAGCTGGGTCCAGACGCCTCGGGCGTGGGTTGGATCTTCCAGTACGGGCTTGTCTCCGATTCGGTCGACAACAAGGAGCTGCGACGCCTCCAGGACTGGGTGGTCAAACCCGCGTTGCAGACGGTTCCCGGCGTGTCGGAAGTCGCCTCGGTGGGCGGGCAGGTGCGCCAGTTCCAGGTCACGGTGGACCCCGTGCGCCTTGCGGGAATGGGGCTGCGCCTGATGGACATCGAATCCGCGATCCGCGCCGCCAGCGCCGACGCCGGCGGCGAAGCGATCGAGACCGCCGAGACGGAATGGATGATCCGCACGCGCGGCCTGGTGCGCAGCCTGGACGACCTTCGCGAGATCCCGCTTCGCGTCGGGATGGCCTCATCCGGCGCGGCTTCCGCCCCCATGGGTTCCATGGGATCGCCATCCGCGAGCGCGGCGATCGGCGAGGTTCCGGCGCGGACCCTGCGGCTGCACGAAGTCGCCACCGTCGTGGAAGGCCCGGCGATGCGCCGCGGCGCGACGGACCTGGACGGCGACGGCGACATCGTGGCGGGAATCGTGGTGATGCGCTACGGACAGAACGCGCGCGCCACGATCGACGCCGTGAAGGCCAAGCTCGAGCAGCTTCGCCCCAGCCTGCCTGCAGGCACGCGCGTGGTCACGCTCTACGACCGTTCCACCCTGATCGACGGCGCGACCAAAAATCTCGCGACCAAGCTGGTCGAAGAAATGCTGATCGTGGGCCTGGTGTGCGCCTTGTTCCTGTTCCACGCGCGATCGGCCCTGGTGGCGGTCTTCACCCTGCCCGTGGCGCTGCTGGCCGCGTTCCTGGCCATGCGCGTGCAGGGGATCGGGGCCGACATCATGAGCCTGGGCGGGTTCGCCATCGCCATCGGCGCGATGGTGGACGCGGCGATCATCCTGGTGGAAAACGCCCACAAGCACCTGGAGCACGAACAGGAACTGCCGCCCGACAAGCGCCGATCGCGCATGGACGTGGTGCTGGAAAGTTCTCTGGAAGTCGGGCCGTCGCTGTTCTGGTCGCTTCTGCTCATCACGGTGTCGTTCCTTCCCGTCTTCGCGCTGCAGGCGCAGGAAGGAAGGCTGTTCCACCCTCTGGCCTGGACCAAGACCTGGGCGATGGCCGCCGCGGCGGCGCTATCGGTGACGCTGGTGCCGGTCCTGGTGGCCATGTTCCTGGGTGGACGGATTCCGTCCGAAGCGTCCAACCCCGTGAACCGGCTGCTGGTGCGCCTGTACCACCCGGTGGTGGCGCTTTCGCTGCGACGCCCCTGGACGATCCTCGCGGGCGCCCTGCTGGTGTCGGCCACGGCGCTCTACCCGCTCAAGAAGCTGGGATCGGAATTCATGCCACCGCTGTTCGAAGGCGACCTGCTGTACATGCCCACCGTCTTGCCGGGCATCTCGGTGACCAAGGCCAAGGAGCTTCTGCAGCAGACCGACCGCATGATCCTGACCGTGCCCGAGGTCGCGCAGGTGTTCGGCAAGAGCGGCCGCGCCGAGACCGCCACCGACCCGGCAGGTTTTGACATGTTCGAGACCGTGATCCAGCTCAAGGACCGCTCGGAGTGGGCCAAGGGCCGCACGGTGGAAGACGTCGTGGCCGACCTGGACCGCGCCGTGCAGGTGCCCGGCCTCACCAACGCCTGGACCCTGCCCATCAAGTCGCGCATCGACATGCTGTCCACCGGGATCCGCACCCCCATCGGGATCAAGATCGGCGGCCCCGATCCCGACTCGCTGCAGGCGATCGCCACGCGGGTGGAAGGATTCCTGTCGGGGCAATCGGACGTGGCCTCGGCGTTCGCCGAACGCGCCGCCGGAGGCTACTACCTGGACATCCGCATCGACCGCGCCCGTGCGGCCTCGCGGGGACTGTCGGTGGAAGACATCAACAACACCGTGCGCATGGGGCTTTCGGGCATGCCCGTGGCCACCGCGCTCGACGGCCTGGAGCGCATCGACATCACGCTGCGGCTGGAACGCGAAACGCGGGACACCCGCGAAAAGATCGAAGACCTGTGGATCGACGGCCCCGATGGCCCCGTGCGGCTTTCGGAAATCGCCGACCTCGCCTGGACCATGGGACCCATGGTGGTGCGCAGCGAAGCCGGACGCCCCAACGTGTTCGTGTTCCTGGACACGCGCGAATCCGATCTGGGCGGGTTCGTGAAGCGGCTCTCGCCTGTCCTGGCCGGCCACGTTCCGCTGCCCAGCGGCTACACGCTGGAGTGGAGCGGGCAGTGGGAAGGCATGGAGCGCGTGCGCGAACGCATGATGGCCGTGATCCCCTTCACCCTGCTCCTGATCGTGCTGATCCTGTATCTGAACACCAAGTCGTTCGCGCGCACGGCGATCGTGATGCTGGCCGTGCCGTTTTCGCTGGTGGGCGCCGTGTGGTTCCTGCACCTGGCGGGATTCCAGGTGTCGGTGGCGGTGTGGGTGGGCCTGATCGCCCTGGCCGGCCTGGACGCCGAGACGGGAGTCGTCATGCTCCTGTACCTGGACCAGGCCTGGGAAAAGGTCCGCAAACGCGTGGCGAACCCCACCTTGGGCGACCTGATGCACGCCATCGACGAAGGCGCTGTGCGGCGCGTGCGTCC
The DNA here is from genome assembly GCA_029557215.1 of Fibrobacterota bacterium. Taxonomy (GTDB): domain Bacteria; phylum Fibrobacterota; class Fibrobacteria; order UBA5070; family UBA5070; genus UBA5070. The sequence continues at coordinate 1,306 of JAKPQQ010000230.1, read as the reverse complement.
CAAGATCATGACCGCCTCGGTGATCCTGGCGGGACTGATCCCCATCCTCTGGAGCGACGGCCCCGGCTCCGACGTCATGAAGCGCATCGCCGCCCCCATGGTGGGCGGCGTGGTCACCAGCGTCGCGATGGAACTGGTGGTCTACCCGGCGATCTTCCTGCTGTGGAAGCGCCGGAGCCTGGCCAAGGACGCCACAACAATTCCTGTCTAGACCCGAAACCAGACCGGCGCGACGGGCGCGCCAGAAACCGACAACGAAAGAGACGCAAGATGAACGGCAGAAACATCCTCCTGGCCATCGCCATCGCCACCGCGGGCGCCTTCGCGGCGGCCGACACGTCGCTGGTGCTCAAACCCGACGCCAAGCGGATCGCCGCGTCGAAATCGGTGGAGAACAAGATCTGTCCCGTCTCGGGCGAGGCGATCGGCTCCATGGGCGAAGCCCGCGTCGTGGTCTACAAGGGCAAGGCCGTGAAGCTCTGCTGCGCGGGCTGCGTGAAGGCCTTCGCCAAGGACCCGGCCAAGTTCCTGGCGATCGCCGAACAGCCCGAGGGCGCGCACGACTCCCACGAAGGCCACAACCACCCCTGAGCGAACCCGGAACCGATCTCCATCGGGCGCGTCGGGCGCCCCTTGGAGACATCGGCGGGATCAGTGCAGTTCGCGGACCACGTCGGCGAGGTTGGCGAACAGCGCGTCGGCCAGCGCGAGCGAACCGAGCTTGTCCCACATCCGGAACTGGTGGAACATCAGGCGACCCTTGCCGTGGGGCACGGTCTGGATGTCGGCGCGGAACTGCCAGTGTCCGGTGGGCGAAAGCTGCGCGAAGCCCGACGCCACCTGCGAACCCGGCAGGCGGGCAAGACTCCAGGCGGGGAGCAGGTCGGCGAAGACTTCGCCGGCGACCACGCCCTGCGGCAGACGCGCGAACAGGTTGGATGGCGCGATGTAGTGGTAGCCTTCGCCACCGGCCGAGGCCGCGGGCGACAGCTCGATGGGAAAGCCCAGACCGCCGTGCTTCTGCAAAAAGCGCGCGTCTTCGGGTTCCAGTCCCGCGAACACCACCGTGAGACCCGTGACGGCGTCGTCCAGCAGGTCCTGCAGGCGCTTGGGGTCGAAGGTCCGGACCTGGTTGACAAGAACCGCGCGGGCGTCCTGGCGGCCATGGCGCACCACGTCGTCCGGGAACTCGCCCAGGAACCGGAACGTCTGGGCGGCGGCTTCCAGGTTGGCCGCCGGCGGGACGTAGAAGGTCTCTTCGGTGCGGAACACGTCGCGGCCCTGGCGCGAGAGCTGCATGTCGAAC
>JAKPQQ010000214.1 GCA_029557215.1 Fibrobacterota bacterium | reverse complement strand
CTGGCCGTCGGGATCGGTGCCGATTTCCGTCGCATCCAGTTCACTCCCGACCTGCTTCCCTCCGACGTCACCGGCGGCGCGGTGTTCCGGCCCGCCACGGGCGAGTTCGAGCTGCGCAAGGGGCCGGTGTTCGCCAACGTCCTGTTGGCCGACGAGATCAACCGGGCTTCGCCCCGCACCCAGAGCGCCCTGCTGGAAGCCATGGAGGAACGCCAAGTGACGCTCGAAGGCGAAACCCTCGCGCTTCCCGATCCGTTCATGGTCCTGGCCACCCAGAACCCGGTGGAGTTCCACGGGGTGCATCCGCTTCCCGAGGCCCAGATGGACCGGTTCCTGGTGCGTCTGGAGATCGGGTATCCCGACGAAGAGACGGAACGACGGATCCTGACAAGCCGCAGGAGCCTGCGGCCGTCGGATGCGCGGGTGGCTTCGGTGATGTCCCTGGCCGACATCGTGGCGGCCCGCCAAAGCGTGCGGAACCTGCACATGGACAGGGCCCTGGAAGGCTACGTGGTCGCGCTGGTGCGGGCCACGCGCGCGCATCCGTCGGCGCGCCTGGGGGCGAGTCCTCGCGCCGCGCTCGCCCTGGGGGCGCTTTCGCAGGCGATCGCCTGGATGGACGGCCGAGACCACGTGATGCCGGAAGACGTCCAGGAGGCCGCGCGACCGGTGCTTTGCCACCGGGTGCTCGCCCGCGAGGCGTCCGCGGGGGCTTCGGCCAGGATCGTGGAAGACGCCCTGCGGACGGTTCCCGTCCCGGCCTAGACTCGTGCGCGCCGCCGATCTGGTGAGGGTCCTTTCCTGGATCGCGGCCACCTGGCCGCGCCGTTCCAAGAAGCGCAACCCCATCGAGGAGGTCCACGCGTTCTTTTCGGAGCGATTGACGGATTCCGGCAAGGCGCTGGCCCTGCTGTGGCTGGCGTCGCTGGCCTTGGCGACCATTCCGGGCTGGGGACCGGCCAAGCTCCTGTTCCCGCTGTTCACATCGGTCCTGCTGGTGTCGCTCGCCGCCACCTGGTTCGCCCCCAGGCTCGAGGCCCGATTCCTGGACGCCGGTCGCGCGGTGGAAGGGGCCACGGCTTCGCTGCGGTTCAGGCTGTCCAATCGCGGCGCAAAACCCGTCGAACGTGGCGGCGTGGGCCTGTTCCGGGCCAAGGAAGGGCTCGCGTCCCGCGAGGTCGTCGGGTGGGTGCCGCGCATCGAACCGGGCGGGTTCGTCGACCTCGAATTGGCTGTGGAATGCCGTTCGCGCGGGCCATCGGGGTTTCCCGGGATCGCGGTCGTGCGACTGGACCCCATGGGGCTCGCGCGTGCGCGGAAGCTGGTGTTCCAGCCGCTGGATCTGGACGTGGCGCCGGCGCCGCTGCGGATCGCGCCATCGAGATTCCTGTTCGGGGGGGCTTCAGGCCAGGCCTTCGCCGAAGCCGCAGGGGTGGGGGCGGACCAGGAGAGGATCTTCCACGGAGTCCGGGAGTTCCGGGAAGGCGACCGCTTGCGCGACCTGGACCACAAGGCCTGGGCGCGCTGGAGCAGGCCCGTCGTGAGGGAGTTCGGGGTGTCGGAGCGGTCCGGGATCGCGGTGTCGGTCGAAACGGGCTGCGCAAGCCTGTTGGAGCGTTCGCTGCTGGAACCGCTGCTGCGGCTCGCGGCCGCAACGGCGCTGGACTTTTCGCGGCGGGGCTGGCTGGGCGCGCTGGTGGTCGACGGGGTGCCCGTCGAATCCAGGATGGATTCCGACCAGGACGTCCTCGCGGCGTTCGCCTCGATCCCGCGTTGCGGGTGGGGGCCTTGGCGGCGCTGGGACGAATCGGTGGTCTGGCGTGACCAGCGGCGCCCGGTGCTGTCGCTTTGCGTTTCCCGGCAGGCCTACGGGGCCCGCTCGGATGGCGCCTCCAAGCGGATCGCGGTGGTCGCGCGGGCGGCGGGTGCGGCCGAGTCGGAACGCTTGTTGCCGATTTCCGTCGAACAGATCGAATCGGGCGAGGTGGCGTTGTGACGGGCGACGTCGGCGGGGTCCGTTGGACGTACCGGTCGTGGCTGCTTCCCTGGATCCAGCTCGCCCTCGCAGGCGGGTTCGCGGCCAGCCGCAGTCCGGCCCTGCCCGTGCTCCTTTGCGTGGCCGCGCTGGCGGCGGTTCCGTTCCGGCCCGGACCGTTACCGCATCGGCGATGGACCAGTTGGACGGTTCTTGCCGTCTGCGGGCTGTGGTGGGGCGCTTCGGCGGTCTCGGGTTCCGCGATCCAGGGCTACTACCAGCTGCTGCGGATCGGGGGGTGGTGCCTGGTCCTGCTGGGAGCTTTGCAGATTCTGTCGTTGGGGCGCGGAGGGTCGGTCGTGCTCGTGGCCTGGTGTTCCCTGGGGGCGTCCTGGTTGTTCGCGGGCCGTTGGGGCGCCACGGGAACCGTGGTCCTGGTGGCGCAGGCGGTGTTGGCCGTGGAAAGCATCCGCAGGATCGACGCGCCGGTCGGAGCCTTGGGCAGGGTCGTCGCCCGGTGGTGCCTGGTCTTCGCGATCCTCGCCGGGGTCGTCGCGCTCCAGCGGGCGTGGCGCGGATCGTGGTCCTGGAATTCGCCCGCCAGATGGGGCGATTCGGCCCATCGCATCCGGGGGTTTTCCGTCGTTTCGCGCCTGGGGACGTTCGGCCCGTGGTACCGTCCCGATCGCGAAGGCGAAGTCGCCTTGCGCGTGTGGACCGCGCGGCCTCCGGGATTGTTGAAAGGCATGGTCCAGGACCTCTATTCCAAGGGTTCTTGGGTCGCAGGCAACCATGCCGGCTGGCGTTCCTACGAGCGCATGCACCTGGACTTCGGCCAATTCTGCCGGGATCTGTCCGATCCCGCCGCGCCTCTGGCATGGGCGAGCAGTCCGGACGATCGGGTGCCGGTCCTGTTCGCGCCGGGAGGAACGGGCTGCGTCGGCGTGGTCGCCGACAGCCTGAAATTGTCCACGGAAGGGGTGTTCCTGCCGCCGTCGGTCGGTGTTTCGCGGGGGTGGTTCTGGTACGGGCGCGATCCTGTCGACACGCTCGTCCATGCCAACGACCTGAAGGTGTCGCCGGCGCTCCACGGTCTTCTGGACAGCGCCTGGATGGAAATCGGCGAATCCGTCGCGAGGCTTCCGGGGCCTGCGCGGTTGGACTCGCTCGGCAGGTGGTTCGCGAAAGGGTTCCGGTACGACCTGGATGTTCCCATGGATGGATCGGACGAGCCCCTGCGCGGGTTCTTCCGGCATCGCAGGGGGTATTGCGAATACTTCGCGACCGCGGCGGTCCTGCTCCTGCGCCGATCGGGGATCCCCGCCAGGTACGCGACGGGGTTTTCCGATCCCGAACCGGTGGCGGGAGGGAAGTGGTGGCTCTACCGGCAGGGCGACGCCCACGCCTGGGTGGAATGGCTCCCTCCCGGCGGGAACTGGACGGTCTTCGACCCGACGCCGCCGGACCTCGGCCCCGAGCCCGATCGCGGCGCATGGGAGAGGTTGACGGAACGTGTCAACGGTTGGGCGCGTCGCGCCTGGCACGTCGTGCGTGACGGAATCTGGCGCGAAAGCCTGGACGCCTGGCAGGCGCGTCTGGAATCGGCGCCTTGGACGGCCTGGATTCCCGGATTGGCCGCCCTGGCCGCCGGCGCCTGGCTGTTGGTCCGCCGCAAGGGCGTCGATCGCGCGGGGCACGGGGCCTGGGAGCGGGAACTGGCGCGCACCGAATCGCTCCTGCGGCGGCGCGGACACCTGCGACTGCCGGGCGAGACGGTGGGAGCGTTCCTCGCGAGGCTCCCGCCCGATGCCGATCGCCGGGCGGTCGAGCGGCTTCGGGCCTACCAGCGGGAACGATGGAGACTACAATAGGGCCAATGCTGACCACCGGAGAAACCGCCAAACTGCTGGGCGTGACCGCGCAGACGATCATCAACTGGATGGAATCCGGCAAGCTTCCGTTCGTGCGGGTGGGGCGCGGACGTCGCAAGATCCTGCCCCGCCAGATCCGGGTCTTCGTGGAATCGCAGGGGTTGCCGGTCTCGGGTCTGGATCCCGGACTGTGGGCGAAAGTCAACGACGAACCCTTGGAGCACAGAGGTTCCGGCGATCCTCCGCTGCTGTCCACCAACAGCGAAGGAACGTCGGTCTTCTGGAGCCAGTCGGCCCGCGAGCGATACGGATGGACGACCTCCGACGTCGTGGGCAAGGCGCCTTCGGTCCTGCCCGCCCGCGTGCCGGGGCTTCCGGTGGACCTCCTCGACCTGGCCCTGCCCTCGGGCAACGAAACCTTCCGGACGTTGCTTCTGGAGCTGCAAGCCAAGGACGGGAAATGGCTCGCCACGGAAGTCACCGTTTCCTGGATCTACGACGCTCGAGGAGGCGTGGCCGGGACCGTGTTCCTGCTGGAATCGCCGATGCCGGTGGGAAGCTCCGGTCCGCGTCGCTAGAACGCCTGGTTCCGGGGGGGAGCCAGTCCGGTGGTATCCACGAACCGCACAGCGACTTCGCCGGGCAGGACCAGCCCGAGCCGCCGAGCCTGCGCCGCGATGGTCGCCGAATCCGTGGACAGCAGTACGAGGCTGTCTTCCAGCAGTTCGAGCCGGTCGCGGAGCGAATCGTTGCGGGCTTCCAGTCGGCGGAGCGTTTCCGCGGTGCGCTGTTGCCGGACCAGGCCGTAGGGGCCGAACGTCCAGGCGTACAACGCGAACAGGAGCGAGGCGACCAGGACCCAGCGGCCGATCCGGATCCGCTTGCCGTCGCGCGGTTGCCCCGGCGCCTGGCGCGGCTCGTCGTTTTGTGCCGGGGCGTTCATGGAAGGAATCGGAACCGCGATCCGCCCATCCGTGCGATCCGTCCGGAAAGTTCCAGAAGAACCAGCTCCCCTTGGAGGAGCGCGATGGGTGTTTGTGTTTCCAGGATCAGTTCCTCCAGGGTCGCGTCGTGCCGGCGCAGCAATTTAACCACAGGGGACTCGGATGGATCGTCTTCCTGCGGTGGCCGGGCCTTCCAGCCCATCGCCGTCCAGAGATCGTCGGGGTGGGCGCACAATCCGGCGCCTTGGCGCAACAGCGAAAAACACCCGGCGAACCCGGGGGCGTCGGCGGGACCGGGGCAGGCCAGCAGCTCCCGATTCTGCTCCAGCGCATTGCGCGCGGTGATCAGGGCGCCGCTGCCCATGGGGGCTTCCACGACCACCACCGCTTGCGAAAGCCCCGAGATCAATCGGTTGCGTCGCACGAAATTGCCCGGCTTGACCGGGGCTCCAAAGGCGTGCTCGGTGAGGATCGCCCCCGCGGCGGCGATCTGTTGCGCCAACCGGCCGCGTCCGGACGTGCCCAGTCCGTCCAGCGGGCAACCCAGCACCGCCACCGTTTCGCCGCCTTGCTCCAGGGCGGTGCGGTGGGCGGTTTCGTCGATGCCTCGCGCCAGGCCGGAAACGATCCGGATGCCGTTTCGCGCCCAATCCTGGCAAAGCCGCCGGGTGGTGGATTCGCCCAGGACGCTGGGGTTGCGGGTGCCGACCACCGCCACGGCGCGCGAATGGGGCAGCCCGAGCACCCCTTGCGCGAACAGCACCGGTGGTGGCGAGGGGATCTCTCGCAAAGGTGGCGGGTAGTCGGGGTCGTCCCAGCAGATGATCGAGGCGCCGATCGCTTCGGCCTGGGAAACCTGTCGACGCGCCCAGAGCAGGTCGGGGCCTTCCAGCAACGCATCGACGCTTTCGTGTGGCAGTGCCGGGGACAGCGAAGAAAGTTCTTCGCGGGTGGCCCGGAAGGCGTTTTGGGGTGTCTTGAATCGCTCGATCAACACCTGGCAGCGCACCGACCCCAGGGATTCGATGCGGGTGAGCGCGAGCCAGTGCAGGCGTGTGGATGCCGAGCTGTCGGAGTTCGTGGGGAGGACGGGGGCGAACATGAACAAAATATATGCTCAGATGAGCATTGCTTGGCAATGGGATTTTTGGAAAGTGGGGTTCGGGCACGGGACTGGAACTGCTGCTTCCGTTTTCCGGTTCGGGCGGTCGGGGGACGATGCCGATTGGGTGGGTGGACTGGAGTTGGCACGGCAGTTGATTTCAATGGTGATCAAGAGCCGACGAGTTGTCGGCGAATCCACCATGCAACTCGAACACGGAGAGTGCGCAGATGAAACGGATCCTCATGACCATGGCCTTGCTGGTTGCCGCCACGATGGCTTCGGCGGACAACGGTTGGCATCGCGGATGGGAGCGCAAGGAAATTCGCCACGAGCGCCAGCAGGTCCAGCGCGAGCGCGAACGCGTCGAGCGGGAACGGGCGCGGATCGAACACGAACGGATGCGCATCGAATTGGAGCGCGAGAGGATCCGTCGGGAGGAACGGATGCACCGGGAGCGCGAAGCCAGACACCACGATCGCTACCGCGATCGCCATTGCGATCGCAAGGTGGTCGTGGTTCGCGAACGCCCGTACCGGGATGAACCTGCGCCTCCGCCGCCGCCCTCGCGTCCCACGGCCCGCATCGAAGTCGTGTGGCAATCGGGTCCGCTGGTGATGCGCTGATCGCGACGGCGATGCCGGAACGGCTTTGGGCGCCTGCGATTTGACACCATTTTACACCGGGCGCGAAACCCGCCCGGGTATACTGGAACCATGCCGATCTCCAACCGACTCGTCTACCCAAGAACGCATCGCTTCCTGATCCCGGTCATGGGCACGGGGCACTCCATCGACACCCCGCTGCGGGTGGCTAGGTGGGGCATCTCTTCGGTGATCTCGCTGGTCGACGACGTCATGATCGAGCAGGTCCACCGCCTGCATTGCCAGCGGCGCGGCTTGGAATTCCAGGCCGTGTCGCCTCGCGAACCCAAGGCTCGCGCCGAGCGCATCCGGCGCTATCTGGATTTCCTGTTCGACCAGGTGCAGGCCCAGATGGCCGACCTGAAGGCGCAACCCTTCGCTCCCGGTTCCGACAAGACCCGCTGGTTCGAGCTTTTGCCAGAATCGTCGCCGCTCAAGGCCGAATACCGGGCCGTCCTCAAGATGGACCAGGGTGCGTCGCGCGACCTCGCCGAGGCCGATCTGACCGCCAAGATGGAGCCGGGAAGCATCGACGCCAACATCATGACCAAGCTCGACCGACGCCCCGTGGGACCCGACGGCGCGCTTTCCGACCCGCGGCTTTCCGACGCCAAGCTGGCGCTGGAAGGCTTCGCGCTTTCGCGCAATCCGGGGAACATGGTCTTTTCCGCGGGGATCAATCCCACGCTCTACGGCGTGATCGAAGAATTCCCCGACTTCTATCGCCAAGGATCGGCCGAAGCCGCCAAGGGCATCATCATCAAGGTCTCCGATTTCCGATCGGCGCTCACCCAAGGACGGTTCCTGGCCAAGAAGGGCCTGGAAATCCGCGAGTTCCGGATCGAATCGGGTCTCAATTGCGGCGGCCACGCCTTCGCCTCCGACGGCGAACTGCTCGGGCCCATCGTCGACGCATTCCGTCGCGAACGCCACCGCTTGCGCGAGGAATTCGGCAAGATGGTCAAGACCGCCTACCAGAAGAAGGGTCTGGAATGGTCCGACGCGGCGGAATCGCACGAGGCCGCCGTGGTGGTCCAGGGCGGCCTGGGGAACGCCGCCGAACAGCGCCGCATGATCGAGGATTTCGGGATGGACGCCACGGGCTGGGGGTCGCCCTTCCTGCTGGTCCCCGAAGCCACGCCCATCGACGACAAGACCCGTCGCATGCTCGCCCAGGCCGTGGAAGGCGACGTGTACGTGGCCGACAGCTCCCCGCTGGGCGTGAAGTTCAACAACCTGCGCGGCTCCACCGCCGACGTCGAACTCTGGAAGCGGTTCGACGAAGGGCGTCCCGGTTCGGCGTGCCCCAAGGGGTACCTGGTCACCAACACCGAGTACACCGCCACGCCCATCTGCACCGCCTCCAAGGAATACCAGACGCGCAAGATCGAAGAGGTGGGAGGCATCGGATCGCCCGAGGCGCGCAAGATCGCCGTCAAGGAGTGCATCTGCCACCAGCTGGGCAACGGCGCGACCGAGTACATCCGGCAGGAAACGGCAAAGCTCAAGGGTGAATCGGCTCCCGAGTCGCGCAACCTTCCGGTCAGCATCTGTCCGGGGCCGAACATCGTCTGGTTCGACCGGTACTACTCGCTCCAGGAGATGATCGACCACATCTACGGACGGATTCCGTCCTTGGTGCCCGAGCGACGCCCCCACTGCTTCGCGGCCGAGCTGGACATGTACCTGGAGTTCTTCGAGAAGCTCTGCGAAGAGACCCATCCCGAGAACGCCAAGGACGTCCAGAAGCTGGACACCTTCCGCGTGAACCTGGCCGCCAACCTCGCCTGGTACCGGCAGTGGCTGTCCATCCGCTCGGCGCTGGAGACGGAAAACATCACTTCGCTGCGCGAAGCGGTGGAGCGCGCCGAACTCAGGCTCCTCGCCGTCCAGGAAGAATCCTCGTTCGGAGCCATGGCCGGGCGATGAACCGGCGCGGGGCGCCCGAGGAATCCGTCCGGCAGGCCGTGATCCGGCATCTGGAATCGGATCTGGGCGTTCCCAAGGCCTGCATCCGCCCGGAGCTCGCGCTTTCGGCATGGGACCCCAAGGTCAAGGACAGGGTGGATCTCGCCGTGTTCGCGGCCAAGGGGACGGCGATGGTCCCCGTGCTGCTGGTGGAATGCAAGGCTCCCGAGGTGGCGCTGGACGAATCCGTGGTCGCGCAGGTGCGGCGCTACCTGCGCATCCTGCCCGCGCGCTGGATCGCGATCACCAACGGCAGGCAGCTCCTGTCGTGGGTCCTGCGTGACGGGAATTGGCAGGCCGCTCCGCTTCCCTCCTGGGAGGAGATGAAGAGCGGGATCTGAACGGGCCGAGGCGCGGTCGCTACCGCATCTTCGCGATGGCGTGGCGGTAGACGTCCTCGTACTTGCCGACGTCGGCGTCCCAGCTGAAGTCGCGGCTCATGACGCGGTGGCGCATGCTCCGGAAGTGCTGGGGGCGGTCGAAGAACGTGCTCACGGCCCAGCCCAGGGTGTAGTAGAGCGATTCGGCCCGGTAATCGTCGAACACGAATCCGTCGCCGCCGCCGTCCCATTCCTGGTAGTTCCAGACGGTGTCGGCCAATCCCCCGGTGCGGCGCACCACGGGGAGGCTTCCGTAGCGCATGGCGTACATCTGCGACAGCCCGCAGGGCTCGAACAGGGACGGCATCAGGTACAGGTCGGAGCCCGCGTACAGGATGTGGGCCAGGTCTTCGTGGTACCCGATCCAGTTGCCCACCACGCCGGGGTGCTTGCGCTGCATTTCGCCCAGCCACCATTCCACGTGCGGATCGCCCGACCCCAGGAACGCCACCTGGATGTGCATTTCCTTCACGGCGCGTTCGAGCATGCCCTCGATCAGGTCGAACCCTTTGCCCGGCGCGAACCGGGACACCATGGCCACGACGCAGCGCGAGTCGTCTTCCCAGAGTCCCATGCGCTTCTGCAGCTCCCTGCGGCAGGCGAGGCGGCCTTCCAGGTGGCTTGCGGAAAAGGTCGCGGGCAGATGCGGGTCGTTGGCCGGGTCGTAGACGTCGGCGTCGATGCCGTTGAGGATGCCGTAAAGGTCGCTGCCGCGTCGGGACAGGTACGGGGCCAGGCCTTGTCCGCCCACGGGGGTGCGGATCTCGTGCGCGTAGGTGGGCGACACGGTGGTGATGGCCTGGGAAAAATGGATTCCGGCCTTCATGAAGTTCACGCGGCCGTGGTCTTCGAACTTGTCCGGCGTGAAATGCTCCGGGCCGATCCCCATCCAGCCGAGCACGCCCTTGTCGCCCACGCCCTGGTAGGCGAGGTTGTGGATGGTCAGGACCGACGCGGTTTGGGAGAGCGGCGACAGGTAGGCGTCCCAGGTTCCGCGCAACACGGGGGCGGCGGCGCCCTGCCAGTCGTGGCAGTGGATCACGTCGGGGATCCAGCCGGTGTCCTTGCAGCTTTGGAGGGCGGCCTTGCAGTGGAAGGCGAACCTTCCCAGGTTGTCCAGGTAGCTGTGGCCCTTCTCGTCGTAGATGCCCGGTCGCCCGAACAGGTCGTCGCGTTCCACGAACAACGCCTTCACGCCGTCGCCGTGGTCGCATTCGTGCAAGGCGCACCAGACCTCGCCGGTGCCCATGTGGACGCACATGGTCTGCAGCGGCTTGATTCCGTGCTTGGCACGGTCGATGCGAGAATACAAGGGGATGCAGATCCGCACGTCGTGCTGGGCGCGGGACAGCGCCTTGGGCAACGACCCCACCACGCCGGCCAGGCCGCCGGTGCTGATGTACGGATGCGATTCGGATGCGACGAAAAGAATCTTCATGGACGCTGCTTTGCTCCGATGCGGACGAGGTTGCAAATCTAGCCTCGGCTATGGCACAATAGGACTATGGAGAAGGACCCGGGCGCCAGAAGTTTTTACCGGAAATTGACCGCTGGGTTCACGCTGCTGGAGCTCATGATCGTGCTCGTGCTCGTCGGGATCACTTCCGGGTTCGTGGTTGGGTCCTGGCGCAAGATCCACGCGAAGATCGCGGCCCGCTCGTCCATCGAGACGCTTCTTGTCGCGTTCCACAAGGCGCGCAGCGACGCCACCGCCAAGGAACGGCGCTCCGGGGTGGCGATCTCGGAAGACACCTCCAACAGCTTCGAGGCCTCCGGCGGTCCCCGCAAGGGGGTCCGCTACCTGCGCTTCGTGGACGCGCCGACCGGGATCGAAGGCTTCTTCGACGACCAGGACACGGTGCTCCAGGATTGGACCCCGCTGGAAGGCAAGGTCTTCGCCTATTCGGGCAGTTCCAGCGGGTATTCCAACGGCGTGGCCAGCATCGTCTTCCACTACGACGGATCCACCGACAACGATCTGCGGTTGACCCTGGGGGTCGCGAATTTCCCGGATTCGTTCCGTCTGAACCTGCTTCCGGCGACGGGGCTCGCCACACTGGAGCGCTGACATGTTCCGCAAAGGCATGAGCTTGATCGAGGTCATGGTGGCCCTGGTGATCCTCGGGATCGTGACCATGATCTTCTTCCAGACCACCAGGTATTCGGGCTCCAACCAGGGGAAGACCCGGACCTGGACCATGGAGGCCACGGTGATCGAAAAGACCATCGAGGGGCTTCGTTCGGACTATTCCATGACCCAGCTCCAATCGCTGTCCAAGTCGTGGATCGATTCGTCCCAAGGCGGGGCCAAGGTCGCGGTCGTGGTCAAGGGCTCTCCGGCTCCGTCCTCCGTGGCTTCGGGGTTTCCCGTGGACATGCTGGCCCAGGTTCAGGTCTGGGCGTCCCGGGTCGCCGGCGGCGACACCTTGACGGTTTCCGCCATCCTGTGGGTGAACTGAAATGCGCCGCGGGTTCAGCCTGGTCGAGATCCTGGTCGCCCTGGTGATCATGGTGATGGTCAGTTCCGGCGTCATGCTGGTGTTCCAGTACCAGAACAAGAACATGCTGACGCAGCGCGAAATCGCCGAGATGAACCTGATGGCCAAAGGGATCTCGGAAGAAATGTCCCGGACGCTCCGGATGGCCGGCGGCGTGCTGCCTCCGGGGGTGGGCGGACTGGAGGTCCACGCTTCGGGTCCGGAACGGGTGACCGTGGTGCTCAATCGCAGAGGCGGGGTGGATACCACCCGCGCCGATTCGCGGTTCTACGCCGGGACCCTGATCTGGTCGGGGAATTCGTACAAGAACGCGTTGCTGCTTCCGGTCCGGCACGTGAAGGGCGTGTTCACCGACAGCGGCTACGTGGTGACCACCGTCCGGGTTCCTCCCCTGAGCTATCCGGCGGGAACCTTTCCGGCGCCGGTCAAGGACACGATGATCGTGCTTCCGGTGATGCAGCTCCTGGAAAACGCTTCGTTCCCGGGGATGGGGACGGGGGCCATGGTGGTGGTCGACGGATCCTGGTTCGCCGAGCGCTGGCCCTGGCTGCACGCGGTGGCCACCAGCGCCAACACCTTCGTGTACGCCTTGGATTCGGTGGAATACTGGCACGTGGCCGACACCGTCTTCCGCAAGATCAACCGCAACGATTCGGCGGCCTACGCGGTCGGGATCGACTCGATGCGGTTGCGCTACATGCATCCCGGCGGGGCGTGGAGCGATTCGCTCCTGGCGACGGATCCGGCCAACCAGGTCCAGAAGGTGCAGGCCCGCGTCGTGGTCCGGACGCGGCACAAGGATCGTTCGCTGGAAACGAGCAATCCGTCCACGCGCGGCTACCACTTCCAAACCATCGAGACCGAAGTCGCATTGCGCAACGCGTCGACCCTGGTCAACAAGTGAGGTCCTCCATGCGAACAGGAATCGATCGTCCATCCCGGAAGCGGGGCATGGCGATGATGCTCGTGATCATCATGTCGGTGGTGATCCTGGCGATGGGCCTGGCCATGATCGGGCTTTCGGGCGACGTGCTGGGGGCGGCGGTCGACACCAAGACCAAGATCCGCGCCCGCTACGCGGCCGAATCGGCGATTTCCGTCGCGATCGCCGACGCGGTCTACCAGGCGGGCGAGATCTTCGGCGGCGGGGTCAGTTCGTCCAGCAGGGATGTTTCGCTGGGTGGCGACAAGCGCGAAGCCGACATCAGCTCCGGCAACAACCTGGGGCAGGAAGTGATCCTGCAAAAACGCAGCCCCATGAACAACCTTCGCGGGAACAAGATCCCCCTCAAGATCGAGGCGACGGGCCGCGCCGGTTCGGCGAAGTCGAGGATTTCGGCGAGCGTGGCGCTCTACCAGGTGCCCATCTACCAGTTCGGCGTGTTCTACGAAGGGCCCCTGGAAATCACGCCGGGCCCCGACATGTTCGTGATGGGGCGCGTGCACACCAACAGCAGCGCCTATTTCCGCGGTGCGGCGACGCTTTCGTTCCAGGGGCCGGTCACCGTGGTGGGGGATATCGTCCAGTGGAAGCGCAGCGGTGGGCGCATCCTGTACCAGCGCAAAGCGGATTCGACCATCAATCTCTACGAGCCGGGCTTGAACGGCATCCTGACCGCCATGACCGCCGCCACCCAGCCGCCGCCCATCGGCGGCGTCAGCAACGCCCGCTTCGCGGAAACCAAGCTCGTGCTGCCCATCGGGGGCGGCGTCCCGAGAAGCATCCTGGGGCCCCGCGACGAGGCCAACGATCCTTCGGCGCTCAAGCGCCAGAAATTCGACTGGCTGGTCAAGAACCGTTCCAGCGCCGACGCCCGGTTCGTGTTCACCGGTTCGGAAACGCCTCCCAGCTGGATCACGGGCCCCAAGGTCTTCTACGACCGGCGCGAGCTGCGATGGGTCAGATTCTGGGATTTCGATGTCGCGGCCCTGGCGGCCAGCGCCAACCAGGACAGCATCTTCTACCTGGACGACCTGACTTCGGAGATGGAACGCATCCCGACTCCGGTCAAGAAGGTGCTCAACGCGTTCCGGATCGTGAACGCGAGCGTGCTGCCGCGCAACATGACCATCGCCACCGGCAAACCGGTCTACATCCTGGGCAAGTTCAATTCGCAGGACGCCTCCGGAGACACCACCAAGTACAAGAACGCCCAGATCGCCTCGGACGCGGTCACGGTCCTTTCTTCCCAGTGGATGGATTGGGACCTCGAGCACTTCAAGGCCGGGAGCGTCACCGCCGCCAGGAGTTCCATGGAACAGCCGTTTTCCAACACGAGCTGGATCTCCTGGACCACGAGCCCGGCCTCCACGACCACGCAGCGCAACGCGCTGATCGCGGCGCAGTCGGTGTCGACCACGGGCAACGGCATGGCCGCCGACGTGAGGATCAACGCGGCGATGATCACCGGCAACAAGCCCAGCCGCGCGTCCTGCCTGACGATCGGCAACACGGAGAGCCAATACGAAAGCTGCTACGAAGGCGGCTGGCACAACACGCTGCGGTTCCTGGAAAACTGGAGCGGGCGCACCGTGACGTTCAAGGGAAGCTTCGTGTGCATGTGGGCGGCGCAGACTCCGGGCCTGCGCGTCGATCCTGCCGACAAGGTGATCGGTGGCGGGCACTACAGCCCGCCCAATCGCGTGTGGGGCTACGATACCCGGTTCAACGACCTCAACAACATGCCGCCGGGGTCGCCGTTTTTGGCGACCGCGATCCTCACGAACTGGCTCGAGAAGAATTGATGAAGGTCCATTCCGTGCGCGGGTTCGCGAGCCGTTTCGCGATCGGGTGGCTCCGTGCCCGGACGGCCGCGGCGAACGCGGCGCGGGCGCCGAAGTGCCTTGACGGATCGTGTCGCCGAATGGGAAGCTGAAGCCAATGCTTTCCATCATCGGCATATTGGTCGTCACGATCGGCGTGCTCGGGGGGTTCGTGATCGCGGGGGGGAACCTCCTCACCCTGTTCCAGCCCGCCGAGTTCCTGGTCCTGGGCGGAGCGGCGATCGGCGGCATGCTGATCTGCACGCCAGGCTACACGCTTTCCGCCACCCTCAAGAAGATCCCCAGAGTCTTCAGCGCCGGGCTCAACAGCCAGGATCTGCTGGACATCCTGGTGATGCAGTACGAGCTCTACAACAAGGTTCGCAAGGAAGGGATCCTGTCGATCGAACAGGACGTGTCGGTGCCCGCCGACAGTCCGGTGTTCAAGAAATACCCCAAGTTCCTGGCCAACCACGAAGCGGTGGATTTCTATTGCGACGCGCTGCGCCAACTGGTCAACGGCATCGACGCCAACGCGATCGATCTGTCCATCGAGACCGATCTGGAAACGCACGAAAAGGAAATCAAGGGCATTCCCCAGGTGTTGGCCCGCATCGCCGATGCTTTTCCCGGATTGGGCATCGTGGCCGCCGTGCTGGGGATCATCGTGACCATGGCGCATCTGGACGCTCCGCCCGAGGTCCTTGGGCACCATATCGGGGCGGCCCTGGTGGGGACGTTCCTGGGCGTGCTCCTTGCCTACGGATACATCAACCCGATGGCCCAGAAACTGGAAACGGTGAACGCCGAAGAAGAGATGTACCTGGCGTGCCTGGCGTCGGGGTTCCGCGCGTTCGCCCAGGGGCTGGCGCCCATGGTCGCGATCGAGGTGGCCCGCAAGTCGCTCTACCACGCGTTCCGTCCGGATCTCGACGCGCTGAACGCCGCGGCGAAGAAAGGCTAGCGCCGCATGTCCGACAAGGACAGCCAGCCGGCGCCCAAGAAGAAGAAAAAGCACGACCACCCCCACCACGGCGGGGCCTGGAAGGTCGCGTTCGCCGACTTCATGACATCCATGTTCGCCCTGTTCCTGGTGCTGTGGATCATTTCCAGCACATCGGCGGAACAGAAGGAGGCGATCTCCCAGTATTTCCAGCATCCCACGGTGTTCAAGTCGGGCTCCAGCTCGCCCATGGACCTGGGGGGGCGAACCATGGAAAAGCAGAAGACCGGCGAAGGCCGGGTTGGCGGAACCAAGGACTTCGAGAGCGAGAAGATGCAGGCGCTGGACTCGCTCCTGACCTCCGACACCGTCCTGCAGAAGCTGGGCAAGCAGTTCAAGACCCGCATGACCGACAAGGGATTGGAGATCGAACTGTCGGACGCGCAGGGACTGGGAACCTTCGAGCTCGGGTCGGCCAGGCTCAATCCGCGCATGGTCGAACCGCTCCAGCGGCTGGCCAAGGCGTTTTCCGTCCTGCCCAACCGCATGGTGATCGCCGGGCACACCGACCGCTACGGCTACGCGGCCGGAGGGTACTCCAACTGGCAGCTTTCGGCGGACCGCGCCAACACGGTGCGCAACGAGATGACCGCATTGCGGATTCCGTCGGAGCGGTTCAACGCCGTGATCGGCTACGGCGACACCGAGCTCGCCAAGCCGGAAAACCCCTACGCACCGGAAAACCGCAGGGTGACCATCCTGATCCTCAAGCAGGGCGAATCGATGATGCCCAAACCGCCGAAGAAGAAGCGGTCCGGCTGGAGCCCCCTGGGCGAGGTGGTCGGCGAGGAGGATTGAACGCCTGCCGTTGGAGGCATTTGAAAAGCAGCCCCGCAGCGATCCCCTCGACTCCACAGCGCAGGCTTCCGGACGGCCCCCGAAGTGATTGACAGAAGCCGTCTCCATCGGCCGGTGACACGAGGTCGGCAAAGGACGGTGGCTGCGGCGAACCGCGCATCGCGCGACGCCTTCTCGAGAAGGATCCTCGGCGGCGCATCTGTGCCGCCTTCGACGTGGTCGGCATGGGGAGGAGCGAGCGGGTCGACGGAATCCGACCGTGGTCGGGAAACGGCAAAAACGTCCGCCTCCGGCTGGAGGTTGACGTTCTTGCTCGTCTGCGGGATCTTGCTGCTGACCTGCGGATTCCTCGCAGGCCGGTTCGAAATCAGGCCTTGATGATCCTGAGAGCCGATGCGACCTGCTTTTCCAGGGCGCCCATTCCGGCCTTCTTGAGCTCCTTCTTCACGGCTTCCAGCGAGGCGATGGCGTCGGCCAGGGCTTCGTTGGCCGAGATCGAATACACGATGCCCTGCTCGGAAGGTTCGCGGACCACGGCGTAGCCGAGTTCGCGGACGCGATCGACTTCGCGGGCCAGCGTGCGGGGGTGCACGTCGAAACCCCGCTTGGCGAGTTCCTTGAGCACGACCGGTTCCGGAGCCGGGCCGTCCAGTTCCTTGAGCGTGTCGATGAGCGCCTTCATCTTGCGCGCCTGCACGACGTACGATGCTTCGCCGCGATCGATCTTTGGCTTCGATGCGCGGACCGGCTTGGCTTTCGCCTTGGTGATGGTTGCCATGGTTGCCTCCTTCGGGAGCTTTGCGTAGGGATCCGTCACCGACCGGAAGAACCGGCCGTGGTCGATTTCTGACGACAAGCTACATGATTGCATGGAAAATGCGCAAGGTCAAGAGGCGGATTTTGTCAAGACTTGGCCGTTTTCCGGTTGTTTCGGATGAAATTCCGTTCGCACGCGGGGGCGGACGGGATCCGTCCGGAGGGCCGATGCGATCCGTCGCTCGATTCCCTCCCTGCGGGAGTGGTATAATCCGCCCCCGTTTTCGTGGTCGCCGGGATCCTTGATCAGGTTTCCATGATGCCCCTATTTTATTTGATTGCGTCTGCTTGTTCGATTCCGAAGTTTCTTCCCTTGAGCGAGGAATTAAATTTCCCGCCCTATGTCCGAGACAAATCAGCTTGCTGCAGGTCTGATCGAGGCCCTCGATCGGGTCCTGGAAGAACGCAAAGCCCAGGATCCGACGCAGTCGTACGTCGCGAAGCTCTACCACAAGGGCTTGCCCAAGATCCTCGAAAAGGTCGAGGAGGAGAGCCGCGAAACGATCGAGGCGGCCGCGGAAGAGGGGACCGACCATCTTGTCTACGAGGTGGGCGATCTCTGGTTCCACACCCTGGTGCTCCTGCACCATCGAGGACGCACCGGCGCCGATGTGCTTCAGGAACTGGCGCGCCGGTTCGGCGTGTCGGGAATCGTCGAGAAGGCCTCGCGGCCGGCAAAGGAGAGCGCTCAATGATCCAGATCGGCATTCCTTCCAAGGGACGGCTCCACGAGCCGATCGTGGCGCTTCTCAAGCAGGCGGGATACAGGTTCCGCGTCGACGGTCGTTCCCTGCGGATCCAGTGCTCGGGCGCCGCGTCCGACACCTCCCTGGTGCTGTTGCGCACCGACGACATTTCCACCCTGGTTTCGGCCGGCATCCTGGACGCGGGGATCTCCACCCAGGACATCGTGGAAGAGAGCCAGGCCGAGGTCGTGGAAGTCCTGAAGCTCGACATGGGCCACTGCCGGATCGTGGTGGCGGCTCCGGAAAACGGTCCGTTCCAGAAACCGGTCGACCTGGACGCCAAGACCATCGCGACCTCGTTCCCGCGCCTGGCCGCCAATTTCTTCGGAAAGCATGGCGCCAAGCCCCGGTTCGTGGAAGTGGGCGGGTCCTGCGAGGCCATGGTGCCGCTGGGCATGGCGCAGGCCATCGTCGACATCACGGAAACCGGCAATTCGCTGCGCGACAACGGACTCAAGATCATCGCGGAAATCGGATCCTACCAGACCGTTCTGGTGGCCCGTCCCGAGCGCGCCGAAGACCCCGAGATCAAGCAGTTGGCCCGCCGCATCCAGGGCGCCATGATCGCCCAGACCTACCGCCTGGTGGAATACAACATCCCCCGCGCGCGTCTGGCCGAAGCCGAAAAGATCACGCCGGGGTTCCAGAGCCCCACCGTCACCGCCCTGGAAGACGCCTCGTGGTGCGCCGTCCGGGCCTTGGTGCCGCAGAAGCAATTGGGCAAGGTGATGGACGACCTGGAGGCCCTGGGCGCCACGGCCATCATCCAGTTCGGAATCGAAAACTGCCGTCTCTGACCGGGCCATGATCAAGTCGTATCCACCGAGCAGCCGTCTGGCGAACGGGTTGGCCGTCCTGCGCGGGCTGTCGTTCTTCGCCTTGCTTTCCGTCGCGATCTTCTTCTTCGGGTTGTGGCTGATCCCCGCCGCGATCCTGCTCAAGCGCGCGTCGTTCCTCAAGTGGATGTGCCGGGTCTACCTGGGCATCGCCCACCCCATGTTCGGAATCCGGTTCGAGGTCCAGGGGCGCGAGAATCTGTCGGGTCGCAACACCGTGCTGGTCAGCAACCACCAGAGCTGGATCGACATCACCACCATGATGCTGCACGTGCGATATCCGTCGTTCCTGGCCAAGAAGGAAATCGAAAGCTGGCCCTATTTCGGCGGGGCCATGAAAGTCCTCAACTGCGTGTTCGTGGATCGCAACGACCGCCGTTCCCGCGGCGACGTGGCGCTGCAGGTGAAGCAGAAGCTCGCGGCGGGCGCCGATTTCTGCATCTTCCCCGAAGGCACCCGCAGCATCGACGGCAAACTGCAGGAGTTCGCGGGTGGAGCGTTCCGGATCGCCATCGACGCCGAAGCCCTGATCACGCCCATCGTGATCGACGAAACCTGGTGGATCCTGAACAAGAAGGGCTTCAAGCTGTTCCCGGGAACCGTCCGGGTGCGGATCCTGCCGCCCATCGACACCGCCTTGCCGGAAAACCGCAACTACAAGGAGCTCGCTCCCCGGGTGCGCGCCTTGATGGAAGACACCCTGACGGGCATGCGCCGGGAACCGGGAGCCTCGGGCTTCGCGAGCTGACCGCGTAGGGGCGGTTCGTGAACCGTCCCTACGGCGCGGCCTTCAATCGCATCCACCGCTGGGCGGCGACGTCCGACGCGAAGGCCTGCTCCTTGCGGTTCTGTTCCAGGTGCCACTGCGCCCAGCGACGCTCCCGGAGCTTTTCCAGGACCTGCACCGCGCGCCGGGCTTCCACCAGCGCCGATCGCGCCTTGGCCACCGCGGCGGCGGCGTCCAGGCAGGCCTGCCGCTGCGCGGCGATCCGCAGATTCTGTCCGCGCGTCCATTCCAGGTAGAGCGCCTGCCCCTGGGCCCAGATCTCGCCGGACCGGGCCTGCGCCTGCGCGCCGATCTCGTCCGACAATTCCTGTTCCAGCGTGCCCAAGGCGTCCCGCTCGGCCATTTCCTTGGCCACGGCCAGTCCCAGGTTCTTCCTGGCCGTCTCCTCGTCGCGGCGGCGCAGCCGCAAGATGGACTCGAGCCGGAAGACGAACTTCACGCCGCCGTCCGATCGGGTCGCGCCGGATTCATTTCGCGCGTCCGGCGGCGCCCGCGGGTTTGGTCGACTGGCCCATCTTCAACAGTTCGGCGCGGGTGTCGGACCAGGCGCTGGTTTCGTCGCGGTCCTGGCGCAAAAACGGCTGCCAGCGCTCGTGCAGCTTGATGGCCAGGTCCACCTTGGGGTCGGAGCCCTTCTGGTAGGCGCCCAAGGTGATCAGGTCCTCGTTCTCGCGGTAGATCGCCATCAGGGCGAGCAGTTCGCGCGAGGCCTTGCGGTGGTCGTCGTCGATCACGTCCGACATGCAGCGGCTGATCGACTTCAGGACGTCGATGGCCGGAAAATGGTTCTTGTTGGCCAGGTCGCGCGACAACACGACGTGTCCGTCCAAAATGGACCGGATCGCGTCGGCCACGGGTTCCTCCAGGTCGTCGCCATCCACGAGCACGGTGTACAGTCCCGTGATGGATCCCTTGTCCGATGTCCCCGCGCGCTCGAACACCTGCGGAAGCAGGGCGAACACCGACGGAGTGTAGCCCTTGGTGGCGGGCGGTTCGCCGATGGCCAGTCCGATCTCGCGCTGGGCCATGGCCAGGCGCGTGGAGCTGTCCATCATCAACAGGACGTCCTTGCCCATGTCGCGGAAGCTTTCGGCGATCGCCGTGGCGGTGAACGCCGCCTTCACGCGCGCCACCGCGGGCTGGTCGGAGGTGGCGCACACCACGACCGATCGCGCCAGGCCTTCCGGGCCCAGGTCGCGTTCCAGGAATTCGCGCACTTCGCGACCGCGTTCCCCGATCAGGCAGATCACGTTGACTTCCGCTTCGCAGCGTTTGGCGAGCATTCCCAGCAGCACCGATTTCCCCACTCCCGAACCCGCGAAAATTCCCAGGCGCTGGCCGCGCGCGAGGGTCAGGAATCCGTCGATCGCCCTCACCCCGGTGCCCATGGGTTTGCTGATGCGATGCCGCGTGAGCGGGTGCGGCGCGGCTCCCGTCACGGGGCGCCGGCGTCCCGGCACGGGGCCTCGTCCGTCGAGGGGGACTCCCAGGCCGTCGACGATCCTGCCGATCATGTCGGGGCCGTAGGGGGTGGTCAGGGGTTTGCCGGTGGCCACGACTTCCAGTCCGGGACGGATCCCTTCCATGGTTCCCAGCGGCATGAGCAGCGTGGTGCCTTCGCGGAATCCCACGACCTCGGCCATCCCGAACAACGCGTCGCCGGCGGCCAGGGCGCACAACTCGCCGATCCCCGCCGCCGGACCCGACGATTCCACCAGCAGTCCGACCACGCGCGTGATGCGTCCGCGCACCTCCACCGGATCGCATTCCTCGATCGCGCGCAGCCAGGTGCCGGTGCGGTCAGGAGGGAAGGCGACCATGCGGATTCTCCTCGTCCATGGCCTGGGCCAGGGCGCGCTCGACGTTTTCCGTCAGGCGGGGGATGCGCGCGTCGATCGTGCCCGTGTCGGTCTCGATCACCACGCCGCCGCGTCCCACCGTCTCGTCGAGTTCCAGGAGCACCTTGCGGGCACCCCCGCGACCGTTCCAGAGGTCCTTCTCGCGCTCCAGGCCGGTGATGTCCTGGGGATGGCAGCGCACGACCACGCGCGCTTCGGATCCCAGCTTGCGCAGCGCGACGCGAGCCACGTGCACGGCCGCTTCGCCCGGCGCTTCGCAGGCTTCGCCCACGATCCTTCGGGAAATGGCCATGGCCAGCTCCACGATGCGTCCTTCCCAATCCAGGAACACCTGCTCCAGGGCGCGTTCCACCGATTCCAGCCTGGATTTCACCGAGGCTTCCATTTCGGCCAGGCGCCGGTCGGCCTGCGCCTGCGCGATGGCCTTCCCCGAGGTCTCTCCGGCGGCGGTGCCGTCCTTGAGGCCCCGCTGGTAGGCTTCTTCGCGGCCGCTGGACAATTCCCGGGCGTGTTCGGCCTCGCGTTCCTCCAGCTCGGACCGGAGTTCGGCGAGCTTGCCTTCCAGCTCGGCGATCCGGGCCAGTTTGGGATCGCCGCCGCGCGAACTGGGCAGAGCCACGAGATCGCCTCCGAACCCGGCCATCTCGTCGAACGACATCGGCTTGGCGATCGCGGTCCCGCCGCGGACGATTCCCGACAGGTGGGCTGGGCGTTCCGACGGATCCACGCGCTACACCACGATCTCGTCGCCGCCGCCGCGACCGGAGATGACCACCTCGCCGGCGTCCTCCAGGCGCCGCACGCTGTCGACGATCTTCTGCTGGGCTTCTTCCACGTCGCGCAGCTTGACCGGCCCCATGAACTGGATCTCTTCCGAGATCATCTCGGCGGCGCGCTTGGACATGTTGCGCAGGAACTTGTCGCGCGTCTCGGGCGATGCGCTCTTGAGCGCCAGCGCCAGCACCTTGGAATCGACCTCCTTGAGCACGCGCTGCATGGAGCGGTCGTCGAGCATCACGATGTCGTCGAACACGAACATGAGGTTCTTGATCTCGGTGGCCAGTTCCGGGTTCTCGCGTTCCAGGTGGCCCATCACGTTCTTTTCCGTGGACCGGTCGGCCATGTTCAGGAGCTCGGCCAGGCTCTTCACGCCGCCGATCTCCGAGGCGTCGCCGCCCACGAGGTCCTTCATCTCGGATGCCAGGACCTGCTCGATGTTCTCCAGCACGTCGGGCGTGATGGATTCCATGGTCGCGATCCGCTGCGAGACGTCGAACTGCAGATCCTGCGGAAGCGCTCCCAACAGGCGCGCCGCCATCCCCTTGTCCATGTGCGCCAGGATCAGCGCGATGGTCTGGGGGTGTTCCTTCTGGATGAAGTTCACGAGCTGGTTGGCGTCGATGTCCGACAGCATGTGGAATCCGGTGGTCCGGATCGCCTTGGTGATCTTGGCCAGGATCTCCTGCGCGCGCGCCGGGCCGTAGGTGGTCTCCAGAAGCTCCTTGGCGTAGTCGATGCCGCCCTGCGACACGTACTGCTGGGCGAGCCCCATCGTGTGGAATTCCTGCAGGGTCGCTTCGCGCATCTCCTGCGTCACGCCTTCCAGCCGGGCGATCTCCTTGGTGAGCTGTTCCACCTCGGTTTCGGAAAGCCCCTTGAGGATTTCGGCCGAGGCCTCGCGTCCCAGGGCCACCATGACGATGGCCGCCTTCTTGGGTCCCGGGATGTCGAACACCTGGTCCATGCCGCCCTTGCCGCCACCCTTGCCTTTTTCGGCTTCCTTGTAGAACTGCTTGGCGGCCATCTATCCACGTCCCTTCTTGGGGACGGAAGCCATTCCCGCCGAACCTTCCTGCAACCAGCTGCGCACGAGCTTGGCGAACCCTCCGGGTTCGGCCTTGGTCATCGACTCGAGCTTGTTCAGGAGTTCGTTCACCCTCACGGCTTCCACGTACACCTGTTCTTCCTGCTCGTCGTCGCTCAGTTCCTGGGGGAGCACCTGCGCGTAGGCCGGTTGCGGCGGGGTCATGGCCTCCTGCAGGATCTTCACGAGCGAGCGCAGCAGCAGCAGGCCGGCGATCGCGACCAGTCCCACGATTCCCCAACGGATCCAATCGCTCCAAGGTTCGGAGCGTTGTTCCATCTCTTCCAGGGCCATCTCCACCATCGGGTTCTCGAACTTCACGCAGGTCACGAACACGTTGTCGGACCCCGGCTGCGCGCCCACCGCGTTGCGCACCAGCTCGGCGAGCTGGGCCACCTCGTCGGGGGTGCGGGGCTTCCATTCGGCCGACTTGGCACCCTCGCCGGAACCGGTCTTGACGGAATCCGCCAACTTCTCCCAGCGGCCGTCCACGGCCACGCTCACGGTCAGGCGTTTCCGGATGCTGCCCGGAGCGTTGGTGGACTTCACCACGGTGCGGTCGATCTCGTAGTTGGCGGTGCGGCTTTCCCGCGCGACGTCGCCTTCGGCGGGGGAGTTGGCCTTGGTCTCCTCCTCGGTCTGCTCCGAGCGCACCACCTTGGATTGCGGATTGAAGCTTTCGGCGGTCTTTTCCACCTGGTCGAAGTCGATGTCGGCCGACACCTGCACGCGGTGGTTGCCCGCGCCGACCACGCCGTCCAGGATCTCCGAGACCTTGCTCTGCAGCTGCAGTTCCACCTGGGCGCGCAGTTCGTTGTTCGCCTCGGTCACCGCCGCCGGACCTTCTCCGCCGCCGCGGTTCAGGACGCGGCCTTCGTTGTCCAGGATGGTGACGTTCGACGGCTTGAGGCCTTCCACGGAACTCGCGATCAGCTGCGCGATCCCCTTCACGGACTTGCGGTCCACTTCCTGTCCGGGCTTGGTCTTGATCACCACCGACGCCGTCGGAGGCTGTTCCTTTTCCGTGAACAGGCTGGGCTTGGGGATGGAAATCAGCACGCGGGCGTTTTCCACCTGGGACAGCCCCATGATCGTCCTTGCGATCTCGCCTTCCAGCGCGCGGCGGTAGTTGATGTTCTGAACAAAATCCGTCAATCCGAGCTGGGTCTTGTCGAAGATCTCCCAGCCCACGAACCCCGACTTGGGCAGCCCCTGCGCGGCCAGGGCCAGCCGCTGCTCGTCGAGCTGGCTCTTCTTGACCAGGATGTCCTTGCCGTCGTTCTCCAGCCGGTATTCCACCTTGCCGGACTTCAGGCCTTCCACGATCCGGGCGGCCTCGGGCGCGTCCAGGTCGCGGAACAAGGTCCCGAATCCCGAGTTCGATTCGGAGACGTCCATCTGCTTGGCGACGCCCGGCCAGACCACGAGTCCCACGAGCCCCAGGAAGGCCATCGCGGCGGATGCCGCCAGGACCGTCTTCTGGCTCTTCTCGAGCTTGTTCCAGGTTTCGGAGAGTCGCGCCAGGAATTGGCGGAGGTATTCGAGCATCTATCTACACCTGCATGCGCATGAGTTCCTGATACGCCTCGAGCGTCTTGGAGCGGATCTCGAGCATCAGGTTGAAGCTGGTCTTGGCCTCCGAAACGGCGGCCATGACCTGGTGGACGTCCTTGATCTCGCCGGCCACGAACTTCTCGATCGAGGCGTCGGCCTCGTTCTGCATCGAGTTGACGTCGCCGAGGAACCCCTTGAGGGTGTCCTCGAACGAAGGCACGCGCGGATCGCCGACCTTGATGTTGTTGGGGACCGAAGCGGGCGCGCCGAGCGGAGCGAGCCCGGGATTGATTTTCTGGATGGGATCCACGGTGGTTCCTCCTTTCGGTTCAGGCGATGAAATCGACGATGCGGCCCTTGATGGGTCCGCCGGCAGACTGGGCGGCCGTCAGAGGATCCACTGGTCGGGATGCCGTTGTCAAGGACTTGTTGGCGACAGGAGCTGTCTGGGCGGCTTCGGGTCCGGCGGCCGGGCGCATCCGGCGGGCCGCCGCTTCGCGGACGGCGAAGAACGCGTCGTACCCGGAGCCTGTGGGTTGGATGTTCATTCTCGCCTCAGATCTCCAGCGACTTGGCCAGGATGCTCTTGGCCGAGGCCATGGCGGTGGTGTTGGCTTCGTAGGCGCGGGTGGTGGCGATCAGATCCACCATTTCCTGCACCACGTTGATGTTGGGGTAGGCCACGTAGCCCTCGCTGTTGGCGTCGGGGTGGCTCGGGTCGTAGGCCAGTCGCGGTGGCGATTCGTCCTGCGCGATCCGGTCCACCGTCACGCCGGTTCCGATCTTGTCTTTCCTGACCTGGAACAGGTCCGAAGGAATGGGCATGTGCCGCTGGCTGGTGGTCCATCCCACCATGGATGGATCCGCCATCACCAGGCGAGGGTTCACCTCGATGGGGTCGGCGCGCAGCACCGCGGTCTGGCGCCTGTAGGGGCCGCCTTCGGCCGTTCGGGTGGTTTCGGCGTTGGCGATGTTGGACGCGATCAGGTTCTGCTTGAGACGCATGGCCCGCAGGCCGCTGGCGGATATGTTCAATCCCGTGAAGAGCTGGACCATGGGCATGGATTACACTCCCCGTCCCGAGATCGCCGACCGGATCACGGAACTGCGGTCGGTCATGAGCTTGACCCCGGCGTTGAACAGGATCTGGTTTTCGGCCAGCTTGGCCATTTCCATGTCGATGTCGACGTTGTTGATCTGCCCCGGCAACGTGGGGTCGTTGGGGCGGTAGGCCTGGGGCTGGATGTTCCCCAGGTTGGGTTTTCCGATCGGCATGTGGTTGGGGTCGGTCCGGGCGCCCATCAGGCGCCGGGGGTCCAACGCCTTGCGGAGTTCGCTTTCGAACGAGACCTCGATGCGCTGGTAGCCGGGCGTGTTCACGTTCGCGATGTTGTTCGCGATGGCTTTCTGGCGCATGGCCGACGCGTCCAGGGAAAGCCTGGCCGCCGGCGACGCAGTGTGTCTGGAGATGGCTTTCGAGAAGATCACGCCCACGGTGGGAGCAAGGGGCGCGCCAAGAATCTGCTCGATTCCCGGCGGGATCCCCTTTCCCGGCCCGGACCGGCAGGAAATGCCGACCACCTGCGGGATGGGGCAGAATGTGCCGGTGTGGAAACCCAGGCGTGACCCACGGTACCGAAAAAGGTGGACAGAAGTTGCCGAAACTCTGTACCATGAGATCTGCAGGGGACGATTTCGTTCCCGCGTACTTCAGCACCAGTTCGGATCTCCATGCGCGTCCTACTTCTGACCAACGAATATCCGCCCAACGTGTACGGTGGGGCGGGCGTCCACATCCAGCACCTCAGCCGGGAGCTTTCCCGGCTTTGCGAGGTGGAGGTCCTCTGCTTCGGGGACCAGCTCGAGGAGCGAAGTCCGCTGGTCGTGGAAGGAATCCCGCTGGCGCATCCGGTGCACCCCCGCGAGAAGTCGCACGGCGCTGCCTTGAACGCGCTCCAGCGCAATCTCCACATGGCCGCCCGGACCCGCCAACCCCAGATCGTGCATTGCCACACCTGGTACACCCATTTCGGGGGAATCCTGGTCCGCGAGACGCAGAACGTCCCGCTGGTCCTGACCACGCACAGCCTGGAGCCGTCGCGCCCCTGGAAGGCCGAGCAGCTGGGAGCCGGCGGCTACAACCTTTCGTGCTGGATCGAACGCACCGCCTACCAGAACGCCGACGGCATCGTGGCGGTCTCCCAGGAAATGTCCAAGGACGTCCAGACCGCCTACGGCGTGGACCCCTCCAAGGTGCGGGTGGTCCACAACGGCGTGAACCCGGACGAATTCCGCTCCGAGGCGGACCCATCGGTGCTGTCGCGGCTGGGCATCGACGGCTCCCGCCCCTACGCGCTGTTCGTGGGCCGCATCACCCGCCAGAAAGGGATCCGCCATTTCCTGGCGGCGGCCGAACGGCTGGATCCTTCGGCGCAGGTGGTTCTCTGCGCGGCGGCCCCCGACACGCCCGAGATGGCGCGCGAGGTGGAAGAATGGGTGGAACGCCTGCGGCGGATCCGAGGCAACGTGGTCTGGATCCGCGAAGCCGTGTCGGCGCACGACATCCCCAGCGTCTACGCGGGCGCGGCGGTGTTCTGCTGCCCCAGCATCTACGAGCCGTTCGGGATCACCAACCTGGAAGCCATGGCCTCCCGAACTCCGGTGGTGGCCACCCGCACCGGGGGCATCCCCGAGATCGTGGTGCACGGCGAAACCGGCTATCTGGCCGACATCGAGCCGGTGTCCGCGACCGACCCCGAAGCGCGCGAACCCGACGTGTTCGCGCAGCGCCTGGCCGACGCGATGAACCGGATCCTGACCAACCCCGATCTCGCGGCGCGCATGGGCGAGGCTTCCCGCCGTCGCGTCGAGGAGTTGTTCAGCTGGCGCGCCATCGCCGCGCAGACGCTGTCGTTCTACCAGGACACGATCGCCGGATTCCGGCACTGAACCGGTCCGGCATCTGCGCCCTCGAGACTAGATTCCATCCGTTGCATCCGGAGCCGCGAGCGTTCCGGATCGGAGATCCACAATGTCCAAGACTCCCGTGAAAGCCTCCAAGCCCGCCGCAAAGTCCAAGGCGGCCGCATCCGTCGCCGAGCCGACCAAGGCGAAATCCGCCAAGGCCGCGGCGCCGGAACATCCGCTGCTGGCCGTCGGCCCCACCGAGCCGATCCCGCCCGAAACCTCGTGTTTCTCGTTCGAGGGCGTCACGCCCTCGGTCGATGGCGGATTGTTCCCGGTCAAGCGCGAAGTCGGGGATCTGCTGGAAGTGGCCGCCGACATCTGGCTCTTCGGCCACGAGAAGTTCACCACCTGGTGGGAATTCCGCAAGGAAGGCGGGGCTTGGCAGCGCTACGCCATGGAGTCGCTGGGCAACGACCGCTGGACGGGCGGCATCAAGCTGACCGAGGTCGGCTTGTTCGAATTCCGGTTCGGCGGCACCGCGGAAAAGACCGGCCTGGAATCCGTCTCGCACATCTACGACCTCATCGTCGATCCGGTCGTCGCGCGATTCGGCGCCTGGTACGAAATGTGGCCGCGTTCGCAAGGAACCAACCCCGACGGCCCAGCCAGCTGGGACGACTGCATCCGTCGCCTGCCGGAAATCGCCGCCATGGGGTTCCAGGTGCTCTACGTGCCTCCCGTCCACCCCGTCGGAAAGACCAACCGCAAGGGGAAGAACAACTCGGTGCGCGCCCAGCCCGGCGAGCCCGGTTGCCCCTACGCGATCGGCAACGAACACGGCGGCCACGACGCGATCGACCCGGAATTGGGCACCATGGAGGACTTCGAGCGGTTCATCGCGGCCTGCGAAGAGCACGGCATGCAGGTGGCGCTCGACGTGGCCTTGAACGCGAGCCCCGACCACCCCTACGCCAAGAGCCATCCCGAATGGTTCTACCGCGAGGCCGACGGCACGATCAAATACGCCGAGAACCCTCCCAAGAAATACGAGGACATCTACGCGTTCCACTACTACGGACCCGACGCGGAGGGCATGTGGCGCGAATTCCTGCGCATCCACCTGTTCTGGATCTCCAAGGGCATCCGCATCTTCCGCGAAGACAATCCCCACACCAAGCCGTTCGGGTTCTGGCAGTGGCTGATGCGCGAAGTCAAGAAGCGCTGTCCCGACGCGGTGTTCCTCTCCGAGTCGTTCACCCGCCCAAAGCCCATGAAGATGCTGGCCAAGATGGGATTCCAGCAGAGCTACACCTACTTCGTGTGGCGCGAATCCGCCAAGGAGATGCGCGCCTACGTGGAGGAACTGACCGGGCTTCCCGAGCGCGAGTTCATGCGCCCCAATTTCTTCACCAACACGCCCGACATCAATCCGCACCACTGCCAGGATCACGGCCGGCCGGCGTTCCTGGTGCGCACGGCCCTGGCCGCGCTGCTTTCGCCGGCATGGGGCATGTACAACGGCTGGGAGCTGTGCGAAGCCACCCCGGTTCCGGGCAGGGAAGAATACCTGGATTCCGAGAAGTACCAGTACAAGGTGTGGGACTGGAACCGTCCAGGGCACATCAAGGACTGGATCCGCACCCTCAACGAGATCCGCAACAGCCATCCCGCGCTGCAGGAGTGGCACAACATCCGGTTCGTGGAAACCACCAACCCCAACCTTCTGGCCTTCACCAAGGTGGCCGGCGACGACCGGCTGCTGGTGGTGGTCAACTGCGACTACACATCCACCCAGGAGGGCACCATCGACGCGCCCTGGGACGATCTCAAGATCGGATGGGCCCCGTACCCTGTGACGGATCTTGTCACCAAGGAGCGCTGGACCTGGAACGCCGGACCCAACTACGTGAGGCTGGATCCCGGCATCTGCCCCGCCCACGTGCTCAAGATCGGGTAGAGGGGCGGTCCGGTTGTCCACGAGGCCATTGTCGGCGCGCTCCGGTCGCCGGTACCGGGCGGGATGCCGCAAACTCCATCCGTCCGGGCTTCGGCGACGCTATCTTTGACGCATGAGCGCCGCTTCCGACCTCCGGTCCGTGTTGTTACCCATCGTCCGCTGGACGGCCCCTCGCGAGCCGGTCGCGCTGACCGTCGATTCCGATCCGATCGAGGACCTGAAAGACGCCCAGGTCGTCGGACCGGTCCGGATTTCGGGGTATGCGGATGTCGGACCCCGCGAGACCATCGCGCACCTCCAGGTGGCTTGCCGCACCCGCGAAATCTGCGGGCGCAGTCTCGAAGAGTTCGAGGCCGATCTCGATTTTCCGTTCACGATCCTGATCCGCCGCAAGGGCTCCGTCAAGGAACCCGATTGGGAAGACGACGGTGAAGAAACCTACCAGGTGGTGGTGCCGGAAGACCTGCGCGAACTCGACATCACCGAGGTCCTGCGCCAGGCGATCGAGTTGGAACGACCGTTGTCGCCCATCAAG
>JAKPQQ010000204.1 GCA_029557215.1 Fibrobacterota bacterium | reverse complement strand
CACGATCCGCACGTCCACCGGGATCTCGGTCTCGGATCCGATCTTGGGGATTTCGCGTTCCTGCAGCACGCGAAGCAGCTTGGCCTGCATGGAAAGCGGCATTTCCGAGACCTCGTCCAGAAGCAGGGTGCCGCCGTCGGCGAGTTCGAACTTGCCGCGCTGGCTGCGCAAGGCTCCGGTGAAGGCGCCCTTTTCGTGGCCGAAGAGTTCGCTTTCGAACAGGCTTTCGGGCAGGGCGGCGCAGTTCACCTTCACGAACGGTTTGTCGCGGCGCGGCGAGCCGTCGTGGAGCGCGCGGGCCACCAGTTCCTTGCCGGTGCCCGATTCGCCTTGCACGAGCACGGTGGTGCGCGTGGGGGCCACCTGGGAAATCAATTGCTGGACCGACTTGAGGGTCTGCGACGAACCCACGATGTGGAACCGTTCGTCGAGCGCTTCGCGCAGGCGGCGGTTTTCGCGGCGCAGCCCGTGGACCTCCAGAGCGCGTTCCACCGTGAGCTCCAGCACTTCGGGGTCGAACGGCTTTTCCAGGAAGTCCCAAGCCGAATGCCGCATGGCTTCCACCGCCACCTGCACGGTGCCGTGGGCGGTCATGATGACGAACGGGACGTCGGACTTGCGTTCCCTGATCTTCTTCAGGAAATCCAGTCCCGTCATTCCCGGCATCTTGTAGTCGGAAAGCACGAGCTGGAACGCGTCGTCGAACTTCTCCAGCGCTTCGGTGGCGTTGCGGGCGAGCGTCACTTCGTGACCGCGGCGTCGCAGGCTTTCGCCGGCCATGTCGCGCATCAGGGCTTCGTCGTCTGCGATGAGGATGCGTGCCATTCAGTCCTGGATCGGTTGCGGTAGGTGGATGTCGAATCGGGATCCGGATCCCGGAGCGCTTTCCACGAAGAGGTTGCCCCCGTGGAGCTCCACGATCTTCCGGACGATGGCGAGGCCAAGTCCGGTCCCGTTCTCCTTCGTCGTGAAAAATGGATTAAAAATCTCGTTGATGGTTTCCGTCGGGATGCCTTTTCCGTCGTCTTCCACCCCGATCACCAGAAGTCCTTGCGATCGGCGGGCGCAGATGCGGATCCTGCCGCGTTCGCCCAGCGCCTGCACGGCGTTCATGAGCAGGTTCAGCATGACCTGCCGCAGCTTCTCGGGATCGAACCTCCCGGTGCGCGCCCGGGGCTCGATGTCCAGGTGGATGTCGAAATCCGACAAGCCGCATTCCTGCGCTTCCTGGCGGCACCACTCGGCGAGTTCGTCCAGCCAGGGCTCCAGCTCCACTTCGCGCAATTGCGTCTCCATGGGCTTGGTGTAGGCCAGAAGGTTGGTCACGATCTTGTTGAGCGAGCCCACGCCTTCGATGATCCTTTCGGAAAGCGCCCGGCGCGGATCTCCTTCGGGGAGGTCGCGCTGCAGCAGCCGCGCGAACCCTCCGATCCCCCCAAGGGGGTTGCGGATCTCGTGGGCGACGGTCGCGGCCATCTCTCCGAGCGCGGCGAGGGTGCGCGTCTGCGACAGTTCGCGTTCCATCTGCTTGAGGTGCGTCATGTTCTGGAAGCTGGCCACCGCGCCCAGGCATCGGTCCTGCGGATCCCGCACGGGGGCGGTGCTCACGCCCAACGGGATCGGCGTGTCCAGGGTGCGAAGCCAAACGACCTCCACCCAACGCAGCGGCACGCCTTCGTGGAGGCTGTGGAGCAGAGGATCGGTGAAGTCCTTCTGGAACGGGAACACTTCCGACAAGGTCTGTCCCACCACTTCCAGCGGATCCAGAGCCAGGATCTGCGCGGCGCGGTCGTTCACCATGGTGATGCGCTCGTCCAGGTCCACCATCAGGACGCCGTCGTGGAGGCTGTCCAGGAGGCTTTCCAGCACGGCGTTGCGGTGTTCCAGCTGCTTGTCCAGGATCCCCACCCGGTGTTCCAGGGCGGAGTAGGCGGTGGAGAGCTTTTCCACGTGCGATTCGAACCACGAGAAGACCGGCTTGAGGGCTTCGGGGATCGGCGGAGGCGAGGCGACGGGGGCTGTCACGTCCAGCTTCGGTGGAGGCGGATTCTGTCTTCGATGGGAGACGGTTCGCCCGCCGACCGCGCGAGGTAGGCGGTCGCCATGGCCTCCAGCTCGTCTTCCACGGACCGTACCCGGTCGAACGCCGTCTTGAGACGGGCGAGTTCCGATTCCACTTCGGGATCCGCCAGGCCGTCCTCGGTGCGTTCCTTGATCCAGGCCGCGGTGAGCGGGCGCATCTCTTCGCGTCCGGCCGCGAGCCGTTCCATGGCCTGGCGCTTGCGCGCGACCAGATCGGAGAAATCGGAGTGGACGAACCGGCTGCGCAGGGACACGAGGCCTTCCGTCTGGAAGTCGGCCATCTCCTCGACCAGGTCGGCTTCCCTGGCGATCCGGTTCCTCAGTTCCTGCAGCATTTCCGGTGTCACTTCGCAAGTGTCCCATTCCAGAATTCGTCGCGCCACAATCTTTGACGGGAATTGTTCACCTTTGCCGGAATCCGGCGCAGCCCCC
The DNA here is from genome assembly GCA_029557215.1 of Fibrobacterota bacterium. Lineage (GTDB taxonomy): Bacteria > Fibrobacterota > Fibrobacteria > UBA5070 > UBA5070 > UBA5070. The sequence continues at coordinate 7,703 of JAKPQQ010000204.1, read as the reverse complement.
TTCGGGAGGTCCGAGCGGATCGTCGATGGAATTCGTGGGGTCGATTTCGTGGACAAGCCCGATGGACCGGGTGTCATCCGGTCAAATCGAGGAATCGCGACTTTTTCTCAGTTGGGTCTTCCTCTTCGGGAATTTCGATTGTATTTTATTCCGATAGGAAAACTAGGAAAGGGGCCGCAAGATGGCGCTGAAGTTTGAAAAATCGCAAGTGGTGGTCGAAGAAATCGCCGATTTCCGCAAGGTGCTGGCCGATTTCGAAGGAGGCCGCGTTCCCGAATCCGCCTTCCAGAAGCGCAGGCTTTGGCAGGGGATCTACGGCCAGAGGCAGCCCGGGGTGCAGATGATCCGCATCAAGGTTCCCTACGGCGTGGCCGACACGGCCATGCTGCGCTCGGTGGGGGACCAGGCCCGCAAGCGCTCCAACGGGATCGTGCACATCACCACCCGCCAGGCTTTGCAGATCCACCACATCCCGCGAATCCAGACGGGCGATCTGATCGACGACCTGGCGACCGACGGCATCACCAGCCGCGAGGCTTGCGGCAACACCGTGCGGGCCATCACCGGCGACTGGTTCGCCGGGATCGGCCCCGACCAGGAATTCGATTTCCGTCCGGTCGCCGACAAGGTTTTCCTGCACTGCCTGCGCAACCCCTATTCGCAGAACTTCCCGCGCAAGTTCAAGATCGGCTTTTCGGGAAGCGAGATCGATCGCGGTCTCACGACCATCAACGACATCGGATTCATCGCCGCCAAGCAAAACGGAATCCTCGGGTTCCGGGTGGTGGCCGGCGGGGGCCTGGGCGCGCAGCCCTACCCGGCCGAGGTGGTGGAGGAATTCCTCCCCGTGTCGCAGACCCTGCTTTGCGTCACGGCGCTGTTGCGGCTGTTCAACGCCCACGGCAACCGCAAGCAGCGCATGAAGGCGCGCATGAAGTTCGTGAAGGAGAAGTGGGGGATCGTCAAGTTCCGTCAGATCTACCGCGAACTCTTCCAGGAACTGGCCGATTCCGAATACGGCGCCTCGCTCGTGCTGGAGCCCGCGAGCCTGGGTCTGGCGCTGGTCCGCGAGGTGTCCAGCAAGGACGGCCTGGTGGTCGATGGCGCCCCGGGGGAGTGGGTGGAACGCAACGTGGTGGCGCAGCGCGGCAAGGACCTGTATTCCGTGAAGGTGCGCGTGGAGCTGGGCGACCTGCACGCCGACGTGCTGGATCGCGTCTGCGATCTTTCCGATTCGCTCGCCGACGGCGACATCCGGACCACTCCCGACCAGAATCTGGTGATCGCGTCGGTCCCTCGGGCGAACCTGGCCGCCCTGTACGCGGGATTGGCCGAGCTCGGATTGGCGGACGACCGGTTCGACAGGATCTCCAACGTGCTGGCCTGCCCCGGACGCAGCACCTGCAACCTTTCCATGACGTCGTCCAAGGGGCTCGCGGTCGCGATCACCAAGCTCCTGACGGAACGTCCCGAACTGGACGTGGCCGGATCCAGCATCAAGATCTCGGGATGCCCCAACTCCTGCGGGCAGCACCACATCGCGACGATCGGGTTCCACGGCGTGGGTCTGCGGGCCGGCGGCGGCAAGGTGGCTCCGTTCGCCCAGCTCATGCTGGCGGGCGGCGCGGAAAACGGAATCCGTCGCATGGCGCGCAGGTCCGTGAGGGTGTCCACCAAGAAGGCTCCCCAGGCCGTGGCCAAGCTTCTGGAAAGGTGGAAGGCCGAAGGCGGCGCGTCCACGCTGGACGATTTCCTGCTCGCCCTGCCGGACGACCGGGTCAAGAGCCTGCTGGCCCCCTACGCCGAACTCCCAAGCTACGACGCCGATCCCGACGCGTTCCGCGACTGGGGCGAGGACGAGGACTACAACCCCGCCATGGGGCAGGGCGAATGCGCCGGCGGCGTGACCGACCTGATCAACGAGGCCTTGCTGGACGCGGAAAACACCCAGAAGATGGCGCGCAACCTGATCGGTGACAATTTCTGGACCGACGCGGTGAAGAACGCCCACGAGGCGGTGGGCCATGCCCTGCGCGCGGGGTTGTCCAACGCCGGCGAGGAGCCGAAGTCATGGAACGAGGACCTGGCCACCTGGAACAAATTCTACGGATCCAACAACGCGCTTCCGGAAGTCGCCGATCTCCTGGTGGATCCTCCGGCCAGGTCCGAAGAGGCCTTCGCGCGCGAGTACGTGGCCGAGGCGGGGGCGTTCATCGAAGGCGTGACCGAGGTCTACCGCTGGAAGCCCGAGAAGTTCAAGCCCGAGGCCATCGTGGATACCGTCCAAGGCGAATCCACGATCCCGCTCCTGGACCTCAAGGGAGTGGCCTGCCCCATGAACTACGTGAAGGCCAAGCTCAAGCTGGAGACCATGGAGATCGGACAGGAACTGGAAGTCATCCTGGACCAGGGCGAACCGTTCCGCATGGTGCCCGCGTCGCTGCGCAACGATGGCCACGAGATCCTGCACCTGGAACCCATCGAGAACGCCGAATTCTACCGTCTGGTGGTGAAGAAGCGGGCGTAGTCGGCCGCGATCGCCCGCCATCCCGTTCCAGGGACGGCGGGCATCGCGGTCATTCCAGGATCCGGATCACGTAGGTGCCTTGCAAGGTGGTGGCCAGCATCCAGTCCTTGCCGCTGGACGAGAACCGCCCGATGCCTTGGCAGGACACTCCCGTGTTTCCGCTGGTGGGCCATGCCCGGTTTGTGTTGATCGCCGTCGCGATCCACCCGGGAATGCGTCCCACGCCCCCGCTCCCGCCCTGGTTGTCGGTGGCGACAAAGCCCGCTCCCTTGACGCCCACGGCTTGGATCACCGGGATGCCCGAATACAGTTGGGTCGATGCGGTGCCGCCGGGAACGGAAGGAACTTGTTGCAGACCCGAATTCGTGCCGACGGCGATGCCGGTCGGAGCGAACGGATCGCGCCCGATCCAGGTGATGGTCGAACCGATGTAGGTCCAATCCAGCCATGGGACGGAAACCGATGCTGTCGCCGGTCCGTGGCGCCAAAGCTGGTTCGAGAATCCCATCCAAAGCTGTTCGCCGTCCTGCCAGGCGGGGCCGGGCGTGCCGCCCCAGTACGGGGTCGGGCTCGGAAGGTCGAGAGGCGTTTCCCAGGCCAAGGTCGCAGAATCCAGGTACTTGGGCCCGCCGGAGGTGGTCGCCCAGAGGGTGTCGTTGAAGAATTCCAACCCGCCCACGGTACCCAGGCTGGATCCCAACTGGGTGAATCCATCACCGAGGCTCGCCAGCTTGGCCCACCAGATCTCCCCGGACTTGGTGGCCAGGAACAGGTCGAAATCCGTCACGCGCAAGGTCTTGACTTCGCCGCCGTTCCAGGAAGGATCGATGGAGGTCCATCCGGATCCCGGCGACCAGTACCAGGGGCCGGTCGCGTCGCCGCAGGCGAACACCTGGCTGCCGTTGGATTCCACGCAACCCGCGGCCCTGTTGTCCTTGTTGGCCCAGGTCGGACGCTTCACCGTCAGCGTGGTGGTTTGGGATTTGTTGCCGTCCACCACCGCGATGGCTCGGATCGCGAGGTACTCGGAGGTCGCCGCGAAGGTCAGGATCTTTCCGGGAGTCCATTTTTCCGTCCAGCTGGAATTGGAATCCGGCTCGAGCTCGTTGGTCGTGAAGTAGATGGTTCCCTTGGCTTGCATGTCCAAGGCGATCGTCAACCCTTCGCGTTCCCAGGTCGTCCCCAGGATGTTGCCGGCGAGGTCCTTGATCACGGGAGCATCCACGTTGACCACGATCGGCAGATCCTGGGTGGTTTCGGGGCCCGACACCCACTTGGACAACGACGGATCCCAGGCTTGCAGATAGGCCGCGACGGTGACGGGAATGCTCTGCGCGATGTAGCCCGCCTGGTCGGCCTTGATGAGGTTCCAATCGGCCGTCCCGAGGATCCTGTAGGCCACCATCCATTCCTTGTACTTGCCGGAATCCGTCGTGGTGGCGTTGGTTCGGAACGTGATGGACGAAGGCAGATACGACATCCCGAGCACGTTCGGAACCGGGAGCGGACCGCCGGATGGGACCAGGGTCGGAGTCAGGATCGATTGGCCGCTGGTCACGGCGACCATGTTCTGCGGTCCGGATTGCCATGCCTTGTTGGTCGGATTCCATGCCATCAGGTAGGCGTAGATGGTCGTGTTCGACGTGATCGCAAGCGACGAATCGATGGGGATGATCTGGTATTCGGTCATGTCTCCGCGCCTGCAGGCCACCATCCAGTTGGTGTACTCGCCGACGAGGTAGGAGGGGTGGAACGTGGCTTTGCCGGGAAGCGCCGTGGGCGTGGTGACGTCGGTGCTTGGCAACGGCCCGCCTGGAGGGATGAGCGTCGGAGCCGGAATCGTGACCGGGTATTCGGAGGTGACCAGGTAGCCGTACACCCACTGGAATCGGCTGGGCGACCAGGCGACCAGATAGGCCTGGATGGTTCCGGAGCTGGAAGGAACGAGGTTGGTGTCCAGCGACCCGATCTTCCAGTCGGTCATGTCCGAGGTTTTGAACGCCACCTTCCAGGACTCGAATTCGCTGGAAGGATACGGATTGGAAAACGTGATCGGAGCGCCGAGCGTGGCCGGGGCGTGGATCGCGACCATTCCCAGATCGTTGCTCGGGCCGTCGGCGGTGGGCGCGGGCTTGTCCATGGGGTAGGGCTGGGAAACGGATTCGCCGGCCACCCAGCGGGTTCCGTCCCAGGCCATCATGTAGGCCGACAGCGTTCCGGTTCCGCTGAGCCATTCCTCGTGGGGGACCGGGTACACGCGCCACGACGATTCCGACGAATTCCGGACCGCGACGCGCCAGGACGAATAACCGGAATGGCTGGAAGCGTCGAAGTCGATTCCCGCGTAGCCGCTGGTTCCCCATGGGAGCTCGATCTCCGGGGCGGGGAAGAAGGTTCCTGGGCCGATGGCGGTGGCTTCTGGATAGGCCATTTCGGTCACTGGACCGGCGACCCAGTCCACCATGTTGTTCGAGGCGATGGCGTAGGCCTGGAAGATTCCCGATCCCGAAAACGGGATGCCCACGAAATCCGAGACGCTCCAATCGCCGGTGGTTCCGAACCTGTAGACGAGCTTCCAGTTGGAGTACGAATACCCCGCCTGGTTCACTCCGGCGTAGATGTTGTCGGACCCGCTCGCCGTGTAGATCGACAGGTCCAGAGGGGGCAGCACCGCTCCCGGGCCCGTGGGGACCCAGGACTGGTTCGGGGCGTCGTAGACGGCCGGAGGGCTCCACACGATCCCGTCGCTGCAACGCGCTGTCAATTTTTGACCAGCAAGCATCTGGACGGGAGTCGTCATGGACGTGGCCGGATTGTTGGGACCGGGAAGCGATCCGTCGAGCGTCCAGGATGGCCAGGCGGACGATTGGCAGGAGATCGTGGGGGAGAGCGGGTTGTAGGTCCCGATCTCCGGGGTGGCGATCGTCCTGGGTTCGTATCCGGTTCCGTATCCGATTTCCACCTTGGGGTTCGTTCCTTCCGCGGGGACGGAGCCTCCGACGCTCCAGACCGGAGTCCCGGAGATGTCCAGTCCCGACACGCGGAAGCTCAACGGCAGATCGGAGGGGATTCCCTGCACGGACGTCCTGCCGACGGAGAACGGGACTTCCGACGACCGGTAGAACGGCTGGACTGGGCCTTGCGTGTAGCCCGACCAGGAGTCGAGCGGGACTTCCGACACCTCCAGGCGGATCCTGTCGCACTGCGGCGCCACCAGGATGCGGGGCGCGAAAGAACGCTCCTGCGGCTCCCGGACGGGTTCGGCGAGTTCGCACGATCCCAGCAGCAGAAGGAGGGACGGCGCTGCCGATTTGAAGAGGCTTCTGTTGCGCATGGCGTTCTCCTTCACCAGGTCACTTCGAACGAGCGGGAGGACGAGCTGTTCGAGGATTCCGTGTCTTCGCTCTGCTGGATCAGGTAGTAGGCGGCCCCGGCTCCTCCTCCCACCACGGCCAGTCCGAACAGCCACCAGCCCCAGCTCGAACCGGATTCCTTGATCCGGATCCTGCGCTGGAAGTAGACCTGGCTGGATCCCGCGAGCTTCTCGTTGTCTTCGGCCGAGACCTTCAGGATGTAGTTGGCCGAATCCATCTTGGCGGGAAACCGAAGCAGGGTCGATCCGTTCGCCAGCGTGCCTCGGACGGGACGCATGTCGCGCAGGATGACGGAATCCGGTCGATCGGCGCGGGCCAGGGTCAGGTGCACGGCCGCCAGCGACTTGTCGTCGGAAGCCTGCCAGACCACGATCATGGAATCGGACCAGACCTCGGCGGGCGGTGGCGCCGAAAACTGCGCGACGGGTGGCGCGTTCTGGGGTTTGGTCTCGATCTTGCGCCCCATGAGCTCGGAAACCACCTGCGGGACGAGCGTGGACAAAATCTGGTCGATCGCGCCCTGGTCCTTGCGGGATGACGATTTCAGGACTTCGCCGGTGGCCACGTCGACCATGCGCGCGTTCAGGACGTAGGTCTTGCCGATGTGCCCCACCGAGCCCACCACCATCCGGTCGATGCCCAGGATCTGTCCGACCTCCACGGCGCATTCGGCGCCGTTGCAGGTTCCCGACTGCTGGAACCCCTGTTCGGAAAGGATCTTGTCCATCTGGGAGCGTTCCATCAGGCGGACCTCGCCGGTGGAGGCCAGCTCGGAGGCGATCGCCTCGGCGAGGATCTGGGCTTCGTCGGCTCCCACCTGGCGTGCCTCGAACGGCATCACGGCCAGGAGGGGCTTGGAGGACTTCTTGGGCTTCGGGGCCTGGGACGCCGATGGCGCCATCGCCCCCGGCGGCGGGTTCGCGACGGGAGATGAGACGGTCGGCGCGGCGCCGGGTGGGGGCGCTTGAGGCGCGGGCTGGGCCACCGGGGTCGCGGGAGCGCTCGGGACCGATGGCGGAGGCGTGGGCGCGTCGGGCGCCGGGGGAATGGGATTGCCGGGGACCTGGCCCCAGCATCCGAGGGCCAGTGCCGCGACCAGGGCGGGGATGGCGCGAGATCCGTTCACGTTGCAGCCTCCAAGACGAAGGGTCGACTTCCAGGTTACCACTCCCGGAGCGTCGATGCCACGGAGGTCAGTCCAGCGGAAGTTCCAGTTGCTCCCAGGTTTCGCGGTCCGGATCGGGAGCGTCCTCGAAATGGCTCACCTGGATCCCCAGCAGACGCACGGGAATCCGGCCGGCGTCGGTTTCGCAGAGCAGGTCCAAGGCCACCGACAGCAGGCTTTCGCCGTTGCCGATGGTCTCGTCGAAGGTGCGCGAGCGGGTGACCTGCCGGAAGTCGTGGAACTTCACCTTGAGCGTGACGGTGCGCCCTTCCAGGTTCTTCTGGGCCAGGCGATCGGCGACCTTGGCGGCCAACGTGGCCAGGAACCCGCGCATCCAGGCGATGTCGGTGGTGTCGCGCTGGAAGGTGTCTTCGGCCCCCACCGAGCGGGTTTCGCGGCGGGCTTCGACCGGTCTGGGATCGAAACCGTCGCTCAGTCCGTACAGGAACAGCCCTTGCCGGCCCAGGATCCGTTCCAGGGCCTGGGGGCCCGCCTGGTGGAGGTCCTTGCCCGTCTTCCAGCCCGCTTCCAGAAGCCGTTTTTCCGTGACGGGACCGACCGAGAAGAACCTTCCCACCGGGAGCGCGTCGATCACCTCCCGGGCGCGATCGGGCGAGACCACCGTGAGCCCGTCGGG